>MEQK01000170.1 GCA_001770175.1 Bdellovibrionales bacterium RIFOXYD1_FULL_55_31 | reverse complement strand
GCCTTAAATCCGCGTTGACGCGGATCACCCTTTTATGGCTTATGTCTCTTAATGAGTCCCGCGGACTTCGTCAATTCATGGTACCAGAAGAGGATCACGAAACGAAACCTCCTCGGCCAGATCCTACGAAAGGGACGCCGATTTATTCTGGGGACCTTTCGAAAGGACTATATCCGGAAATCTGTTTCGGAATCTCGGCTGGGTGCGTGTGCCCGTTGCGGGAACTGCTGCAAACTCATCTACGACTGTCCATTTCTCGGTTTTGACCACCATCGGATTCCATACTGTCGTGTTTACGGCAATCTGCGGCCAGCTAATTGCCATGTTTACCCTTTTGATGCCATCGATTCGGAAGTGAACGGCTGCGGCTACCGGTTCAAGACGCGGAAAGACCACTGAGCCCCCATGCAAGTGATCCAAGGCATTGAAAATTTAGACCGTTCGCCGCCCGGTGTAATCCTCACTATAGGGAACTTCGACGGGGTCCATCGAGGCCATCAGGAAATCATCCGCCTCGCCCTAGAAAAGGCACGTCGGAATGGCGGTACCTGCGTTGTCTTCACGTTTCGCCCTCATCCGCAAACCGCTCTGAAACCCGGCGTACACGTCCAGCTCCTGTCGACTTACGATGAGAAGCTCGAACTTCTCTCACAACTCGGGGTGGACATGGTGATCGAACAGCCGTTCAGCCGGGAGTTCTCGAGTATCGAGTGCGAAGATTTTTTCAACGACATCATTCTCCACCGGCTCAGCGCCGGGTCGGTAATCGTCGGATACGATTTCTCCTTCGGAAAAGAGCGCCGAGGACACCTGGCCTGTCTCGAATCACTCTGCAAAAGCACGGGCGTGGAACTCACGATCGTCCCCCCCCAACGACGGGACGGAGAGGTCGTGTCGAGTTCCCGGATACGCCAACATCTTCTCAGCGGGGAAATCGAGGAAGCTAATCACCTTCTCGGGCGCCCTTTCTCCTATCGAGGCATCGTCATCAAAGGCGAACGACGGGGGCACCAACTTGGTTTCCCGACAGCGAATCTGAAGCTCGATGCGAAACTCACACTTCCGTTCGGTGTTTATGCGACGATCGCGATACCGCAAGGAATTGAGCCAGGCCCAAATCCACTAATAGCCCAGCCCCGCGAGTATTTTAGCGTCACTAATATCGGGACTCGCCCCACCTTTCAGGCGGAAGGGGAGTTAACAATCCCAGCCCTGGCTGAAACTCACCTGATCGGAACAACCCTGGACCTTTACGGAAACAGCCTTGAAGTACGATTCCTCAAGCAGCTCCGTCATGAACGCCGGTTCTCAGGAATGGACGAGCTCAAACGCCAGATCGGGCTCGATATCGAAGCCGCTCAAAAGCTTTTCCGAAGTTCCTGACCATAACACTTCAGCATCGGCAGTTGCCTTGACAAAAATTGTTACCCCTTTCACTATAAAAGAAAGGACAGTTTAGGCTCTCCTAAGGACGGGATCCCATGTCACGGCAACTCGCTGAATTACTTGTAAAAGATCGAATCATTAGCTCGGCGCAGTTCACAGAAGCCGCTGAAAGCCTGAGATCGGGCGCGAGAAGCCATGTTCGTTTCCTGATCGACAAAAAGTACGTCGCCGAAACCAAGCTTCTCTACTACCTCGGCCAGAAGTTCGGACTACCGAGCATCAATCTGACGAAATTCGAAATCAAACCCGAAGTGATCCGCCTGGTCCCTCCGGACGTGGCTGTCAAATCGCAGGTCATTCCCATCCAGGCGAATAAAGGGACACTGGTCGTCGCGCTTTGCGATCCGACGAATATTTCAAGTTTCGAGAATTTGAAATTCCGCTTGAAAATGAACATCGAGGCCGTGCTCACCTCGTATTCCGCGTTTGATGCCGCGATCGCCAAGTACTACGGCGGAGCCGCATCAGTGGGTGCGGCGATCGAGACCTTCAAAAAAGACAAAAGAGACGATGACGGTTCTTCCGCGCTCGATCTCGTGCAGATTCATGAGATCGATGAGTCAGGAGTTTCCCAAGAACAAGATGCCCCGGTCATTTCAGCCGTGAACGGCATTCTCAGCGAAGCTATCCGCAGAAACGCGAGCGATATCCACGTCGAACCGTACGAAAAACGTTTTCGCGTCAGGATGCGAATTGACGGGACACTGTACGAGATGGCCCAGCTTCCTCTCGAAATGAAGCGTGCGGTCATCGCCCGCCTGAAAATCATGTCGCGAATGGACATCGCCGAGTCCCGGGTTCCCCAGGACGGCCGCATCAAATTAAAGGTCGGCGGGAGTGAAATCGATTTTCGCGTGAATTCGATGCCGACTCTATTCGGTGAAAAAGTAGTGCTTCGTCTCCTCTCAAAAGGCAACCTCCAGCTCGACCTGATGAAGCTCGGGTTCGAAACCGGCCAGCTTGATTTGTTTAAGAAGGGTATCTACTCGCCGAACGGCATGGTTCTGGTAACTGGCCCGACCGGCAGCGGGAAAACGACCACCCTTTATTCAGCCCTGACCGAACTGAATAAGCTGACCGATAACCTGTCGACAGCCGAGGACCCGGTCGAGTACAACCTCGAAGGCATCAACCAGGTCCAGGTCCATAAGGAAATCGGGCTCACTTTCGCCAGCGTCCTTCGGGCACTCTTGCGGCAGGATCCCGACATCATTCTTGTCGGCGAAATCCGCGATTACGAAACCGCGGAGGTCGCGGTACAAGCCGCGCTTACGGGACATCTCGTGCTTTCCACGCTTCACACCAATGATGCCACGAGCACGATCACCCGGCTCATGAACATGGGACTGGAGCCGTTCCTGATCGTTTCATCGACGAACACGATCGTGGCTCAACGCTTGCTCCGCACCCTCTGCTCCCATTGCAAGGCCGAGCACAGCATCCCTGCCGAGAAGCTCGTTCATCTTGGAATCCCAGAAGGTTCGAACGCAAAACTCTATAAGGGGGTCGGCTGCAGCCATTGCAACCAAAGCGGCTACAAGGGACGCATAGCCATCTACGAGGTACTCGACTTCAGCACGACCCTGAAGGAATTGGTTCTGAGCGGGGCCACGGTCATGGAGCTGAAGAAACAAGCGATCAAAGACGGCATGAAGACGCTACGAATGTCCGCGATGACTAAAGTCCTCGAGGGACGAACTTCCCTCGAAGAGGCGATCTCGATGACCATGGAGAATTAAGATGGCAAAGGTGACGCTTCCCTCACTCCTGAAAACAATGGTCGACCAAAATGCCTCGGACCTTCACATTACGGCGGGAGTCCCTCCCCAGTTCCGCATCAATGGAAACATGGTCAAAGCCAAAATGGACGCCTTGAATCAGAACGAGGCGAAGGAACTCTGTTACTCCGTCCTGACGGACGCGCAAAAAGCCGAGTTCGAGAAAAATTTCGAAATCGACTTCTCATTCGGAATCAAGGATCTCTCCCGGTTCCGCGGCAACATCTTCTTCCAACGGGGCGGCACTTCGTCCGTTTTTCGCCGCATTCCGATGATAATTCCAGATTTCGATTCTTTGGGCCTTCCGGAAGTGCTCAAGAAGATCGTTCACCGGCCCAATGGTCTGGTGCTCGTAACCGGCCCCACCGGAAGCGGCAAAACGACGTCGCTTGCCGCCATGCTCGATATCCTGAACCGGGAGGAATTCGGTCACATTATCACGATCGAAGACCCGATTGAATTCGTGCACCCCCACAAAAATTGCATCATCAATCAACGCGAGGTCGGAGTCGATACCAAGAGCTTCGCCACGGCCCTCAGGCGGATCTTACGCCAAGATCCTGATTACGTCTTGGTGGGAGAGCTGCGCGACGCGGAAACGATCGAAATGGCCCTGACACTTGCCGAAACCGGCCATCTCGTATTCGCAACCCTGCACACGAACGGCGCGATCCAGTCCATCAACCGCATTATCAACGTCTTTCCTCCGCACCAGCAAGAGCAAATCCGGCAGGTCCTTTCGTTCACGCTCCAGGCGATCGTTTCCCAACAACTTATTCCGAAGAGTTTCGAGCCGGGACTCGCCATAGCCTGCGAAGTGCTCATTCCGACGATGGGCATTCGAAATCTGATCAGAGAGGACAAGGTTCACCAGATCTACTCCGCCATGCAAGCCGGCCAGGAAAAGACGGGCATGCAGACGATGAATCAGGCTTTGATCGACCTTGTTAACCGGAAGGTCGTCTCGAAAAACGAGGTCATCGAGTACACGACTGTTCCCGATGAACTGACGAGATTCTTCGTAGTGGACAGGAAGTGAGAAGATGGTCGACTTCTACTTCGAGGGAATTGACAAGTCAGGAAAACAGGTGAGGAAAACCCTCAACGCCGCCAACGAGGGCGAACTCCGGATGATCCTGCGCGGGCAGGGAATCCGTCCTGTTCGTATCCGGCGCGGCAACGCCCTCAACAAAGATGTCGGCCAGCTGTTCAAATTTGGCGCGCCGATCACCAACCAGGAACTGGTCGTTTTCACGCGGCAGATGCAAGTCCTGATCAATTCGGGCATTCCCCTTCTGCAGAGCCTGGAAATTCTCACCGATCAATCAAGTCACGTGTCCATGCGAAACACCCTGCTTGGAATTAAGGAGCGTGTTTCCCGGGGGTCCTATCTTTGGGAATCGATGGGAGCTTATCCGACGGCCTTCCCGAAGCTCTATGTCGCGCTCATAAGAGCGGGAGAGTCGTCCGGCTCCCTCGACCAGATGCTGAAGCGTCTCGCAAGATATCTCGAGGACGCCGACCGACTTCGAAAGCAGATCAAGGGTGCGATGATGTATCCGATCATCGTCATCTCCATCGGATTGGGAGTCATCGGCGTCATGCTCGGCTTCGTGATCCCAAAATTCGAAGAAATGCTCAAAGGCAGCGGAGGCCAGCTGCCCCTTCCGACCCAGATGGTGATCGACACCTCGCACTTTGTCGTGAATAACGTCCTTCAGATCCTGGGCGGTATCGTAATCGGTTCCTTCCTGATCGTACGATACCTGAAGACCAACGAGGGTCGGGCGTTCAAGGATCGCTTGGTTTTCAGAGCGCCGCTTTTCGGAAACATCGTGCGGATGGGGGGAATCGCCCGGTTCGCCCGGACCCTGCAAACCTTGATCACATCGGGCATCAATCTGATCGACGCTATCGATATCTGCCGGACGACGATCGGGAACGTGGTTCTCGAAGAAGCCACCAGCCGAATACGAGCGGACATCGAAGCGGGACAAACGCTCGGTATGTCGATCAGCAAGATCAAAACATTTCCGAAAATGACTTATCAGATGATCCAGGTGGGGGAATCGACAGGAAACCTGGACAAAATGCTTGAAAAGATCGCGGATTTCTACGAGGCCGATGTGGAAGCCCTCGTGGGCGGACTTAGCAAGCTGATTGAGCCAATCATTCTCGTCTTCCTCGGAACCACCGTTGGCGGCCTGATGATCGCGATGTACCTTCCCATTTTCAAACTCGCAGGAGGCGCCGGTGAATAGAACTATCCTGGGGGGATCTCCCTCTATAAAAGAACTTTTGAACCTGATTCGCAGGGTGGCAGCCTCCAAAACCAACATCCTCGTTACCGGAGAAAGCGGAACCGGCAAGGAACTCGTCGCGCGCATGATTCACGACGCCGGCCCTCTTAAAAACGGCCCGTTCGTCCCAATCAACTGCGGCGCGATTCCAGAAAACCTGATTGAAAGCGAGCTATTCGGCCATCGCAGGGGAAGTTTTACCGGCGCGGTGAACGAAAAAATCGGACTGTTTGAGACGGCAAACGACGGGACCCTCTTTCTCGACGAAGTCGGCGAGCTGCCCCTTCCGATGCAGGTCAAACTGCTGCGCGCGATTCAGGAGAGAGTCTTCAGAAAAGTCGGCGGAACCGATGACATTCATGTGGACGTCCGGATCATCGCGGCGACCAACCGGGACCTTGAAGTCTCGGTCGCGAAAGGTCTTTTTCGCGAAGATCTCTATTACCGCCTCAACGTGATCCTGATCAAAACCCCACCCCTCCGAGAACGTAAAGGCGACGTCGAGCTCCTAGCCAATCACTTCCTGAAAAAATTCGGCGGCCGCTTCAACAAGAACTTCACTGGTATCGACCCCGAGGTCATTGTCGCGCTGGAAGCTTACGACTGGCCTGGAAATGTCCGTGAGCTTGAGAATGTAATCGAACGGGCAGTGACGCTCGAGAACAATACTCGAATCACCCTGGAATCGCTTCCAAGCGCGCTCAGAAATGCCGCGAGGACCCGAATAGCGATCGAAATAGGCGGCGGCAACGGAAAGCCTAATTCCCATGCGGGCGAAATCCGGCTTCCCGCTCCCGATTTTTCGAAAGGTCCGATCCAACTCGATAAAATACTGAGTGAGGTGGAACGAGCTTACCTGACGCAGGCGTTGAATCACACCCGTGGCGTCAAACGGAAAGCCGCCGAAGCTTTAGGAATCACGTTCCGAAGCATCCGATATCGGCTGACAAAGCTGGGAGTTGATCTGGGAACGAGCGATGACGAAGAAGAAAGCTGAGCTAAAGGCGCTCCTCGCATCCCTAGTCGTTATCGCGTTCTTCTTCACCGCGGCCGCACTCGTTAACCGGCACCTCAGGTTCACGGATACGACCTGGGTCGAACCGCCACCTGACCGACAGACCAAGCTCGATCCACGCCTTTATAAAATCATGTCCTTCGGAAACGTGCCGGTCATGATTGAATGGCTCTGGTTGCGCGCGCTCGCCGATCCGACGATCACGCCGGTCCCTCCCGGCCGACATGCTTCGATCTTTTTCGATCTGGACCTGATCACGGACCTCGATCACGCGTTCTATGAACCGTACTTTGGAGGGGCCAACATACTAGCTGTTATCAGACGCGATATCACTGGCGCACGGCTCCTGCTCGAAAAAGCGGATCGTTTTATCAGACTGGAGTTGCCTCATCTTCCCGCGTCCTTTCAATCGCGCTTTTGGAGGAGCCGCTGGAACATCTATATCTTAATGGGATACCTCCAGCTCTTTGAACTCGACAACATGCCGGCGGCAGCAAAGGCATTCATTCAAGCTTCCGCGATTCAAGGGGCGCCCGATTACCTGGAGCGGCTTAGCAACCGCCTCAGACAGCCCGGCGGCGAATACGAAGTAGGGCTTCGATTACTGAACTTCCTGGTCAAAGGAACCCAGGACGACCGGATCAAGGATCGGCTCGTCAAGAAACGCCGCAATCTTTTTCTGGCTCAGTACCTCTTCGAAACGAACCGATCTTTCACAAGCTTCCTGGAAAGAATTCCAAGATACAAAGCCTCTCAGGTGATCACAAAAGTTCAGATGCAAGCCTACTGGAAGGACTACATCAAGGAGAGCCGGTTGCCGGCAAAGGACCCACTCGGAGGCGATATTTACCTTGATACCGAGGGCAAAGTTCGGTCAACAACTCCCTACGAACCGGTGTTCGGGTTGCGGTAATCTCAGAAATCCACTAATCTCGTTAGCATGTCGTCCATCGGAACAGACGGAACAAGCGATCCCATTATCGAGGTCATCGAAGTCGACCAGTGCTTCCGAACGGGGTTCTGGCTCAGTAGAGTCCAGATTCTGCACAAGATCGCTCTCAAGGTGCCGCGCAAATCCATTACGGGCTTCCTTGGGGCCAATGGCGCGGGGAAAACCACGCTGATCAATCTGATCGTGGGACTCAGACGTCCAACGTGCGGCACGGTCCGCGTTTGCGGATATGAGGCCACGACCCCTGAAGCCCGTTCACGACTGGGCTACCTTCCAGAGCGGCCCTATTTTTACGACCACCTCACGGGCGAAGGCCTTCTGAATTATTTCGGTACTCTCGCCGGAATGCGAAAACAGGAGATCAGGACCAGAATACCCGAAGTACTCACCCAAGTGGGGATGGAACATGCCCGACGGTTGGAGTTAAGGCGATACTCAAAAGGCATGCTCCAGCGGATCGGTATCGCGCAAGCCCTACTGCATGACCCGGAACTCCTGATCCTCGACGAACCCATGAGCGGTCTTGATCCAACGGGCCGCAAAGAGATTCGGGAGCTGATCCTGAGACTTGCCGCCGAAGGTCGCACGATCTTTTTCAGTTCGCATGTCATTCCCGATGTAGAGGCGATTTGCGATCAGGTCGCGCTCATCGAAAAAGGAAAACTCGTCAATTGTGGCCCGATCGGCCAGTTTTTAGCGCGCGGCCCGCTTCAAACGGAGATCGCGTTTTCAAACCTCGAAGTCGCGAAGGCCAAGGAAATCCTGGAACTCACTACGATGCGGGAAATACCCGACGGGGTACGTGCGGTAGTTTCCAGTCAGGATTCGGTGCATTCCGCTCTTGAGCAGTTAATCGCAAAAAAAGCCAGAATTCTGTGGGTCACCCCAATTCGGCCTTCTCTCGAGGATTTCTTCGGAAAAGGAGGACCGCATGTCGCCTAGCGTGTCCGTCAGAGCTCGCTGGCACAGCGTCGCCAGAGCTGTCGGTTGGGTTACCTTTCTCGAAATCGTGAGGGATAAGGTCCTTTACAACATCGTCGTTTTCGCGCTCCTCCTTTTTGGACTCGGCTTTCTCGGATCGACGATGACCTATAACGCGCCTCAGCGGATTGTCATGGACTTCGGCATTTCATCGGTCATGCTCTCGAGCGCCATGATCGCGATCTTAACCGGCGCCGGCCTTCTGGGCCGGGAGTTCGAACGACGGACGATCTATGTCGCTTTATCTCGTCCAATCACACGGGCGCAGTTCGTTTTTGGTAAATTTCTCGGACTTGCGGGGGTGCTGTCCGTCAACTGGCTGTTGCTGACCGCTGTTTTTTCCTGGATTCTCGTGACCGTCGGCAACGGGTTTGAGGACTTGCTCCACCCAACGCTCTTCGCCGGTTTATGCCTGATTCTTCTGCAAAGCTTCGTTTTGGCGAGTATGGCGATTTTTTTCGCGTCCTTCTCGACTGCGTCGCTTGCCGTAACCTTTACTTTCGGGCTGTTTCTCATCGGTAACAACATCTCCGAATTGCGCGCGCTCGCGGTTAAATCCGGGCTTGGTGGCGTCCAGTGGGGCTTGAATTTTTTGGCGGCAACTCTACCGAACTTCGAGCACTTTAACCTCGGCACGAAGATTTCTTACGGCCTGCCGGTCTCGTGGCAGTTTTTAGCCGGGAGCAGCGGTTACGCCGTTCTTCTCATCGCCCTTTTCCTATCCTTGGCCGGAGTTCTCATCCGCGCCCGTGAGGTTTGATGCAGGAAATTCCGAACTGGTACGGCAACGTTTTCGCGATTCTATTCGGGCTGATCGTCGGCAGCTTCCTCAATGTCGTCGTGGTCAGACTGCCGCAAGGCCGTTCGATTGTAAGACCGCGAAGCCGCTGTCCGAATTGCGACAAAGAAATCCGATGGTGGGACAATATACCGATTCTGAGTTATCTACTGCTTCACGGCCGATGTCGCGAATGTCGGACACCGATTTCCATCCGTTATCCGACGATCGAACTTCTGACAGCGCTGATCTTCCTTTCGGCCAAAGTTCGTTTCGGTTTCTCATGGACTCTTTTCTTCAGGGATTGGCCGTTTCTCGCGATTCTGATCGCCGTAACTTTCATTGATCTTGAGCATCGCATCATTCCCGATCGACTCAGCCTTGGCGGACTGGTGCTCGGATTGCTGACTTCTGCCGTCTTTCCCGAAGCTCCACCTACTTTCGGATGGTCGAGTTCATTGATCGGCGCCTCGATCGGATTTGGCACTTTTTACCTGATCGCCGCGCTCTACCAAAGATTTGCCGGACGCACAGGCCTGGGCGGGGGTGATGTGAAGCTGCTCGCAATGTTGGGCGCGTTCTTGGGCCCGAGTGGCGTCCTCGCGATCATATTAATCAGTTCGATCCTCGGCAGTGTTATTGGTATTCTTTGGGCCCTCGTGAATCGCGAAAAAGACATCATGAAATCCTCCATCCCCTATGGCCCCTTTCTAGTTTTGGGTGGGTTATACTATTATCTGCTAGGCGACATCTTATGGCTCCAATTTATGACACCGACATAGCCGAAGAACGTTGGTCCCAGGCGGAATGGGAGAGTTACGAACTCTGGGAAAAAGCCGAACTCCGCCTCAAGCGTCGAAGGCGGAATTGGATACTCGCGACCGCGGGAGTATTCGTGTTTCTTTTCTCGGTTCCGATCATCGCTGACCAGAGGGCAAAATGGGCTACTTTGAATTCCGCTCGCCTCCTTGCCCAGGAAATCAACTGGGTAAAACGCGAAGCGAGCATCGGGCATAACGCCCTTCGCATTCGTTTTTCGGGAGAAGGCCCCCTGAAGTACCAGATCGAGAGCGCTCCGAATTGCAGAACGGCAAGCAGTCCCGCCCCGGCGCTTCGCACAGGCACCCTTTCGGAGGGCGAGAACTTTGTGCTACTCACGCCGCAAAAGGGTCAGGAACTTGGCGTGCCCGGACTGGTGCAAGAATTCTGTTATGACGCGATGACTGGAAGCGAGCCGGCGGCCCAGGGCCGGCCAGTAGTGGGTTTCGGGATCGTTCCAGAAAAAGACCTTCTCGAAAGTCGGATGGATCGACTCTCGGTTTTGATCATCACCGGACCATCCGCGGATATTTCTTTTGATTAGTTGACCAA
>MEQK01000169.1 GCA_001770175.1 Bdellovibrionales bacterium RIFOXYD1_FULL_55_31 | reverse complement strand
CATCAGAAAGCCATTGTCGTGGTGGGTGACGGCTGGGCTGCATTAGGAGCAGTCGGTTTTCTCGCCCACGCTCATCAACCTGTCTGCTGGATAAAAGGAAGTGGCGTCAGGATGCTTGCCCCCCTCCCGACTTTCGAAGCGGGATCTCATGGCGGCGCCGGTGTACAAGCCTGGTTTGATCTTGCTCAAAGACTCGGGATTGATTGCGGCCAGCCGGACCAAGGCTCCTATGTCCGGGAATTCAGAAATAAGGCTTTTCGTGAACCCGTTTGGACGAAAGCACCCACTCCCGAAACACGGAAAGATGTACTGAAGGAACTCTTGTGGGCACCTGAAAGCCGCTTCCCTTCGGTATTCGAATCCCGCTTCTCAATGAGCGCCGGCGAACTCGAAGAAGCAATCCGCAAAGAGCTGACGGAAGACCGTTTTGCCTGCATCAGGCGAATAGAGGGTATCCCGGTCTCGCGGATTCAGATCGGTGATCACGGACTCGAAAACCTCGCCCTTGCCTCGGGAGAGGTCATCGCCTGTGATCGGCTGATCTATGCCGACCGCTGGACTTCCGTGAACGAAATTCAGGGACTCCCCCCCGCTGTCCAAAAGGCGCTCTCCTCCGGACGGAAGCGTGAACCCGCTGGAATTCTTCAGGCGACCTTTACTCATGAAATCCCGATGGGGATCGGAATTACCGAGGGATTTTTCGGATCTCTCAACAAGGAACCCGGCGAGGAAATCGAGCGTCACGTTTGGGGATACTTCTCATTCGACGGCAAAAGAAGCTTCTGGACCCTTTGCCTCTCCCGCGAAGAAGTCGAGGACAATCACGAGATCACGAAAAAACTCCGACGCATGAAGGGCGCTCTCGACAAAATGTTCACGGGAACCGCATGGCTTCCGCCAGAAAAACGCGATTTCATGGCCAATGTCACGGAAGAACAGGTCCGATTCGAAGATGCCTTGATTTACGGGGCCGGGGACCTGACCGGGACCTTGGAAGAGCTCTCTTCTTTTCCAAAAAAGCTGAGCGCCATTTCATTCCTGACCGACGGATTCGGACCGACACTCGCGATGGAGCAGGTTGCGTTGCTGTTCGGAACGCGCCGGACGGACACCCAGGCAGAACACGTGGACGTCGTCAGCCCCGTTCTCGGCCAATAGATCGCTCGCTTTTCTCAAGGTATGTCCCGTCGTCATAAAATCATCGACGAGCACGACCGGTGTGCGCGGCGGGAGAATCCATCCCGCCCGGATCCGAAACCGTAACCGATTTTGCAGCCGCGCTTCGGCCGAAAGTTCCGCCTGCCTCGGTAACCCAGGATCGTGAACCGGCTCGAGCAAGGGAACGACGGGAGCGCCGGAACGATGACTGATCCATCTTGCGATTCGCTCCGACGGACTTCCACCGAACCGCCAGGCACGAACAAACCGTTGCGGGATCGGAACGACCCAAGCATTTTCTGGAATCGCGAATTGAAAATCCGGATTCAAAACCTTGCGCTCAAAAGCGATACCTCCCCGAGCTTTCCATCGTCTCAACGTTCGATAGCCCGGGTTGATCAAAAGGTATCTTGCGCTGAAAGATCGGATGGAACCGTGCCTCGCCCACGGACGTAAACACTCTCCCGAACCGTTCTGAACGCAAAACGGGCTGGCGCACGACGGACAGAGCGGTGGACACGGCGCGAGTGCCTCCATGCAGTTCGAGCAGAGCGGAAAGGTCCGAGCCGCGGGTCTGGCGTCGTCACACGCAATACATCGAAAGAGATAGCCAAGCATGCCCTCGCTGACGCAAGCGCCAGGCCGGCTACCCAGACCGGCTACAAAGAGAGAGCCTTCGCGAGATGCAGCATTTGGCTATCGACGGACTTCTTGAAGCCGACAACTTTTCGGAATGGGCAAAGCACGACTGAATCTTCCCGAACGCCGACCATCGCATTACTTTTCCCGGCGAGTAGATAAGCCACAGCCGAAGCTCCGAGAACCGAAGCAAGAAGTCGATCATGCGCGCTCGGGGACCCGCCTCGTTGGGTGTGGCCCAGAATACAGACCCTCGCGGTATAACCTTTTTTCCATAAATCCCGGGCAAGTCGGGCCGAAAGCCCAGGCTTCTTGCCTTCAGCGACGACAATAATGCTGCTCGTCTTACCGCGGCGGGAACCACGCTCGATTGTCTTGCAGATATTTGCAACGGTCTCCTGGCTCTCTGGAAGAATCATGGTTTCGGCGCCGCCGCCGATCCCAACCGAAAGCCCGATGAAACCCGAACTCCTTCCCATAACTTCGATCAGAAAAATGCGATCATGGGAGCTCGCCGTATCGCGAATACGGTCGATCGCGGCAAGAGCCGTATTGACTGCCGTGTCGAAGCCGATCGTGTCATCCGTTCCGGCTATATCGTTATCGATCGTGCCCGGGATCCCGATCGTCGGAAATCCGGTTTCATTTTCGAGAAGGTGCGCCCCCGTGAAGGAGCCATCCCCGCCGATCACGACCAAGCCGTCTATTCCGTTTCTGATCAGGATGTTCGCGGCTTCCCGGCGCGTCGCACGTTGAAAGAATGCCTCGCACCGGTCAGTTTTGAGAATAGTCCCGCCCCGTTGGATGATGTTGGCGACCGAGGTGCTCTCGAGAGGCGTGATATTGCCCTCCAATAGCCCACTATACCCTTTCGATATCCCGTGCATCCGGCATCCGTGAGACAACCCGAAGCGAACCACTGAACGGATCGCCGCGTTCATGCCCGGCGCATCACCACCGCTGGTCAAGACAGCCAGTGATCGTCGTTTTTTCTGTTTCGGCACTTCAGGAATAGTCAACATGCTGTGTCTCTCTTTCTCTACTTCGAAATCAGACTTGTTCCCGTGACTTCCGGCGGAAGCGGCAGCCCCATGAGGTCGCAAAGCGTGGGCATGAGATCCTGCAAGCTGCCGTCCTTGAGCGCGGCCTCTTTGGAAATCTGAACCCCCTTGGGTTGAATCCAAAGAATTGGGACCGGATTCAGCGTATGTTGCGTGTGAACCCGTCCCTGATCATCCCGCATCTCTTCCGCGTTGCCATGATCCGAGGTGAGCAAGATCTGATAGCCGGAATCCTGGGCGGCGGTAATGACCTGAGAAAGGCAACGGTCGATCGTTTCCAACGCGCTGATCACAGCATCATAAACACCCGTATGACCGACCATATCCGGGTTCGCGAAATTGACCAAAATAAAGTCGTACCCGTTCCCCTTGATTTTCTCCGTCAGGCTTTCGGCGACTCCAAGCGCGCTCATCTCGGGTTTAAGGTCGTAAGTCGCGACTTCTTTCGGTGATTGAATCAGCAGCCGATCTTCCTTTTCGAAAGCCTTTTCGCGTCCACCATTGAAGAAAAAAGTGACATGAGCGTACTTTTCGGTTTCAGCGATACGAAACTGAGATCGTCCGTGTTTTTCAAGCCATTGACCGAAAATATTGTCCAGGTTCTGCGGGCCAAACGCGACCTTCATTCCTTCGAGATTCTTTTCGTATTGAGTCATCCCGGCGAAGGCGGAAGGCCTGAAACCCCGACCTCGGTTAAACGGGGTGAATTCCTTCGAGCCGATCGCGGCGCTGATCTCACGCGCACGGTCCGCCCTGAAGTTGAAGAACACAACGCCGTCACCGTCCCGCATCGCAGCTTCACTATCGAGCAGCAGCGGCTCGACGAATTCGTCTGTTTTGGCTGAAGCATGTGATTTCTTCACGAGGTCGATCGCGGAACCCGCAACCGCCGGCACCTGGCCGGTCATCGCAAGGTAAGCCTTTTCGACCCGCTCCCAGCGTTTGTCGCGGTCCATCGCCCAGTATCGCCCCATCACGGTCGCGATCTTTGCTTTCGTTTTTCCGCTTCCCTCCGGAGAGAAGGTGGGGTGTTTCAAAAGTTTTTCAAAATACGAAAGGGACGATTCCGGCGGAGTATCGCGTCCATCCAGAAACGCATGGACACTGACATTTGGAACGTTCATCTTCACGCAAAAGTCGAGAAGAGCCAAAAGATGATCGATGTGACTGTGAACCCCTCCGTCCGAGAGCAGCCCCATGAAATGGACCCTGCCCGTTTTGTTCGCACCGGCTTGGATCGTTTCCCGGAGAACGGAGTTCTCAAAGAACTCGCCGGTTCGGATCTCTTTCGAAATTCGGGTCAGATCCTGGTAAACAACGCGACCGGCCCCGATGGTCGTGTGCCCGACTTCGGAATTTCCCATCACTCCGGCCGGCAGGCCCACCGCTTCACCATGCGTCAGCAGCTGGGCATGAGGATACCGCTCCACGAGCGAGCGATAGAAGGGCATCTTTGAATTCGCGATCGCATTCCATTTGGAATCTTTCGCCAGTCCAAAGCCGTCTAAAATCACCAGAATCGCGCGGTTTTCGGTTTTCTTCATTTGAGCCACCTCTTCAAGTTGTTGCCTGCAGGGATTTGTCGAAGGAATCCATTTTCGTTGAAGATCCGTCAGCTTGCAATCGGGATTTTCGTTACGCGCCTTCGTTGTGATAGGGATGACCTCGAGTGACGCTCCAGGCGCGGTAGAGTTGTTCTAAAAGAACAACGCGGGCCAATTCGTGGGGCAGGGTCTGCGGACCGAGGCTGATCACCTTGCGCGCCTTCCGGCGCAGCTGATCGTCGAAGCCCAAGCTGCTCCCGACACAAAAGGCAACATACGGTATACCGCCCTGCTCCCAATCCCTGACCATGGAAGCCCAGCTTCTCGTCGAAAATCCCTGACCACCTTCGTCGAGCAGATAGAAAACTCCGCGCGAACCCAGCAATGAACCCAGTCTTTCGGTAAGAATGGTGCTTTCTTTTTCCTGGATCTGCCGCCGGGTGCTCTCGTTTTTATCCGGAACCGAAACCGGGCGGAGTTCGATCTCCTCCATCGTCACGAGCGGTCGGATCAATCCGCGATAATAATCCGCGGCTTGCCGCAATCCCGGCGTTTTCAGTTTTCCGAACGCGAAAATACCCAGCTTCATCAGTTCAGACGGCTGGCAGCGGGTCCGTAAAATTCAGCCGGAATTTTGATTTTCGGCGCATCGGCCCAGAGCGATTCGAGATCGTAATATTCCCGAAGGGCATCGAGAAACACATGCACGACCACATCGCCAAAGTCCATCAGGACCCATCGTCCCTCGGCATACCCTTCGGCCGAAATGAGCTCGAAACCGGACGACGCCATGACATATTCAACGGAATCGGCTATCGCCTGAACCTGCCGGTCTGAAAGAGCACTGCAGATTACAAAGTAGTCCGTAAATCCTGAAAGATCGGTCAGATTTAAAACCCGGATGTTCTCGGCTTTTTTGTCAATAGCGGCTCGAGCGCAAATCAAGGCCTTATCGCGCGAAGGATCCGAAACCGCCGCTCGGGACGTTTGCGACTCTTTTTGTTCGTCCGTCATTACTTCACTTCTCCTTTTGAAGAGGAACCCGATGCCTCCGCATTGCTACCATAGAGCCGCCGCTCCTTCAAATAGCTCGCTACTTCCGGCAAAAGCGCCCCGACCGGGGGCTCGCCGTTACGCCCAATGACCTCTCGGATGAGCGTAGAAGAGAGGTCAGGGGCTTCCGTGGAAACCAGCTTCATGAAAGCAGCCCCCTTCAGGAGCTGCCACTCCCCGTCCAGTCCTGCCGAACCCAGCCGCCTGCATACTCCGCTCGCTTCCCACTCCTGCAAGGTTTTCAGGGCTATTGAAATTCCGTTGGGGCGTCTTGCAAGGACTATCCAATGCGAGAGCGACAGCAGGCTGGGAAAACGGTACCAAGTCGACAGCATCTGAAGCTGATCGGCACCGACAACGAAAGCAAGTTGCGGGATATTCCGCCGCAGCGCCTGGAGCGTCTCGTGGGTATAGGCCGGAACGCCCGGGTTTAGCCGGGCACGTTCAAACTCGCTGAGATCGACCTCAACATCGTAACTGAACGAATCCGCCGGAGTCGAACCGAAGCAAAGCCGAACCATCTTCACCCGGTCTTCGAAAGAAGCGAAGCACGGTTTATGGGGTGGCGAGGGCGAGGGCAATATCAGCACTCTTCTTACGCCAGGGTTCGAAAACAGGCCCCGGACCGCTTCACGATGTCCTATGTGAGGAGGATCGAATGTCCCCCCGAAAAGCGCCGTCACCTCGTCCCACCTGAGGCTCGCGATTTTACCGGAAGCTGAAGCTCGTGCAAAGCTCAAGTCCGAATTCCCTCATCGTCCGGCAGCGGGATTTCACGCTCTTCCGAACTGATCCGGTAGTCTCGTAACTTCACCTGAATGACCGAAAGAAGCTCCGCGACTCCGGCTCCACTTACCGCCGAAATAATATACGGCTCCTCGGGCTCGGGGTGAGTACCGCGGATCGATGCGATTGCATCACGCAAACCTTTACGAACGCTTTTCACGAGAACGGGATCCGACTCGAGCACGTCAAGCTTGTTGATGACGAGAATCTCCGGCTTATGCAGGAGTTTCTCGTTAAAAAGCCTGAGTTCGTTGCGAATGATGGAATAACGGTCGATCAAAGCCTGGGTAACCCGGCTTCCCCTTTCCGCTTCGGGAGATCCTTCGTAATCCGGAACCGTCGCATCTTCGAGGATTTTGGTCCCGTCGAGGAGATGCAGGAATAATCTTGTTCGCTCGATATGCCGGAGAAACTTGTGTCCAAGCCCGACACCACGATGAGCTCCTTCGACCAGTCCCGGGACGTCAGCCAGAACAAAACTTTCATCGCCGAGCGAAACCACTCCGAGATTGGGGGTAAGCGTCGTAAACGGGTAGTCAGCGATCTTCGGCCGAGCCGCGCTCATTCGAGAAATGAGGGTGGACTTTCCGGCATTTGGAAATCCGATAATCCCGACATCCGCGAGAAGTTTCAACTCCAGCGCTATTTCCCGCGCTTCACCCTCTTCTCCTGGTTGCGCGAACTTGGGCGCCTGAAACGTCGAGGTGGTGAAATGAGCGTTACCCTTGCCGCCGCGTCCGCCTTTGCAGGCGATCCATTCCTGCCCATCGTGTGAAAAATCAACGAGCAGTTCCTTGGTTAGGGCATCTCGAATCAACGTTCCGATTGGAACACGAAGGACGACATTCTCTCCGTCTTTGCCGGCCTTATTCGCACCCGAACCGGGCATCCCGTTCGGTGCCTGGTAAACGCGTTTGAATCGAAAGTCCTGGAGAGTGCTGAGCTGTTTGGAAGCCACGACGACGACGTCTCCGCCGTCCCCGCCATCGCCCCCGTCAGGACCACCGCGAGGAATGAAAGTCTCACGCCTGAAACTGACGCATCCAGGGCCGCCGTGGCCGGCGGAAATGCGTATCGTAGCTTCGTCTATAAATCTCATGGAAGCGCACCCTCTTGTAATTCAGCTTTACAAACTGCCTAAAGCCTCTCGAGACGTTGCGCTGAAGCAGAGCTGGATATTAGGCGGCCGTGCCGGGATAAACCGAAACTTGCTTACGCTTGCGATCGAAGCGCTCAAAAGTCACCACGCCCTCAATCATTGCGTACAGAGTGAAATCACGGCCCAGACCGACGTTGCGGCCCGGATGAAAACGAGTCCCAACCTGGCGAACAAGGATTTCACCGGCATTGACTTTCTGACCGCCGTAACGTTTCACGCCCCGCATTTTCGGGTTACTTTCGCGACCGTTTTTGGAACTACCACCAGCTTTTTTATGTGCCATGACTCAAACCCCTAACCTTTATTTCGCAGCAGCCTTCTCGGTCCTTTTAGCAGCGGCAAGGCGCTTGCGCGAGCCGAGCGTGGGAGCTGTGTAGCCCTGACCTTTCGGTTTCAGGTGGCTCTGGAACTTGCTCAAGCGCGCCTTCTTGTCATCCGCAGAAATGACGAGCCGTTCACCGGCACCGTTATCGACATCAGTAACAATCAGCTGCGTGTAAAACTGACGATGACCTTGCGTGCGGCGATACTGCTTGCGCCGTTTCATTTTCACTAACGTAAGTTTTTCGCCACGGCCTTGTCCAACAATTTCGGCTTTCACAACCGCACCATTGACGAGCGGTTTACCTAACCAAATTTGCGCGCTATCGCCGGAGGCTTTGCTGAGCAACAAAATGTTGTTGAATGTGACAGCCGCTCCGATATCGCCATCAAGCTTTTCAACCTGAAAGATATCACCGGGTTGCACACGATACTGCTTACCACCTGTTTCAATGACTGCGTACATAGACGCAGGAAATTGCCTTAAAGGCGCTGCACTGTCAAGCGGTTAGATCTAAAAGTTGTCCGGTATGTCATAGTTGAGTGTTTAGCTTCCATTGGGCCCCCTCAGGCAACATGCCTAACGAGGAGCTCACTCTAGAGTTTTGGGTCGAATGACGTTAAGCTCAATAGATCAAATTATCTGAGGAGCTAATCATGTTGAAAATAAAGATTTTTCTCGATGGCGCCGATCGCGCGCAAATGCTCGAAATGGCCTCCAACCCCCTGGTCAGTGGTTTTACGACCAACCCGAGCTTGATGAAAAAAGCGGGCGTAAAGGACTACCGCGCCTACAGCAAAGAAATCATCGCATTGATCCCCAATAAACCGATCTCTTTTGAAGTTTTCGCGGATGAGGCTTCCGAGATGAAACGCCAGGCTCTCGAAATCGCGGAATGGGGAAAGAACGTCTACGTTAAAATTCCGATCACGAACTCCAAAGGCGAGACCAGTATCCCGCTTATCCAGGAACTCAGTCATCGCGGCGTTAAGCTGAACGTGACTGCTATTTATACGATTCAGCAGATATGGGAAACCTGCCAGGCGCTTCGCGGTGGAGCTCCTTCGATCGTTTCCGTTTTTTCAGGCCGCACAGGCGACGTTGGCCATGATCCCGTTCCGATCATGATGGCGGCCGTCGAAATCTGCCGTTCAACGGACAAAAACATCGAGCTTCTTTGGGCGAGCACGCGCGAGGCGTTCAATATCGTCCAGGCTGACCAGCTCGGATGCCAAATCATCACTGCCCCCGCGGATCTGATCAAAAAAGTTCCCGGGTTCGGAAAGGACCTGACACTTCTCAGCCTCGAAACCGTGAAGGGATTTAAAGCTGACGCGGATGCGGCCGGCTTTTCGCTCTGAGCTCACGGTGATCGGATACGGCTGGCTGGCCGTGCTCGCGGCGAGTCTCTCGGGGTGCGCTCACTACTATCTTCCGGCAACTCACCTTGAAACTCCCGAGGCGCGCGGGAGCGCCGGAATCGGCAGACTCGAACTGATCGGCATCCAATCGGGAGCGGACCTGAATGCGCCGCCCACGATGTCGACGCCAGACCCTGAAAGCACGGAACCACCGAAACCGCAGCTCCAGAGTTCGTTCGCCAATTTCGGCTTCGGATTCATGGCAGCCGTGAACGACCGGATCGATATCGGCGTCCGGATGCAGCCGTATGCGCCGCTTCTCTTCAGGTTCAAGTATCAGGTGTCCGGGGTCCCCGAGACATCGGCCAAAGCCAGGAACTTTTCTGCCGCGATCGCTGCCTCGACAGGCCTGCTTCTCGGCTCTGAGGTGACCTATTTTCTGGGCGACCTGGCCTTCCCACTGGGATATCGCGTCTGGGACAGGCATCTTTTCTCGTTGAGTCCATTTCTCGGATTCGCAAGTCTGTCAGGAATGCAGGTACCAGCTGCTTCAGCTCAACCTGGCGTCAAGTCACTTCCCGCGACCGCACTCAATCCGACCTCAGCAAGCACGATGCAATACGGGATTTCGCTTGGTTATCAATACAGCATTCTTGGCCTCATGCTTCGAAGTGAACTCGCATATCTCAAGGGCTCACTCGCTGAATCACAGATCGGCGGCCTATTTTTAGGTAGTTTGGTCGGCTTTAATCTGTAAAAAATCTGATGACGCAAGGCGCATCCTCTTGGACGAAGAGCATCTCGTCTGCATAATTGAAAACTAACCCAACGCGATCAGCTCAGGAACTGGCAATATGAAACGGAATATCCTTATCGTAGACGACTCGGGAACCATGCGCAGGATTATCCGGCGCTACCTTGATACACTTCCAGATTCCGTTTTTCACGAGGCCGCAACCGGAGCCGAAGCGGAAACCATCATCCAAGAACGAGCCCTGCTCGACGATCCCATTCACCTCGTGACTCTGGATTGGATGCTGCCGGAAGAAACCGGCTACGAGGTGCTGTCGAATATCCGGTCTATTCCGCAATTTCAAGAACTGCCGTTCGTCATTATGATAACCGCCGAAAGCCTTCCGGAGCAGATGGAAGCCTGCCGCAAAAAGGGGATATCCGGATATTTAACGAAGCCGTTTTCGCCCAAGGACCTGCTCGATGAGGTGAACCGGGCGCTGAGTTCCAAGGAGGCGGCCCATGGCGCTTGAATTTACTCAACAAGACGAATACCAGATCCTGACCCTCAAGGGCGATTGCAACGGCGCGGAACGCCCGACGGTTGACGCGCAATTCGAGAGTCGGTTGAAAGGTAACGGCATTAAGTATCTCGTCGTACAATGCGAAGCCTGCGGCGACATGAACACGCAATTTCTGCGTGGTCTGGCCCAGATTTACAAAAAACTCAAAGAACTCAACGGGAAGATCTGCCTGATCAACGTCAACGACAGCATCCGCGAAGCGATCAAGCGAAACGGTCTCGACCGGCTCCTCCCCGTACGCACCAGCTTACGGGCCGCTCTCGTCGAATTCGGACTTGCCAAGCAGAAAGAATTCGATGTGAACTTCATCAACCCCTTTGTCACGGCGACCCAGAAGGTCCTGAACGTGCAGTGTTCGATCGCGACCACGCCCCAAAAACCTTTCCTGAAAAAGCCGACGGATCCGATGCTGCTGGGCGATTTGAGCGGCATTATCGGGATCACCTCAGAAACATTCAACGGAACGCTCGCGATCAGCTTTCCGGAAAAGATCTTCCTGAAGCTTGCATCGGGGATGCTCGGCCAGACCTATACCGCTATCACGCCCGAGATTGTCGATCTCGCGGGCGAGCTCTCGAATATCATCCTGGGCCAATCGAAAATCGAGCTGAACACACTTGGCTACAAGATCCAGCAGGCGATCCCGTCGTGTGTGTGGGGCAAGGACCACCAGATCAAGCATTTCGGCGCGGGAGCATGCATCGTGATCCCTTTTGAAACCGCGGACGGCGTCTTTCACATCGAGATCATCAGCAATAATACCTCAGGGGCAAAGCTCGCGTAGGACCCAAACAGCTGGCGGCTAGCGGGGCTTTAATTCCGTCACGAGTCTTTCCGCATGATAGATTTTTCTCAGCGCTTCCTCTATCGCGGAGCCGTGGACGGCGACAGCTCTGTTTACGGCAGGATCAAAACCATATTCCCCGCCCAACGATTCGATGTTCCCGTCAAACACGAGTCCGACGATTTCGGCGTTTCGGTTGATGACGGGCGAACCCGAATTACCGCCGATAATGTCGTTCGTCGTGCAAAAGTTCATGGGCGTGTTGAGATCCAAACGATCTTTCGCTTTTATCCAGGAGGCCGGAAGCGCGAAGGGATCGCGCCCGGTATTGCGTTCGAAAGCCCCGGCGATTCTCGTGAGCGGTTGAATTTCCTTGCCGCTCCTCGCGTCCTTATACCCCTTGACCTGACCATAGGTCAGCCGGAGCGTGAAGGTCGCATCGGGATAGATACTCGCGCCATAAACGGCGAACTGGGCCCTTGCAATCAGCTCATTGTTTTTCTTGATGACGGACTCGATCGAATCTTCGTAACGCGTCCTGATCTGCCGCGCATCCGTATCGATTTTGCGCGCCAAAACAACCATCGGATCGTCTGACTTTTCAATCGCGGCCTGCCCCCCCTCAAAGAGCGACTTCCTGAGCTCGACGTTTCGAAGTTTCGTGCCTTTGATCAGCGATACCGCGAGTTCACGCGGAGAAAAGGTCCCAAGCACTTTCCGTACGCGCGGATCATCGACCCCCAGCTCCTCCCGAAGCTTGGTTAACGAAAACGTCAGCGTCTCAATCTCGAGATCGTCGTAGATCGGAGCCGCGCTGAACAAGTTCTGTCGGACCGCCGGAAGATTGGAATCGGCGTACTCGCGCAGGCGCTTTTCGTTTGCCTTCGGCAATTCAGCCGCCGACCTGACCAGTGTCC
>MEQK01000168.1 GCA_001770175.1 Bdellovibrionales bacterium RIFOXYD1_FULL_55_31 | reverse complement strand
CAGAGTGCCTTTTCCAAATTTTTCTTTTTTCATCTGTGCGTCCCCTGTGAATCATCCATAGAAAAAACAAAGAAACCCATCTAGAAGCTTATCGGAGTAGTTCCGATTTTTATTAAGCTGAGTCCTGGTTTTATCATTAATTATCACAGGAGAATGGCGGTCTGGCCACAGGTATTCAGGTGAGTAAAGGGGGGCGAGATAGAAACCGGCGCTCCCTCCGGAAGGAAGCGCCGGGCGAGGTTAAAACCCTGGGGTTACGAGGGCTTACCTCAAAGATGCGGAACGGATACCCTGGGCCGATTGTCGCATTGTGCTGCATTGCGACGCCGAAATGAACGTTGAAGTCGAGTAAATGATTGGATTCTCTAGGTTCGCTGGATCGTCAACGTGGTCCAGGTTCAGATGATGGCCGAGTTCATGAGCGACGATTTCGGCATTTTCAGCAACATCGGACTCGAGAACGACGCCCGAAGGGCTTGTCCCGGGCATCGCTGTCCAGGCGTTTGCGCTCCCGATTGAGGAATGGTCCCACGCTCCCGTATTGACCACGACGACACGGTTTGGCTCGTCAAAGGCGGCGCGGGTCGGTTCGATGTCCGACATCGAGCTCAGGCCGAATTCGAGACCGCGGTCCTTGGGTGTAACGGGGAGATACTCTTCGAGCACGAAACGGATATTACAAGGAGCGTAGATCTGGTTCACGCGATCGACGATCTGGCGGGAACGTGCCTCAGAGATCACGGGTTGACCGTCCTGATTCAGGTAAGAGACGTATCTGAGAGCGAGGGTAATGCCGTCGGCACTCTGGGTTCCATTATCAATATTCTGATGGCTCGCGACGGCTCCGTTGGTTCCATCGATGGCGCCGGCTCCCGCACCAGCTCCTCCGTTGCAAGCGGTAGCTCCGCCCAGGGCTAACAATGCGAGAAGGGTGGTTCGGATCTTTTTAGAATTGAGATTCGGGTTTGGCATTATTTCGCTTACTCCTTATTCCTTGGGTTTGATGCCGCATGCGTCATGTTGGGAGGTCATACACTCGGCCGGGGTGCGTTATTCAATGCCAAATGCGATGTTTTTTCTGAAATGCACGATTTTTTCTACACGCTCGGTGTATAAAGGAGTTGCTGCCCGCCCAAAAGTCAGGTCCGGAGTTTTTTGGAAAGGACTTTTTTCCGCAAACTGTCCTTGTAGCCGGCAACGCGGTCAAGAAGTTCAGGGTCGTTGATTCCGATCATTTGCGCCGCGAGAATGCCCGCGTTCCAGGCGTTTCCGATCGCGACCGTGGCGACGGGAACACCCTTCGGCATCTGGACAATGGAAAGAAGAGCGTCTTCACCTTCGAGTGCGCCGATCGCGACCGGTACGCCGATGACCGGCAGCTCGGTAAGCGCGGCAATCATCCCCGGCAGGTGGGCCGCGCCGCCCGCGCCGGCGATGATGGCGCGGTAACCCCGGCTCCGGGCCGTCTCGGCAAATGCCACCATTTCACGGGGCGTGCGATGCGCGGAGATGATCTCCATCGAGAACGGTACGTCCAGCAGCTCGAGCGCCCCGCCCGCTTCACGCATGGTCGTGAAATCTGAATCGCTGCCCATGACGATCGCCACGAGCGCCTGCTTTTTGGGTGGTTTCGGCTTCCTATTCTTTTTCATTCTGACCCTCGGTTCGGCTTTCGCGCTCGCTTTCGCCATTCTTCGACGGTCGAGTCCATCTCGGCAAGAAGTTTTTTCACCTTTCCCGGGGAGTCGGTGACTCCGTTGACGTGACCGAGTTTTCGCCCCGGCTTCAAATCCTGTTTGCCATACCAGTGGATGTGGAGCCGTTCAGTGGGCTCTGGCATCGCGACAGAATGCACGCCGTGCGCTTCGAGAGGCGGGCCGAGAAGATTCTGCATCGCGAACCCCGGAGCCGTTCGCGTCGACCCCAGCGGTAAGTCGAACATCGCGCGAAGGTGATTCTCGAACTGGTCCGTTTCGGACGCGTTCATCGTGTAATGCCCGGTGTTGTGAACTCTCGGGGCGATTTCGTTGACCAAAAGCTTCCCGCCCCGGCTTTCGAACAATTCGATCGCGAAGGTTCCGTAAAGCTGGAGCGCTTGCGCCAGCTTTACGGCATATCGCTGGGCTTCGCGCGCCAGCTTCGGGGCGACCCCGAGGCTCACGGCCGGGCCCCAGACTCGATGGCAGATTCCGTTTTTCTGTTCAGAGATCACGAGGGGATAGTGAGCGAATCCGTGCTGTTCTGAATGGCAGGAAACAATGGCGAGTTCGCGTTTGAAGGTGATCCGCTCCTCGGCATAGATCCGGATGCCGCGGAGTTCGGCTTCATTGCAAAAGGCGACCGCCTGATCGAGGACCTCGGGGCTGCGGTTGAGGAAGAATGTTCCCTTTCCGTCGTAACCCTGCTGAGCCCATTTCAAGACGCATTCTGAATCGCCGCCCTCTCCGAAGTGATCGAGCATCTCATGAAGCCAGGGAAGCCAGTTGCCCGGTGAATTGCCGATCACATGGCGCGAGGTGGGGATTTTGAGGCGGTTCAGGACGGATTTCTGGTTGAGCTTATCCTGAAGGAATGCGAGCGATCGAATGGACGGGAAAAACCGGACCGGCATACCGAAGGACGCGCGCTCGAGAATTCCGCAGGGAACGAATTCATTCTCAAAGGCGACATGCGATACCTGTGAAAAAAATTCCTTGAGCACATCGACGTTCCTGATGGAGCCGAGAACGGCTTTCGGGCAGACTTGAGCGGCCGGGTCGCCGGGGCTCTGGCCCAACACGAGCGGCGACAAGCCAAGGCGATGTGCCGCCTCACAGAGCATACGCGCGAGTTGGCCGCTTCCGAGTATCCCGAATTGAGTGCCTGCCTTCAAAGTCATCCGGATGAGATTATCATCCGCGGAACGAACCGTGCAAGTCACGCCTCGTGTGGCTTGAACTCTCAACTGAAGAAGTCCAAACGCTGAAGAGCGCTCTTTTCGCGCGCCTCCATGAAATGATTGAGGAGCTGGTCCATACGGACGATCGGGAGTACCGCCTCTATTTGAGAAAAGACGTGGATGCGATCGAGCGTATCCTTTTTAAATTCGAAAAGGCGGCTGGTAAAGGCGGGCTGGAGGCGGGAAGTTCGGGGGGGCCGGAAAAGCCCGGTCCTGAAATGGGTATCTGAACCGAGCGCCGCTGGAGGCGAGAGTGGCTGTTTCAAATAGCTCGATTGCGGCGGTCTTCGAAAAATTAGCCGATCTTCTCGACATCGAAGGCGCGAATCCGTTTCGCATCCGCGCGTACCGGAATGCGGCACGCCTGATCAGCGTTCATCCCGGGTTGATATCCGAAACCGTCAAGCGCGGCGAGGACCTGACGTATCTTCCCGGAATCGGAAAAGATCTCGCGGCCAAGGTCGCCGAAATCGTGAAAACAGGGCGTCTCTCGGTCCTTGAAGAAGCCAAACAGCGTACCCCATCGGGACTGACGGCGCTCCTGGAAATTCCCGGAATCGGCCCGAAGCGTATCCAGGCCTTGAAAAACAATTTCAAAATCACGGATATCGACAGCCTCGAGCGCATCGTGCGCGCCGGGAGACTCCGTGAGCTGCCTGGCTTCGGCCCCAAACTTGAGCGGGTCATCCTCGAGGAGCTCCGCCGTGAAAAGCCGACTCGCGTGAGCCTTTTCCTTGCCGAGGAAGTCGCGCGCGATCTCGTCGGCTATCTGAAGAAAATTCCCGGCGTGCTCGCGGTCATGCCCGCGGGCAGTTACCGGCGAAGCCAGGAAACGGTCGGGGATCTGGATATTCTGGTGACCAGGCGGTCGGATGGGCCGGTCACGCCTGATTCCGACGTCATGGAAAAATTTGTCTCGTATGATGACGTCGAGAAGATCGTCGCCCGTGGTGAGACCCGATCAACCGTGCTGTTGAAAAATCATCTTCAGGTCGATCTTCGGCTCGTCGATGCGGAAAGTTACGGGGCGGCGCTGGTCTATTTCACGGGGTCGAAGGCCCACAACATCGCGATCCGGATGATCGGCGTGAAAAACGGGCTCAAGATCAACGAGTACGGCGTCTTTCGCCGCAACAAGCGCGTGGGGGGCAGGACCGAGGAGGAGGTCTATGGAACAATCGGGCTCCCCTGGATTCCGCCTGAGCTTCGCGAAAACCGGGGTGAAATCGAGGCGGCTCAGAAAGGGGCCATCCCGGAGTTGATCACGCTTGAGCAGATCCGCGGGGATCTTCACGCGCATACGGATGCGACGGACGGTCATCTCACGTTGCAGGAGATGGTCGAGGCGGCGCGAAGTCTGGGCTATGAGTACCTCGCGATCACGGATCACACGCGACATCTGACAGTCGCCAAGGGTCAGGACCCGAAACGCCTGGCTGAGCAGATCCGCAGGATAGACAAACTGAATTCCCGGTTAAAAGGTTTTCGCGTCCTGAAGTCAGCCGAGATCGATATTCTTGAAGATGGTTCGCTCGATTTGCCCGATTCCATTCTGAAGGAGTTGGACCTCCGGGTCTGCTCGGTTCATTTCAAATTCAATCTTTCGCGAGCGAAGCAGACTGAGAGGATCATTCGCGCTATGGATAACCGGTACTTCAATATCCTGGGGCACCCGACGGGGCGCCTGATCGGAAGACGCCCGGCTTATGATGTCGATCTCGAGACGATTCTCGAAGCCGCCGTTGAGCGAAAGTGTTTCATCGAGCTCAACTCGCAGCCGGATCGGCTGGATTTGGCGGACCTCTACTGCCAGAAGGCCAAATCGCTCGGACTCAAGATCGCGATCTCAACCGATGCGCACAGTGACTCGGAACTTTCCTTCATCCGCTTTGGCGTCGCACAGGCGCGACGAGCCTGGCTCGGAGCAGAGGACGTACTGAACTCGCAACCTTGGGCGGAACTCGAGAAGTTTTTTAAGAAATAAAGGTGTTGGCTGCCACTTCGGCAAAGTAGTTGAAGAGATTGCGCCGCAGTGAGGCTAGGTGGTTTGAATTCGGCGGCTCGTGAAGATTTCGTCGCGGTTCGCCATGAAACCGGGCGTGTAGTGGTGAAACTCGCTGGTCGGGCATGGCACAAGAAAACTGCTGGCGAGGAGAGAGCGTGCGGTGTGGGGTGGTGGGCGTGCGTTGGTGGTGGGCGTGCGTTGGGGTGGTGGGCGTGCGTTGGGGTGGTGGGCTGGGTTTTGAGGAGAAATTCGGGAGAAGAAGAGTTTCGAAAAGAGCGGGGCGAGCCCCGAAGGTCCAAACGGTCCAGAACGCTGCGGAGTCCGCCGCCGGCGGTCGGAAAAT
The DNA here is from genome assembly GCA_001770175.1 of Bdellovibrionales bacterium RIFOXYD1_FULL_55_31. Classification (GTDB taxonomy): domain Bacteria; phylum Bdellovibrionota; class UBA1018; order UBA1018; family UBA1018; genus XYD1-FULL-55-31. The sequence goes on along the minus strand of MEQK01000168.1, from coordinate 199 downwards.
ACGTGTAAATCAATTTGGACGAATTTTTTGCGATTATTCTTGACGGCATTCCGGCTCTTCAACCGGGTTGCTATCGGATTCCTTCTATAAAGGTCCTGAAATTAGCGCTGTTTCTTTCATTTGAAATGTTTAGAGCTCCTCGTCCGCAGTTTCATCGCCCTCCAAACTTCTCGCTCTCAGGGCAACGTCGTGCGTTTTA
>MEQK01000167.1 GCA_001770175.1 Bdellovibrionales bacterium RIFOXYD1_FULL_55_31 | reverse complement strand
TCCGAAGCGGATCATCGGTGTTTATCAGGAAGTTCTGCTGATGATCCCGCTCCACGATCGAATTTCGATACCTTCGAAGGAAATTCAATTTGTCCTCGAAAAGTACAATGCTTGGAGTTCCTTCTACGAAATCCCGAACGCCACGAAGACGCTGGCCTATAATTTCTTTGAAAAGCAGATCCGGGATTTCGGGACGACCAGTCACGGCTATGCCAAGGGGGAAAAGGACGCGGCCAGGCGGACAAGTTATCTGACGCGAGCGCGTGATTTTTATCTGGTGTATCTCGGCTATTTCTGGAATTCGCCGAACGCGGTGAAGATCGGGACCAATCTCGCGGATGTGTATTATGCCCTGGGTGATTACTTTCGCAGCGGAGATTACTATCTCAGGGTGTTTTCGGGTGAGTTCGGTCAGCCGAGGGACAAAAAGCTTCTCATCGAGAACGCGATCCTGTGTTTCGAAAAGAAATCCAATTACGGTTTTTTCGAGAACCTTCGACTGCGCGGTCTGTTGATCGACGCGATCAGCCGGTACATGAGCTTCGATAAAAAGAAGCAGTCCGATTCAAAGCTCGCCTTCGCGAAGCTGAAGGCCGAATACGATCAGGGCTTCTTCCCGGAAGTTCTCGAGAGTTCGTTCGATTACATGCGGCGTTTTCGGCGCTTCCCCCAAGCGGTTGAAGCCGGTGAGTTGATCCTGGACCATCTGAACACCCGAAACGATTTCGCCGGGCTGGAGAATTGGACGAACCGGATGCTCGGGCTGAAGGTCCCCAACCCTGCTTTCAACAAGAAGCTGGCCTCGATACGTCAGACTGCTCGATCACGATCCTTGGGCGAGAAGGTGAAAAGCCTCGAAGGCTACGATGCCTTCGCGCAAGGCAAAGGCTACTTGGCCGCCGCGCTCTCAATCGGTGACCAGCGCTTGAGCAGCGAGGCGCTCAAACAGGCTCTTGCGCGGAGCAAGGCCGAGCGGGACATCTTGACCTTTCTCGAGGCCGCCTCGACCATGGCGCGCCACGAAAATGACCCGAAAAAGAAAGCCGTCATTCTCAAATCGATCGCGCGTGAAAACCTGCGGGTCACCCGGTTCAGAAGCGCGATCCAGAATTACGCCGAGATCGCGCAAAACCCGGCTTTCTCGACGGAGGACCGGCGGCAGGCTTTTGAAGAAGGAATCAATACGGCGCTCATGATGCGCGACTGGAAAACCGTTCAAAGCTCGACCGCCGGCATCCGGGGTCTTGAGATGAGCCGTGAACTCAAGACCAGGGTTCGCGAGCAGATGGGTGATGTGCTCAGTTCGCCCGTCAAAACGCCGCCCGAAGTTGCTGAAACCCTTTTCAGATTGGGCGTGTCCGACGAGTCGATGCTCGCGCTTTTCAAATCGCAGTACAGGCTTCCGGCTCCTCTCCAGGCGCGAATTCACAATGAAGCGAGTTCGAGGTGCAGCAGCCAGAGCCGGCAGCTCTTCTGCCGCTGGATCAATCTGCAAAGAGCCGAAGGTCAGATCGCGGCGTTCACAAGAAGGCTCAAAGCGGCGCCCCGAACCCTTGCCGGTATCGAATCCGTTGCCCAGGAGTTCGCGGTCGTGAGCAACGCATTACAGTCCCTTGAGGGGAGCGGAGACCCGCTGCTTGAGACGACACTCTCGATGACGAGTTACGGCACGTACATGGATTTTGCCGACTACCTGAAAAAATGCGCCTCGGCCAATCCGGAACTCAGGGCCATTCTTTCGCAGAAGGCGGAAGAGTCAGTGGCGAGCGCGAAATTGTATCAGAACCGATGTCTCGGGATCGGAGCGCGCGACGTCGCTTTGCGGCCGAAATTGGAGTTCTGCCGCCGAGGGGAGACAAAGACCGTTCGTGAAGCCCTGCAGACGAAGCTGCTTTCTCCCGCAGATGGCTCGACGGGGGATCCGTCGGATACCGAAATCGACGATTACCGGCGCATTCTGTTCGCCGAAAAGGCCGACGGACAACGAATGATCGCGCTCGCGCTCCGGTATCTGAAAACGGGCTCTTTTCATCACGCCGCCGCGACGGCAAGTTACGGGATGTCGCTCTACCGGCCGGAGGAAGCGGAGTTCAAGACGATTCTCGGTTGCAGCCTCGTTGAACTCGGAATGTTCGGGGAAGCCGCGTATCACCTGCGTACCCAGAGCGCGGTTCCGGGAGCGCCGAGGCTTCGCGAGGAGTGCTCGAAGCGTCTCTATTCGGCTTGGGGGGACCTATGAAATTAAGGCTCGGAGGAATCGCCTTCGCGTTGTTTCTGAGTCTTTCGGCGCTCGCGGCGACCGATTCTCCCCCGGATGATATACTTTCGGAATTTCCCGGCTTGAAACAATACCTCTTTCGAGAACCGGACACGAATTTACGCTTCGCGATGGGCCTGGCGCCTCTCATGATCATGAATAACAAAGCCGGATTTTCAGCGAATCTCTTCGAGCTTCATTGGATGAGCCCGACCTATGATTGGATGATTTTCGGCGCTTCCTACGGGACGACGTTCTCGGGTGATCCGCTTTCCAAGATAAACGCATTCACCTTTCGCACCATTCCTAAATACCGGTTTTCGACCGTTTTCAGCGCCGGCTTGCTGCTCGGTTACGAGTTGGTTTCTTTTCCGGAGGTGAAAGCCAGGCTCTATAAGGGGACGCTCTTCAGTCCGGACGAGGCCTTCTCGACTCGCGGAATGATTTACGGCGGAGCTCTCTCCGAAAATTTCAAGCTCGGTTCCGGCTTTCAACTCAAGCTCTCGCAGATGATCTACCGGCAAAATTACGATCCGACGGGAACTTCGAACGGTTGGCGGTATTTCTACGCTGATGATCAGCTCAACGTCGACAAGACCCTGATCGCGCCGGGAATGGTGTTCCTTCTCGAGATCTCCGTTCTTTATTAGTTCACCGTGTCCGCGCGTACACATGGCGTGAATTGTCCGTTTTCTCCAAACCGTCTACTCCTTAAACAGGATTGAAAAAAAATCAGCTTAAAAATCGAAGCGTCATTCATGGAGTGAATTTTGCTTCATATTTGTTCGGGAAAAAAGGGGGAGTAGTGTCTGTTCGTTCGAGCTTAGCGCGATTTTTACCTTTACTGCTGCTGTTTGCCGTCGCTTGCAGCAAGTATGACCGGCTCGCGGAGCTGGAGCACCGGTATCCGGTGCTTCAGGAGCCCGCCTACGTCGAGGTGAACTTTTGCGCCGAGAAAGCGGGTATCATCCGCACGAAAACGAAATACATCTTCATCATCGACAAGTCCGGCAGCAATGAGCAGAACTATCGGATCGATGAGGACGGAAAGATCGTCGAACCGATCGAGATTCTCCCGGAGCTGGCGACGGATCGGGACGGGAAGCGTCGTTACCAGCAGCTCATCGAGTTTCTTTCCAACAGCCCTGCAAATGATCCTGATCGTTACTACAGTCTGATTAACTTCAGCACGACGGCGAGAACCGTACGGGGCTTCACGTCGAATCGTGATCTCTTTCGGACCACCGTTCAGAACGAACTCACGAATCTCCTTGATGAGGGCGCGACGGATTACCTTGCGGCGATCGGACAGGCTTATCAGCTCATCAATGCCGATATTCTGGCGGCCAAGACGGCCGCGATTGCCGATCCCGACAACAAGGTGAGTTCGACTTACCTAATTGTTTTCGTGAGCGACGGATTTCCGGTTCTTTCTATCGACACGACGCGTACGCCTCTTGTTCTGAACGCCCAGCAACCGTCGAGTATTATCCAGAAGGTCAGGGATGTTCTGGCACTGCAGACCGACAACTCCGATTTTGTCGACAGCATCAACCTGTTTACCGGCTATTATTTCGTGACCGGTAATGAAGACACGGCCGCCCGACAACTTCTCGCGGACATGGCCCGTGCCGGGCATGGTTTGGCTTACACCTTCGGCGGCACCGAGCTGATCGATTTCAGCTATTTTCAGGTTCCGGAAAAGCTTCTGAAGTACACTCTTTCAGAGATTATCGTCACGAATCGTTCCGTCCTTTGGTGGAATGGTCGGCAGGTCACTGATAGTGACCGCGATGGTTTGCCGGATGAAGTCGAAACCGAACTCGGGTCGGACCCGCTGAAGTCGGATTCGGATGCAAATGGCGTTTCGGATTATGTCGAGTACAGAACCTCCCCCCAGAGCAAACCGTGTGCTTCCATCCAAGGCGGGCGTTGTCAGACGGCCGGAGCGCGTTCCTTTGTGACGCTCATTCCCTCGCTGGGAGGCTGCAGTTCCATTATCGGTTGGACAAGGGTGGGGGGCGCGGTCGTTTTTCGGGACAGCGATATCGACGGCTTGAATGACTGTGAGGAAATGGTCCTTGGGAACACGGCCGGGATCAATGAATTCGACGCGAACGGCGATCTGATCCCCGACGCGCTTGCCTTTCGCAATGAGCTCGAGTTCAAGGCGGGTACTCATACTGCGAACAGCGACGCGGATCTCGATGGAACGACGAATTACGACGAAATCAAATTCGGAATGCCCGCGCAGTTCCCGAATTATCAGCTCTTGATGGCCAAGCCGGTTGATTACGATTTGAAAATCGTGAGTTCCTCGACGAATCAGGATTGCTATCAGCTCAAACTCCTGAATATGCCGGTTCTCGGTCCCGATAACATGATCCGGGTCGAAATGGTCCAGACCACGAGCGAAATCGTGAATCGCAAGTTGTATCGGGTCGCCGAGAAACAGTATTCCGGAAGCTCGAAGGTTCTCGTGATCAACGATCTTCCGCAGGAAGCCGTGGGGGTGTGGAAATGAAAGTCATTTCCATGACTCTCGCGATAACCGCTTGTTGCATTTTGTCGGCCGCCGGCTGCGCGAAGTTCCGCGACAGCTCAAGCCTGAGTCGCCTCGCGGTCTCTGACTTTATTGATCCCGAGGTCGTGAATGTCGAAGTGAAGAACTATTGTCCCGAAACAGGCAGAACTTACAAAGACCTCTTCGTCAGGAACTTGTCGGTTCATGTCGTCCGGGGACAGCTTTCACTCGATAGCGACAAAGACGGCGTTCCTGATTTCATCGAGGAAAAGCGCGGCGATGAACTGAATATTTCGCCTTACAAAGCTGATTCGAATGACGACAAAATCGGTGATTTGCTGATCTATCTTTCGGGAATCGACCGGTTCCAGCAGAGCCGGTTGCGCTGTCTTGATCCGGCCAACAGCGACGGCTCGGCCATTGAATTTCAGGATCCGGGGCTTGCCCCGTCTGATCCGCCACAGTTCCTCGGTCTTCGAAACTGTGAGAAAGAGCAGCTCACGCACACCGACCCTCTTCTTTTCGATTCGGACGGAGACGGGCTCCCGGATTATCTCGAGCTTCGCTGTGGACTCAATGCGAGGGACCCGAACGACGCGCTTCTCGATACCGACGGGGACGGCCTGTCGAATTACCAGGAGTGCAAGCGCCATACGCCGATCGGAGAATCCAACCGGCCCCAAGGTCTCCAAAAAGTCGAATACAAGTACGTCCAGGAGGCGAAAGTCGCGGGCGGAAAAAAATGCTTCGATTTCACGGTTAGCAATATTCCCGTTTTAAACGGCGGAAGCGGCAACCTGATCGCCTTTTACCTCATCGAAATGGATGGCCTGAATAAAGCGCTCCTTTATACGGCGTTTGAATTGCTGGGGCCGGGTTCGGCCGGCAAGACCTTCGTTCTGGAATTCGGCCCGTCACCGGAAGGGAGGTTTACCGCAAAATGAAAAAGTTCAGCGGACTCCTGACCTGTTGGCTCATGCTCCTTGCGGGTGTTTTCGTCCAGGGATGCCGTAGAGACGAGCTGGTGCCCTTGGAAGAGTACCTGATCAACAGGCCGGCTTACGTCAAGGCGGAGGCCGAATTTTGCATGCAGCCGCCCGATCTTTACCGTCAACGGCTCAAATATATATTCGTGGTTGATAAGTCGAGCTCGAACCAGAACCCGCCCGACGCGACCGATCCGTCGGGGTATCGCCGTTACGGTCCGATGTCCACTTTCGTGCAGGATGGCGTGGATGATCCGGGATACACGTATTACAGCATGGTACGATTCGCGACCTCGGCCACGGTAGTTCAGGGGTTCACGGACCAGCGGCTCGCGTTCAGAAGCGTGGTCGACGCGGAATGGAACAGGAATGGTTACCATCAGCCGGCCGACATGGGTTACACGGATTATCTGAGCGCTTTGGACGCGGTTCAGAAGCTGATCACGGATGACGCCAAAGCCTCGATTGCAGCTCTGGACGGCCCGGTCGTGAGTTCCGTTTACGTCGTGATTTTCGTGAGCGATGGAGCCCCCGTGGTGCCATTCGCCGGTGACGTCGACGGACTGATCACCCAGAGTTCGTCCTCGATTCTGGCGAAATCGGAGCGCATCCGCGCGCTCAAGACGGATCCCAAGTTGAAAGTGGCGATTGACGATGTCGTCATTCACACCGGGTATTACTTCGAAACGCCCGATGCGGACGCGCAGGCTCTTTTGGCCGATATGGCCGCGGCAGGTTCCGGAAATTCGTATTCCTTCGGGTCGGGTGCCAATATTGATTTCACGCTTTTTGCCGTTCCTGTGCGCAAAGTCCGGCACATTCTTTCGGAACTTCTGGTCGAGAACGAAAACGCGGTTTGGTGGGACGACGGCCGGGTTCTTCGTGACTCGGACCGGGACGGACTTCCCGATGAAATCGAGAAACGTTTTCAGGCGAACGCGCTCGAGAGAGACAGCGACGGAAACGGCGTTTCGGATTTCGTGGAACTCAGGATCAAGGGCCAGGCTTGCAAGGACCCGTCGTGCTCGCGCAATCCGGCGCTTCGCGATAATTACGCGATCTGCACCGGCCTGACGAGTTCTCCGCCCTTCGGGACCATTCTTTTCCCGGACAGCGATCATGACGGGTTGAACGATTGCGAGGAGCTCATTCTGGGTTCGATGCCGGATCTCTTCGATTCGAACGGAGACGGCATTCCCGACTTTATGTCGCTGAAGGCCCATCTGCCGTTCCTTCCGGGATCTAAGCTGACGTCAACGGACGCGGATTCGGATGGCCTCAATAATTACAGCGAAGTCAAAATCGGGGCTCCTCTTTTTGCCTCGAATGACCGGTTGCTGTCCTTTAAGCCGATGACTTACGAGATGCGGCGACTCCCTTCGAGCGAGGGCGACGAGGACTGCTACCATGTGCAGATCAACGACATTACCGCGATGGGACCTGACAACCGGATTCGAGTGTACCTGGTTGAGAACACGTCGGTGATCGACGACAAGAAATTCTTGAGAATAGCGGAAGGACAGTTTTCCGGGATCGGGGATTATCTCCGATTCTCAAATGAGGATTTTAAATCGATGAATACGGGGGGATTATGAGAAACCTTAATCTGAGCATGACCGTGCTGTTGTTGATTTTCGGCGTGGCTTTGGGATGTAACAACGACCTTGATTTGGACGATATCGTCGCAAGCAGGGAGGCGGCAAGTACGTTGGGGAATCCGGCGCGGCAGCCCAGCTTTAATATTGAACTCACGAAGGGCGATACGCTGGTTTACAGGGAAGCAAGCGCATTCGGGATACTGCAGATGGAATCGGGCAGTGCCTATGCCTTGGATGTTCATTCATCCGTTCCCGGCACGATTTTCAGAATCAGCCTGGACGGAGCAGCGGCTTCGCCGCTTGAATCCGGAAGAAACCTTATTCCCTCGGCCGCTTTTCCGATGCCTTCGATTGGAAATCACTCGTTGCGCGTCGATGCCGAGCTGGATGGCGTTGTCGTGTCACGAAATTACGCGCTCGGCATTTCTTGTGAAGCCGCGATCGCGAACAGCATTGTTTTGAACCCTACCGCCATCGCGGTATCAGCGATTTATCCGAACGTTTATCAGTACACCGCCGGCGTCATTGCCACGGGCGGAATCGGGCCCTTCGACTGTTCCTGGGATTTCAACGGCGACGGTGTTCGTGACAGCGGCTTCGCGAGCTGCGCCACGCCGGTTCGTGCTTACTCGAATCATGTCGATTCCCGAAAGATTAAGACGTTTGTTCGCGATACCGTATGCAATAAAATTCTGGTCGTGGATGTCGATCGGGAGCTGACCGCGCCCCCTTATGCCGCGGTTCTCGGGATGAAATCGAATCTCTATGTCACTGGAACGGTCTCGAGCAGCGCCCCCGCGCTGACGCAGAACCCCGCGGTATCACTCCGGCACCTTTCATCGAATCAACCGGACATTCTTCCGGCCAGGGTCACCTGCAACTACAGCAGAGTGAATGGAAAAGGGACGTTCACCGTAAAAGGTTTGAATACCTACGCTCTGACCTCGTCCAAATCGCATGGCTTTTCGATCACCGTCAGCAATATCGATGACACGATCATCGGCGGAGTCGGCGGATCCATGAATGCGGCAAATGCCGTTCTCCAGCAGGTACAGTTTTCTACCGATGAGTCCCCGGATCTGTTGAACAGGATGGTATTTCAGGGTGGGCAGACCTTTTGTCAGCTCAATTCCGTGAACATGGAACCGAAGGATATCGGCGGCGTTCCTTGCATGAATCCCGGGACTCCGATCCAAAGCAGCTATATCGTGGCCGGCGAGGGGACTTTTCAGTGTACGGGCTTGCCCGGGACGAGCGCTCTCGGGACATCGATTAACGTCACCCAGGGCGCGTTCTACTGCGAGTACCGCTTCGTCGACGCCTGCGGCGGTGGCGGCGGTGGCGGTGGTGGCGTGGACCCCATCAAGCTGTAATGCGTTCAGCGTGAACGCAATCGGCGATAAAATGAGAGGTTGAGTTTCCGCGCGGCATCGAGACGATCGGCAATCGACCCCGTCGGATAAAGAGCGGGGCAGATCGCCGGGCCCTTGCCCGCGTAGTAGTCGCGCACGCAGCTCTCGTTATTCTTGAGATCCCTTCCGTGATTGGAGTAGGTCCTGAACTGCCAGTCATCGGAATAGGCAAAAAAGCAGAGTCCCCAAATGCCGACCAACACCCGTTTGCGGAGTAGGGGCAGTCTGTTGAGAACGGTCGCCCACGCGATGGCCGAGAGCGGCACCAGGAACGCGGTGACTTCCGCGTAACGCGAGAATTTCGACGCGCTCAGGAGTCCTCCGGATCGCCCCAGGGCAAAAATCGCGGCCGCGGCAAGCAGACCGAAAATCGCGGTGAAGAGCTTGTACTCCGCTATTTCGAGCGACCTCCCGGCACGAATCTCGGAGAAGCGAATCGCGGGCGGGAGAATGACGATCAGGAAACAAAGGAGGCCGAGGAGAAACGAGGTGGTGCCGATGCCAAAGCCCCAGGAAATCTGGTTTGTGAAAAAGTTCCAGAAGCTCAGGCGATCAGGCCAGATGATCGAACTTTGATTCGTCTCGGGCAATGAAATGACCCACCCGGCGAGCGAACCGCCGATGACGATCGTCACGGCGGCGGCCTGGCACAAAAAGCGAGTGGAATTCTCCCGGCCCGCGCGAAATCGCACCAATTTAAAGAAGAGCCAGGATAGCAGCAGTACCGCGCAACTGCCCGGGCCAAAGGACATGGAAAAAATCGAGAGCGCCGCGAAGGCCGCGCCGGTCAAAATCCTCCGGCTGCTCTGTTTTTCATCGAAAAGCAATTCGACCGCGATGAAAAAGAAAAACAGGCAAAGGTGAAAGGCCGACTGGAAAGCCCAGTAGAGATTTTCGTGAAAAATCGTTGAAAAAATGAAAACAGAAAACGCGGCGGGAATGCCCGAGTCCATGTTGCCAGGTTGTTTGATGCCGAGGCGGATCACCCACGCCACCATGGCAAGCCAGGTCAGTAGATTCAGGGCGACGTGGCTCACGAGATTCCAGCCATTCAGCTTGTAAAGCAGCCAGACGAGGAACTTGGTCGTGACGACCAGGTGTTCGTTGTGTCTCGCGAAAAGCCAGTCCCAGGTCAGTCCCGCGGGAAGCGCGTCCGGCAGAAGTACCTCCCATTCATCCCAGTACGGGAGATCAACGGCCGAATGGAGGATTAGGAGTACATTCGTGCATGCGAGCGCGATGAGAAGAATCCATGCTGTGCGAAACGGAACGGTTCGGGGAAGCGACATTTGAGTCATTCATCGAGCAACGGGCGGGAAATGTCAAATAGCGGGCGAAAAAAAGGAGCGGCGTCAAGGACGCCGCTCCAAGGGTAACCTGACGTTGAGAGCCGGTCAGTTTTTTCCGGTCATCTTTTTGATGAAGCGGACTTCCCTCGCGATGTAGGGCGTTCCGTCGCTCCGGAAAATATCGTGAAACCAGAGCCGCGGCTCTGTTTTGTACGGCTTCTTCCATGAATCCCAGGGATAGTTCGTTTGCGTCTTTCCGGCCACAAAACCCCAGTTATACGCGCCGATCTTCTGTTCCTTCAGATACGGCATGATGGACTCGAAGGTGTTCTTCATGGGTCTCGCCATGTATTCCGTGCAGACAATCGGCCGGCCGAACTTTTTCAAGTAGTCGACGGCCAGCATCACGCGGGGAAGCGGGTCATAGTTGTGGAAGCTGATGATGTCCGAGGCTTCAATTTCGTAACGATGAAGCTCGGTGAAGGTCTCCGGCTTGCTCCAATCCGCATCCCAGATCGCGACGGTCAAAGGCTGGCTCGGATTGATTTCGCGCGCCCAGGTGAAGACCTTTTTCAGGAGCATCAGGGCGTACATCTTCTTGTCCAGGAGTTCCACCGGACCGTAAGAATCGACGTTGGGATTGCCTGGTTCATTGTAAAGGTCCCAGATCACGACCCGAGAATCGTTTTTGTAGCGGTCAATAATACCCTTGATGTAGGGCTCGAGCTCGGCGTGCCGATCCGGATTTCCAAGAATCTCCTTACCGGGGCTCTGGACCCAGCCCGAGTTGTGTACTCCGGGCTTGGGGTCGCGCTGTTTGCCGAGCGCGGGGCTCGGATCCCAAACGTCATCAAGCAATACGAACATGGTTTTGAGATGATGCCGGTCGGCCATATTCAGGTATTTGTCAATTCTTTCCAAATAGCCCTTCGGATCCTGCTGCCAGACGAGATGATGCAGGAAAACGCGCATCGTATTGAATCCGAGCGATTCCGCATATCCCAATTCACGATCGATCGTCTTGGCGTCGAACGTTTCCTTCTGCCACATCGCAATCTGATTGATCGCCGTCGAGGGCCCGAAATTGGCGCCTGCCAGCCAGGGTTGTTCGGCGTACCAGGCGTTGGCCTTCTCCGCGGACCACTGTCCCGCGCGATCGGCGTCGGGAGCATTTGCCCCGCCCGTCGAGCACGCGACAAACAGGACTGTTGCCAGCAAACTGCATGCGTAACGAATCATCGATTTGTCCTTCCTTGTTTTATAGCCCGGCCCCGGGTACTAGCACCGTGGCTTTCTCGTTGGTCTGTTCAGAATAAAGTTTCGCGATCTGATCGGCGACCCGCCTTCCTTCACCGGCGCGGGCCAGGGCGACGATCGAACCTCCGAAGCCGCCGCCGGTCAGCCGGGCGCCGAAAACCCCGGGCTGCGCGGCCGCGATTTCGACGAGCACGTCGATCTCGGGAATCGAGACCTCGTAATCGTCGCGCATGGATCGATGGGATTCGCCGAAAAGCCTGCCGACCGCCGCGAGATCTCCGGCTTCCAGGGCCTGGACCGTGCTCAGCACCCGCGCGTTTTCGAGAATGACATGCCGTGAGCGTTTCTGCAGCACTTCGGGCAAAGCAAGGAACGCGGCGGATTTCAATGCTTCCGGTCCCAGATCGCGCAATTGGTTGACGCCGAGCCGTTCGCACGATCGCTCGCATTCCCCGCGTCGCGTATTGTAATCAGCTCCCGAGTTGCTCCCGACGTTTTTGTGGGAGATGCCCGAGTTGATCACGATCAAGTCAGCCCGGTCGAGTGGCAGCGGAACTTTTTGATAGCTGAGGTTCCGGGTGTCGAGAAAGAGCGCGTGTTTCGGATCAGCCAGGCTCGCGGCCATTTGGTCCATGATTCCGACGCGTGCGCCGACAAAATCGTTTTCCACTTTCTGACCGAGCTGTGCGATTTGGACTTCAGTCAGCGGAAGGGAAAATGCGTCACGAAGTCCGCGAAGGAGCGCGACTTCAAGCGCCGCGCTTGACGAGAGTCCGCTGCCGACGGGAACCGTGGAATTGATCCGAACGTCAAACCCGGGCACCTGATGACCCTCGCGAGCCAGAATCCACGTGATTCCCCGAACGTAATCCGCCCAGTCGTCATTCTTTTTTTCCGAACCTATTTCATATCTGATGACCTTCTGAAATCCCGAGCTCTCGATCGAGACCTGAAGGTCAGATTTTGTTTTCGGCCGGATCT
>MEQK01000166.1 GCA_001770175.1 Bdellovibrionales bacterium RIFOXYD1_FULL_55_31 | reverse complement strand
TCCTGCCTATTTTTGGCCTACGACACACCCTCTAAAAAACGTAGGCAAGGTGCGCCGCAAATCCGGCCGCCTTGCCTTGGCCCAAATCGGGAGGAGTGCGGTCTTGGCAGCACCAAAGTTCAAACCCCCATAATGAAAAAGCCCGCTGATGAGGCGGGCTTCTCAAAGTTCTCGTTGATCAGTCTGTCTGGTTGGCGCCTGGCGACTGATCTCTTAACCATAACCGAGGTTTTCTTAACGAAGACCTCTGGCAGGTGCATCTCTATCTTTATGGATGCGCCGGCCTCCTGTCAACAGAGAGGAAAAGAAAATGAGCGCATTAAAAAACACAATCATCGCCGTCGCCAATCAAAAGGGCGGCGTCGGAAAAACCACAACAACGGTCAATCTAGCCCAAGCCCTCGCGCTCACAGGCGAGCGCGTCTTGGTCGTCGATCTCGACCCGCAGGGCAATGCAACCCAAGGACTCGGCGTCAAGCTCGATACCGTGACCGGCTCAGTCGCAGAACTCATCCGGGATAGATCTTTCCCCACGCAAAGCGCAATTTACCAAGGACAAGGACTTGACCTCATTCCGGCAACTCCCTTACTCGCTCGGGTCGAGCGGGAACTCGTCGGTATGACGAATGGAGAAATGCGGCTGGCACTGCGACTCCGAGGATTGGAGGCGAACTATTCCGTCATTCTGATCGATACGCCTCCGACGTTTGGCCCCTTAATGAATTCTTCGCTCAATTCTGCGAGAAAACTCATTGTCCCGGTGGATTCGAGCTTCTACGCGATGATGGGTATTCGCGAACTTCTGACAGAAGTCGAAGAAATCCGCTCCGCGACGAACCCCGGTCTGGAGGTCTTGGGTTTTCTCCTCACTCTTGTCGATCAAACCCGGATCGCGGATGAGGTCTGTCACGGCCTGATCGGAAGCTTCGGAAAGGAGGTATTTGAGACCAAGATCCACCGAAACGTTCGGCTAAAAGAAGCGCCCGCATTCGGCAGGACGATCTTTCACCACGCTCCGCATTCGCAAGGGGCGACAGACTACATGACCCTCGCCCAAGAGGTCGTAACGCGTTTAAAGGGATTATTGGATGCGCCTCACGACCACTGCTGCGAGCCCCGGCTGAGCCTCGTCGAAGGGGGCACCCATGAGTGAGCGGAATGAATTGAAACAAGTTCTGGCAGATTTCCCGATCAAGAAACCGTTCCCGCTGAAGCGGACTCCGGTCCAACTCAAACCGCCTACCCCGGCACCTGCACCAACCACGGTGGCGCCGGAAACCACGGTTCCTCTCCCGACCGCGCCTGTTTCAGAAACCAAGGTAAACGCAGCGACCCAGGTCATTGCCGGTACCCCGGTTCCTGGGAAAACCGAGGTACCGCGAAACACCGTGGTCTCGACAGCTACCCCGGTTGAAGCAGGAATCTTGGCCACTGAAAACACGAAGGAATTTCCCGCAGCAACCCCGGTTTCGCTGGAAACCCTGGCTGCTCCAGAAACCAAGGTTGATCCAGCGTCCTCGGTTTCTACAGACACCCAGGCTCCTGCGACAACCCCGGCGGCGGCCGCCGACGGGCACAGCACGACCGCCAGAGACCAAGATAGCGCCGTCACCCTGGAAGCCCAGACCGCCTCAAAGCTCGATAACGGCTACACCCGGCTCCCGAATTCGATCCTCATGCGAATCGTGAACGGGGATCTACTCCGGAGCGAAATTCAGGTTCTGCTCCTGATTGCCCGGTTCACGATATCGTTCCAAAAGCGACATGCGCCGATTTCGAAAGCAGTTCTGGAACGCAGAACAGGCCTCCGAGGCCCCGCAGTACTTCACGCGATTTCAGCCCTGCTCGCCAAAGGGCTGATCGAGAAGATCCCCGGAGACCAGTACCGCCCAAACCTGCTCGGGCTCCGGTTCACGGATGAATGGGATTTTTTCGGAAAGAAACCGGGGACCGACTCCGGCGAGCCCCCGGTTTCTGCGAAAACCAGGGGTGCTGATGCGACCACGGTTGCACCACCGGCCCCGGTAAGCAAAGAAACCGCCGGGTCGGTTGCCCCCGCAACCCCGGCGGGGCTTGCTGCAGCAACCCACTTTAAAGATATTCCAACAAAAGAAAACAATAACTCTCTCTGCGCATTGCCAGGCCCTATTCAAAGCTACTTTTCCGAAACAACGATGCCCTCGAGAAAACGGGAAAGCGAATGGCGCGCCTACAAAGAGCTTCGCCAGCAGTACTCGGACTCAGAGATCGCAAAGTGTTTACAATCAGTCCGGGGTGTTGAACTGCCCGGAGGTGAGACTTGCCATTCACCGATGGCCTACCTGGCAGTCGCGATGAACGAGATTCTTTCGACGGTGTGCGATAAAGAACGATCAGCACTCCGACGCGCCGAGGAAGCTGCACGATTTGAAGCCGAAGCACGCCGTCAGTCGGAGGAAGACGCACGAGAGCAGCTTGAGCAAGCAGCCAGGGAACGTGCCTTCAGTAAATTTGTAGAAAATCAGAATGAAGCTGAAGTAATCGCGCAAACCTGCATCAAGCACAACTTTCCAATCACCACTGGCTCCATTGCCCGAAGTTTTGCCATTTCACGCTGGTGGTCGGTACAGTTAAAAAGCGAGGGAGATGCGGAGTGCTCCAACTAAACTACCTCGCTGCAGCCGCCGATGCATCGTTCGATCCGGAGCTATCGTTGACCTGAATCGGGCCAAGCTGCTTAGATCTTTTCTCAGTGATCGTTCGTACAGAGGTCGCAGCAGGAAATGCAACAGCAGGGCACAGCAAGGCATTTAGATTCGAAAAAGAAGCATATACGCTCGCCGTATCCGACTTTCCATTGGGGTCGTCGGATCCGACGCCTTTAATGAGCTCTTGCTCTAGTGCAGTGCAGTACATTTTCGGCGAAATATTTGATGATGCTTTCGAAATTACTTTCCCCATTTGCAGGTTCAGGTCAGTGGGCCATGCGAGCTTGTCCCAAACAAGGTTTAGGAATTCATTCAGAGTCTTGCTCTTGACCCAAGCATCCAAAATGTCGCGTTCATCCGTAACCGCAATGCTTTTGAGAACGAATTGGATTGCCTCAATTGTGGAGTGCTGCAAACGCTTATCGTGCCAGTCGTCATGATATACTTTAAACAATTGCGATTTCGGCATATCAAGCACCCGACGAATCTTTGCGGGATCATTTACAAGATTATTGTCGAAAACTGTTCCATCGGGAAGGATAGCACTTCCGCTAAAGCTGAATGCGTAAGAGTTCACAACGCCGTTCTGCAATATTTTCCACTCGTTTGATTCTTCCTTGCGGGGTGGTTCGATTTGCTTCCGATATTGCGCCAAGACATCCGCGAAAGATGAACTATCTAGGATGCCTCTCACTTCCGGGCGAACCTCATTTGTTCCTTTCGGGTCATTCTTAATGCGGATGTATGCCTCATGGATTTCGAACAGGACCTTTTCCAGAGGCGACAATTCACCATGTAAATTCTTATTAACCCTGACGAGGCCAGACGGAATATGTTGGACGGCGAGTTGCTGCTTCGAGCAACGAATTCCCGAGATCTTAATGTCGTCGTCGTCAAGCTCTTGAACCTTATCAACGTACTCAAATTTTAGATTTTTTCTGGACTCGCGAACCGCTGCTCCGAGGCCTGTCTGTTGGGTATCCAGATGATCGAAAACTGCCTCCGTTAGCTGCTCCAAATTCAGTCGCGCTAATTGCTGAAGCTTACCAGAGCGTACCAAATCGAACGTATCGGCAAGGTAGACCCTACGCCCAGTTAAATAAGGAATACCCTCATAGCAGATAATTGCATCTCCTCCGCCGCTGTTATCTCCACCGGCAAAGGCGACGGGTGCCAGAAAAACAGTAAACAGGCAAAAGAGAATCGCAAATTTGGCGATGCCAAAGTTGAATCGATATCTATTCTCCTGGTATTTGGATCTTCTCATCCACCGCTCCGTACAACAAATGATGCAACAGCTGAGCCGCGCAGCCTATTAGCCTCTATTGCGCAAGGAACAGCTGCTTCTGTAAATCGCTTCATTACGGCGTCAGTTTCTTTACATGTGTCGGGGCTGACACATTCCATTTTATTTGAGCTCTCATCACCCCAAGAAGAGTAGGAGCTATCTCCTACTCTTCTTGTGACCTCATATTCTTCAGCGAGGACCGACGTAATCGAGAACGGGACGATACTCAATTTCGCAAGTCGGCTGCCCGTCGCTGTTTGGATCATTCACTTTTCCGGGAGTACAGGAGATGCTCGCCTTGAAAGCGCCGGTGAGCGAAACGATGCCGGGATTATTGTCGATCAGATTTTGAGCAGCACCGCCCCGAATAGCGATCCGAACTGCCTGAGTAGGCACGAGCACGTTGCTACCTTCTGGCAAAAAGGTCCGGGTAGTCAAAAGCGAGTACGCCGTTCCTTCAGACCATTTGTGCTGCTTAACAGGCTCCGCTGGGGCAGCTAGCGCCAACGTCGAAATCAACAATGTTCCAACGACAAACAATTTAGCAATTTGCATATTTCAGTTCCTTTCATTCTCGGAGCTTCTCCACTCCGCTCGCCGCCGCAGGAGCGCGGCGCCTGTGTCAATCTTTACCTGATCAACACACTCAAGAATAGGATATTTTCATGAAACTTAGGGCTTCTGTTTCATTTTTTCAGAAAAACATCCGATAATCATTTGAAACGATGGACAAAGATATTTTTGATTACAGGGAGTATCGGGAATACCTTTCAGATTGGATCATAGGCCACCCAAAGCGTGGACGTGGGCTGCGATCCGCTCTGGCCTCCGCGATTAACGCCCCTGTCTCTCACGTTTCGCAAGTTCTCAGTAAGATCTCCCATCTCTCGATGGAGCAAGCAGAAGACGTAAACGACTACCTAGGACACACGATAGAACAATCGGAGTTCTTCTTACTTCTTGTTCAGCTTTCGCGTGCCGGCACCCCAAAACTGAAGTCACGCATAGAGTCTCAGATTCAAAAGGTTCGAGAAAAGCGCCTTATTTTAAAAGATCGGCTCAACATCAAGAATTCTATCTCACGCGAAGATCAGGCAGTCTTCTACAGCACCTGGCAATATGCAGCCGCGCACATCCTCCTTACGATCGACAAATACCGTAACAAGGAAGCCATTGCGCAGTACCTAGGCATTTCATTGAAAAAATCGACTGAGCTTTTGGAGTTCCTAACCAGTATCGGGCTAGCCAAACCATCCGGAAACGGCTACGCGGTTGGTCCTGCTCGTATACATCTCGGCAACGACTCTCCAATGATCAGTAAACATCACATTAACTGGAGAATGAAGGCCATTCAGTCACTAGAACGAGAGGACGCCTCAGATTCTCTCCACTATTCTTCATGCGTAAGCATCTCCAAAGAGGATGCATTACGGATTAAATCGCTCCTGGTAAAAGCAATTGAGAACGCAAAGGCAATTATTCGCGACTCGAAAGAAGAAGAGATTCACTCCTTCTGCATGGATTTTTTCAAACTTTAGTACAGAGTGTAAATCTGGTTCAAATGA
>MEQK01000165.1:33987-41835 GCA_001770175.1 Bdellovibrionales bacterium RIFOXYD1_FULL_55_31 | reverse complement strand
TGTTAAAGAGTTCTAAGTACTGGAGAAGCAAAGAAAATAAACCGATGTCGCGAGAACAGAACGAATTGTCGGATCATGTGACCGTGCTTGTCTTCAAGGATAATTACGCGGCACGGACTTTTCAGATCCCTCTCGGTTGGATTACCCGTTTCGGGGTCCTTATCGGGGGCCTTGTGGGAATCGCCATTTTAACGTCAATTCTGGCGATCAAGTACTACCGTGCGGTTCAGCATGCCAGCCCCGCCCGGGTTCAGGACCTCGAACAGGAACTCAGTGATTTGAGAAGCGCGGTGAACGCGAAGACCACGGGCAATCCTGTTGCTCCAGTTCAGAATGTTTCATCAACGGTCGCTTTTTCGAATGACGGCCTTTCCGGTGATCCCGCCGCCATGCCTTCCTCCGTGCCGGGTTCCGAAGTCCTGACCAGGCCTTTTCTTTTCACCGGATTGCCGGCCGGGACACGGATCGTCGAGCGTAGTACTATTCCGATCGCGATCCATGCGGCGCGCGCGAACTGGGAAGGGAAGACGCTCTCGGTCAATTTCAATATTCAATATCATTTGGATGACAGACGAAATCAACAGGGCCGTATCATCATCCTCGCACGCGGGCCGGAAACCCTCGTAGGGTATCCAGCGGGAATTCTGGGCCGGATTGCCAGCGGCTCCCTGATCAGCCCCGAGCAAGGCGAGTACTTTTCGGTCAGCCGTTTTCGAGAGGTGAAAGCCAGGTTCGGACCCATGGCTTCGCAGAATGCCTTGAATGAGGTCGAAATCATTCTCCTGAACGAAAAAGGTGAAGTGCTGCTTTACGAAAAACTGGTCCCTAACGGAGTGACTACCGCAGTTCCTCAGGTTCAGACTGTCATTCAGCCTCAGGCGCCGCAGGTCCTGAAAGCTGTTCCGGCCGCGACCGAGGAGCAGCGGAATGACCCGGTGGCCCCCAACGCGGTGTGGCCGGGGCCCTTCGATGCGAAATCATCTTCGACCGCGAAGGATCCTGATCTGAACCCGGCGTCTGGGATTACGGAGCCTTGAGAATGGCAACCACGACCACGAGCATTACCGAATCAGCGATCAACTTCATTGGCGAGGGAACAAAGATCGAAGGGAAGATCGCGTTTGGAAAGATCTCCCGGGTTCATGGAGTTCTAGTCGGCGAAGTTCTTGCCGAGAACGGAAGCACCTTGATTCTCAGTGAAACCGGAGTCGTCGAAGGGAATATTTCGGCGGATATTCTGGTCGTGGATGGTTTCGTTCACGGCGATATTCTGGCTCGGACTCGGGTGGTGATCTCAAGAACCGGCCGGGTGATCGGCAATATTAGGGCACCCTCTTTGGCGGTCGAGTTCGGCGCCTATTTTGAGGGCAAATGCACGATGGAAGAGGTCGCCGGGGCTTGATTCAGTTTAAGTGCGGGCAACTTGCACTCGATCGTTCAGGTGTGGTGAGAAATTGCTTAAACCATAATCTAGAATTCACTCCAGTAAAACGGGCTAATCCAGTTTTCACCCTAGAAATAAGATCATCCGTTCAGTCGTCAATTTCAACTGTCTAGTCCTTTGGCGGTTTTCTTTTTAGCAAAATAAAACTAATGGGAACGTGCGGTTTTTGAGCGAGCCCACGACACCTTGTTTGAAGGCAGGCTGAGATTGTCTCTGAACCGTTCAATTCGGCAAACCCAGCATGGGCTTTTACTAATTGACAAAGACAGAGTGACCAGTTATAGCGCGCTGCATTAATGTTGATGCAGTTAAAGGAGAAAATCGAATGAAAATGAAGATGCTTGGATGGACGGGTTTGTTTCTTTTAACAACGATCAGTGCTCGAGCCGAAGTAACCAGTGATTGGATGCACATTTCGCGCAGGTTTCAAGACGCAACTGTCTCGCTCGATTACCGCGTTCAATGCTACACCTACTCCATGGGAACGGCCTGTACTGCGAAGCCCGTGTGGATCAATGTATACGGTCCTTCCGCCGACAGTGCAGTTCGGGCGGTCTTCATGAATACCTGTTCGGACGGAACGCGCGAAACTCGCGAGATCGATCTCAACTACGCGGAAAATAAATTCACTGGCGATCTTCCGTATGGAACGAAAACGAGAATCGACGGCTGCCGGCAAGAACTTGCCGTGGTCATCAATGGAGTTTGGTCGACGCAGTACAATTACGGCAGAAATTTCAATCTCGACCTCATGAACGGACGTTAGTGAATGGCTCGCCAGTTGACAGCTTTGGTTTCGTTGGTGCTGCTTCTGTTTTGCTACAAGACAGAAGCGGCTCCAGGATTAGAGGTGCCCGATTGGGCTAAGGACGCGATCTGGTATCAGATCTTCCCAGAACGGTTTCGTAACGGGGATTTCAATAATGATCCTAGAGCTGCGGACATCGACTCCCCCGCATTAACTCACTGGAAAATAAAAGACTGGGGTAGCGACTGGTATGAGCTGGACAGCTGGGAGCGTCGACTCGGCGGCTTTTACAATGCCTTTTCTGCCCGCCGTTACGGCGGTGATTTGCAAGGCGTAATCGAGAAACTTGATTATCTCAAAGAGCTGGGAATCAATGCGATCTATCTGAACCCTGTCTTTCGTTCTCCCTCACTACACAAGTATGACTGGAGTTCGCTCCATCACGTTGACGAGACACTCGGTCCCGATCCCGTAGGCGATCGTGAACTCCTAAGAATAGCCGGCGAAACCGAAAATCCATCTACGTGGGTCTGGACCTCCGCGGACCGACTCCTTCTCAAATTGATCGAAGAAGCGCATAAACGTGGTATTCGCGTGATCCTTGATGGCGTTTTCAATCATTCAGGGCGTGGATTTTTTGCTTTCCAGGACCTGCTTGCGAATCGTTCGCACTCTCGTTTTGCTGATTGGTACCAGATCACGCGTTGGGACGATTCCCTCCCTGACGGTTTCGATTATCAGGCTTGGTTCGGGATTCCATCGTTACCTCAGTTCCGTCGAGACGACAGGACGCTCAATTCGAACTATAAAAAGTATGTCTTTGACATCACTCACCGTTGGCTGAGTCCGAACGGCGATACTCAGGCGGGAATTGACGGATGGCGTCTCGATGTCGCTTATTGCCTGCCCCATGGTTTTTGGCAGGAATGGCGAAAATGGGTTAAAAGCTTAAAGCCCGATGCGTACATCACCGGGGAAGTCGTGGAAATCGCTCCGACCTACTTGCAGGGCAATGAGTTCGACGCGTTGATGAATTATCCCTTTGCTTATGCGGTGACTGAGTTCTTCGTTGATCGAAGGAACCGGATTTCCACCACCGAATTCGTGAACAGGCTTGAGTCACTCCGGAAGGCGTATCCAGCGGAAATAACTTCAGTCATGCAGAACCTCATGTCCTCGCATGATACGCCAAGACTTGCTTCGATTATCCGGAATCCCGATTTGAATTACCGCAACTTCGGCGACTTCTTCCAGAAATCGCAGGTCCAGAACAATTCCGCATACCGAATCGATAGAGGGAGAGAAGCTGAGCGGAATATTCACAAGATGGTCGCACTTTTCCAGATGACTTACGTCGGCGCTCCCATGATCTATTATGGCGACGAGGTCCGAATGGCGGGCGCGAATGATCCGGATTCTAGAAAACCGATGCTTTGGACTGACCTGAATTATCAAGACGAGATAGCCCACCCTTTGTCCGGAAAGACTCGGCCTCGAGAACAGAACACTCCGGACTCAAACCTCCTCCGATACTATCAATCCGTAATCATCCTGCGAAACAGGCATCCTGCGCTTCGAAGAGGTGAGTTTAAGGTTCTCATAGCCGATAACGACAGTGGCTTGCTTGCCTTCAGCCGGACGAGTCCGGGAGATGACCTGATAGTGGTATTCAACAACTCCGATCAGGAGCAGACCGCGGAGCTTCGTTCTAAAGGCGGACTGAAGAAAAGATTCGCAGTACAGGCGCGTTCAGGCTGCGTGATCGGGTCGGAACTCCCGCAACTGGAGTGCCACTGACAGCCTTGGGCATCGTTGATAAATCTGACGCTTGGTCGCCGCCGGGAACTTACATCAGATCCCGAATCGGAATCCGTTTTACTTTCAATCGCGGAAGTCTGGAGCGGGCCTTCAGACCCATTCCACCTGTGTTACCCAGGCTCGCGAGGCTTTTCTCGATTTCCCTGGCATCGCCGGCAACCGTGATCACGAGGTGATCGAGATCAAAGTGCCGGTTTACCGCGGAGCTTACGTCGTCACGGGTGACGGCAGCGATCTTGGGTATAAATTCATTCAACCGTTTTGGCCCGAGGCCGAACACGTAAGCGGAGAGCCATTGTGTAGCCACTGACTCGAGAGTCGACGTGGTCAGGGGGAAACCGCCAATCCGGTATTCCTTCGCGGTCGCGACTTCTTCTTGGGTTATCGGGCCCTTTTTAAAATCACGGAGGACGTCGAGGACCTTTCGAATGAGCTGACCGACAGATTCATTCCTCGTCGTGGAGGTAATGCTGAAGGTGGCCAATTCCTTGTTGTACGCGAAGGAGCTTCCAATCGAATAGGTCAGTCCCATCTTGTCCCGAATCAAGGAGTTCAGGCGGCTGTTGAAGTACTCGCCGAGGAGTGCGTTCGCGACGACCAGCGAATAATGGTCGGGCGAATCGATTTTCGGAGCCCTGAAGCCTATTTTGACGTGAGCTTGATTGAGCTCTGGCCTATCAATCACGGCGAGTTGACTCCCGATCACGAGTCGTGGATCCTTCGCGAATTTGTCGGGATTCCGGGTCTGGCTCCGCGGAGAGGGCTGCCAGCTTCCGAAATGGGCGAGAACTTGCTTTTTGAACTCAGCCGGGTCGACCCGGCCTACGATCATCAAGACGGCATTACCGGGGGCGAAATGCGCTTTATGGAATGCCATGACGTCCTCGCGGGTGACCTGCTTGAACTCCTTGCCGGAAAGGAAGGTCCCGCGCGCATACCGGGTTCCGTTCGCGATGATGCGTCGGAATGCAAGCCCCGCGAGAGTTTCGCCGTAATCAGCGAGATGACTCCACTGTTGGAGGAGTCGTCCATGTGCGCGTCTGGTTTCAGCCTCTGGAAAATCCGGTTTCATCACCATTTTGGCCAGCAGTTCCAGGAGCGCGGGGGCATCCGGAGCCAAGCCGTGCATTCCCACGCTGATCGTCTCCTCGTCAGTCGCGGCATAGCGGCTGGCACCCAGGCTTTCCACGGCGCGCGCAAGCTGTTGTGCGTTCATTCCCCCAGCGCCGCGGTCGAGGAGGTTCACGAGTAACTCTGAAGTCCCGGATTTACCGGACAGGTCATCGACGGCGCCCGATTTGACGAAAAGCGCGAGATCGACGATGGGGAGCTTATGGTTCACGAACCAGACCACCTGAAGGCCATTGGGCAGGGTTTCGAGTTCGGGGACGGGCAGGTGAATGTCCGGAGGTGATGGCGCCGCCATCGTCATCGAGGTCCCGAAGAGCAAGAGAATCGATAAAAATTTCATTTCTTCCTCTCGCTGCCCGGGGCCAGGATCACCACGGATCGATTGTTCGGTATCAGGTATTTCTGCGCGACGCGCTTCACGTCAGGAGCCGTGACTCGAAAATATTTAGCGAGATCGCTCGCGAATCGCTGCGGATCACCGAAGATCGTCTGAACGGTTCCGATCAGCTGGCCGAGGCCGTGCGGAGAACGAACGCTGTCCACCAGTTGCACCGTGAGCTGCCGGACGGCGACGCGGATTTCCTGATCGCTGATCACGGAGTTCGGGTCCTGGATCTCACGAATCAGCTCATCAAGGGCGGCTTCGGCTTCTCCGCTCTGGACGGCCTCCTTCATGACTCCAGCGATGATGAACAAGCCGGGGTAAGTGGGCGTGTATGCCGATCCGGTGACGGCGATTGCGAGTTCCTTTTCTTCGACGAGGCGGCGATAGGCGCGCGAGCTCGTTCCTTCGAAGAGGATGTTCGCAAGGACGTCCAGGGCGTAAGAATCATCGTTCGTCGCTGCGGTGATGTGGTACGCCTGCGCGAAGCGTTCTGACAAGACGTGATCGCGAAGCGTGAGCCGCCGTTCTTCCTGCTGCTCGGGTTCCTCTTGGATTTTTCTTTTAACTTTTCCTTTGCTGGGAATTCGTTCGTAGTACTTCTTGATCAGCGGGTAAGCGGCTTCCGTCTTGAAATCGCCAACGATGACTATGGTCGCATTGGCGGGCTGATAATGCGTTTTGAAAAATTCCTTAACCTGTTCAAGGGATATCGAGAGCAGATCCTGTGAGTAGCCGATCACGGGCCACTGATAGGGATGGCGCCGATACGAAAGTTGCCAAAGGGCTTCTTGGATTTTGCCTTCAGGCGAGTTCTCAGCGCGAAGTCTGCGTTCTTCGAGAACTACCATGCGTTCGCTGTTCAGGATTTCCTCATTGAGTTCGAGATTGGCCATCCGGTCGGATTCCATGTCGATGACTTTCTCGAGCAGCGATGGAACGATCGTTTCGTAATAGACCGTGTAGTCGCGGGTCGTGAACGCATTGACCTGAGCGCCCTTGGTTTCGAGCTCCTGAAAAAATCTCTTGGGTCCGTACTTGGGAGTTCCCTTGAACATGAGATGCTCGAATAAATGGGACACTCCAGTTATTCCCGGGTGTTCATCGACGGAACCTGCGCGATACCAGGTCTGATAACTGATGATCGGAACCGTATGATCTTCGACCATGATGACCGACAGGCCGTTCGAAAGCGTTTTGCGTTCCAGTTCAAGCTGGATTCCGAGCCCACTGATGCTTTGTTTGCAGGCCGCACCCGTAAATATGAATGGGAGGAGGAGAAAGGAGACCGCAAAACCCTTTTTCAGATCCACCGGTGCCTCTTATACCATTCGATCGAATGCGACATGCCGGTTCTGAGATCGAATTCAGGCGAAAATCTAAGGAGCTTCTTGGCCTTTTCGTTTGAACAGATCCAGTAATCGGGCAGGAGTTCGTTCACTTTGTCGAGGTTAAGAGGAAACGATTTCCGAGTAATAAAACCGGCAACTGATAACGCCGTAGCCGCGGCCTTGATCGCGATTTTCGGCACATTGAAGCTGAAGGGGTCACGTTCCAGGCACTCGGCGATCGTCGTCAGGATCTCCCGATAAGTATGGACCTCGTTTCCCGAAACGTAAAAGATCTCACCGGACGGGACTTTCTCGACGGGAGCGACTCCGGCCTGGACGATTCCTCGGCAGAGGTCTTCGGCATGAATCGCGCTGTAATATTTGTGACCGCCTTGCGCCGAACCCTGCAATACCGGCATAAAGTTCTTGGCCACGGTCTGAATGATCGTGAAGACACCTTTGTCCTTCGGTCCGTAAACGATCGGGGGCCGGATGATCGTCACGGGATAGGCGTCTTTGTATTTCAGAACCTCTTTTTCGCCCTGGAGCTTGCTTTCTCCGTAGTAGGAGACGGGTTGTTCCGTATCCGCTTCAACCCGGGGATTCAACGAAGATGATGGTCCGGCGGCGGCAAGGCTTGATACGTGCACGAAGCGCGTCAGGCCCGGACCGACTTCGGCAACCGCTCTGGCCAGGCGTTCCGTGCCTCGGGCATTATGCTCAAAATAGGCGTCTCGGTTGGGTGCCGCGGTCGCGCCCGCGAGATGAAACACGTATTTGACGTCCTTAAGCGCGTTTCGAAGCGAATCGAAATTCGAGAGATCTCCTTCGACTCTTTCAAATTTGCCTTCAAGATGGGAAAGATTGGAAAGGCTCGAGGTCTTGCGCATCAGGGCATGGACTTCAAATCCCAAGCTGCTGAGCTGCTCGATGAGTGTGCTGCCGATAAATCCACTTGCGCCAGTGACGAGTACTTTCATTGAGATTTTTTGCT
>MEQK01000165.1:0-33970 GCA_001770175.1 Bdellovibrionales bacterium RIFOXYD1_FULL_55_31 | reverse complement strand
TTGCTACCTGAGTGCCGGGAAACGTGTCAATAGCTTATCCCGTATGGTTTTCACCATTTTGGGGTGTGGCACATCGACCGGCGTTCCTTTAATTCACTGTCATTGCTCAGTTTGCCGATCCAAAAACCCGAAAAATCGGCGACTTCGTGCATCGGCATGGGTTCAATTTCGGGGAAAAAATTTTTTGATCGACACGGCCACTGATTTTCGGGAACAAGCTCTTCGAGCCAGAATTCCGCGAATTGACGCAGTGCTATACACTCATCCACATGCCGACCACATCCATGGGATCGATGAGCTGCGGAGCTTCAACTACGCCCAGGGGACGCCTATTCCTCTCTATGGAAATGACTGGACATGTGAGGAATTCGAACAGAAATTCGCTTATATATTCCACCCCACCACCCAGGAAGGGGGAGGAATCCCTCAGCTCACTCTCAACCGGTTCAGTACAGCGCTCCCGGAACTCGCCATCCAGGGGACTTCGGTGACGCCGATTTCGCTCCTCCACGGTTCGAAGGAATCCGTTGGTTATCGTTTCGACTCCATTGCCTACGTCACTGATTGCAGCTATATTTCGGCCGCATCTCTCGAGCGGATGAAAGATCTTGACGTTCTGATTCTCGATTGTCTGCGCATTGAAGCGCACGGTACTCATTTCAATCTCGAACAGGCTCTTGAGATCATCACTCAGGTCCGGCCCGGAAAGACTTACCTGACCCACCTGGGACACGATTTTGATTATGCAAAATGGGCAAAAAGGCTCCCGAAAGGCGTGGCGCTTGCTTACGACGGCCTGAAAATTAGATACGGGAACAGCACAAGAGAACGGTAGGTGTCTCATGATTATCGGCGTACTGAGAGAAATCAAAAACAAGGAAAACCGAGTCGGGATGGTGATTGCGGGAGTTCGGACATTGACGCAATCCGGACACAAGGTTCTCGTCCAGCTCAATGCCGGCGCGGGGGTCGGTATTTCCAATGAGGACTATAGACGCGCGGGCGCCACGATCATTGAGAGTTCAAAGGAAATTTACGAAAAAGCTGACATGATCGTGAAAGTTAAGGAACCTTTGCCGGAGGAATATCCGCTCTTGCGAGAAGGTCAGATTCTTTACACTTATCTTCATCTGGCCGCTGACGAACGGCTCGCCAAGGCGCTGATGGAGCGGAAAATCGTCGGAATCGCCTACGAAACGATTCAGACTCACGACGGCGCGCTTCCTCTTCTTGCGCCGATGAGCGCTGTCGCGGGTCGGATGGCGACTCAGATCGGAGCGACCTATCTTCAGCACGATCATGGAGGAAAAGGTATTCTCCTGGGCGGGGTGACCGGCGTCGAACGGGCCAGAGTCGTTGTCCTGGGGGGAGGCGTAGTCGGGGTCAATGCGGCGAAAATGGCCGCTGGGCTTGGCGCCAAAGTGACCATTATGGACGTCAATGTGGCCCGTTTGGACTATCTCGCCGACATTTTTGGCAGCGATGTCAGTACTCTTTATTCCAATAGCGAACAGATCGAACGGACCGTGACCCGAGCTGACCTGGTGATCGGTGCCGTTCTCGTGCCGGGCGCCAAGGCCCCTAAACTGGTCACCCGTGAAATGGTTTCAAAGATGCAGCCTGGCAGCGTCATTGTAGACGTTTCGGTCGATCAGGGGGGGACAGTCGAGACTTGTCGTCCCACGAGTCACGAACATCCGACGTATACGGTTGACGGGGTCATTCATTATGCTGTTCCGAACATGCCGGGTGCTGTCCCGAGGACTTCGACCTATGCGCTCACGAACGTGACCCTCAAATACGCTCTTATGATCGCAAATCTGGGCTGGAAAGAAGCGGTGTCGCGAGACGAGGCCCTCTCCCGCGGCGTGAACATCCTGAACGGCAAAGTGGCTTATAAGCAGGTCGCTGATGATCTCGGGTTGCCCTTCGAGGCCGTTCGAGTTTAAACTGATGATCAGTGGGTACTGCAGACAAGCTCAAAGGAGCGTTCAATAAGGGGCCTCTCATTGTCGTCATCCTGAACGTGGTGGTCGCGCTCGGGGCGGCGGGAGTGCTTTTTTACACGAAGCTTGTCTACAAACGTCCGGCAATTACGGAGCACGGCGAACGTACAAGGCTCGCGAGCGTTCACGCCAGTCCGGGGCCACTTGCCACCCCTGCTACAATTACCTTCGAGCCTGTCATCGTGAATATCGAACCCGTTCCCCAACAGCCCAGAGCGGCGGATGGCACTTCACAGCAGATCGAAGGAAAGCTCCACTATTCGACGGTGGGGTTTGCACTTGAAATCAGGGACGGCAGTAAAAAAGAGGTCATTGAAACCCTGCGTCCCATCATCATGGATAAATTTATTTCTCTCCTTGGGCGAAAGGGTTTCAAGGAATTGACAACCGTGCAAGGGCGGTACTTGCTTCGTACCCAGCTCCTCGAATCAGTCAATCAGATAGTCGCAAAAGCTTCCGAGGAAGCCGCACGCGACGGACTGGTAACAAATATCTACTTCACCCAGTTTATCGTTCAATAATGGGCAGTATCGGCAATAGCGGCGAGAAGCTCTTGAACTAAAAGTTCACCCCGGCGCGAAAATTGGTGGCCCACACGGTATTGGTTGCGTTTTCCACACCGCTCGCTGCATTGGAAAACTTGTAAAATGCGCCGGGGAAATAAAACCCAATGTCCGCTCCAAACTGGAAATTGTCATCCCACTGAAACAGAGCGCCGTAGTCCATTTCCCATCCGAGCGAGCTATCCTGATTCGTGTTTGCGACCACGACATTCCGGGTCCAAGTGTTAAAAAAGCTTTGTCCGGCAACAGCAGGATGCACGGCTTTGGCGTATGCCCAAGTCGCGTGGAAGTCCCATTTGTCTGTCTTCAAATGTCCTTTGATCGACAAGTAGTTCGCGTTCACGATTGGATTGTCGTAAGGGGAGGCGAGCAGGGATGGAGTCGCGGCTGGGTTATTGAGGGTCTGGAGGCCGCTCATATTAGCCAGCTGGTAATTGAACATGATCATCCCGAGATGATAGTTCGGGTTGAAGTAAAAGACCTTGTCCACCGAGCCGGGGGCATGTCCTGCGCGTAAGTCGACTTGCCACATCTCCGTGAGCTTCCAGTCGACTTCGGCGGCGATGGCGTAGCTGGAATAATCCACACCACCGATGTGCCCGGTCGTGATCGGAACTTCACCGGCAAGCATGAACTTTCCTAGCTTCTTGCGACCGAAGAGATCCCAAGTGTTATAGTTCATCCCCTCGGGAACACCGCGCAGTCCGCGGTATCCGGCAGTCCCGGCGGGGACGCCTGGGTCCTGGCTCGCGCCAGCGATGCGCTTGATGAAGTTCACTCCACCTTCGAGTTCTTCATCGGGGTTTTCGTATTTCAGAATCAGGGAGTAGTCGGTCATCTGGCCGCCGGAACCCGTGGGTACGCAACCCGTTCCCGCGACGTAAGTGCATGAGCCACCGACAGTATTGCCCATCGAATAAGAAACGTAGCTTGGGATGAAGGAGAATGCTCCGAATTTCGAAACGAGCCGGATAACGTCGCCCGTCGATTCATAGCGGTCCCAAAGGTTGTCGCCGCTGTTCCAAACAATTCCCAAGCCCCAGTGCAGTGGTGCTCTTCCGAGATGAAAAGTCCCGAAGTCGCTGAGAATTTCCGCCCAGAATCGCTGAGCTGTGATCGTGGATCCACGCGATTGGGTTGAATAGAACTGTCGTTGATCCGGGGTATAGGGAGCGGCATTCCCATATAGCCCGAAGATCGGGTCACCGAACCACCATTCCGAACGAACATAGATGTTGTCGTTCACGACCAGCTTCGGACGAAGCTTCAGAAAAAGATTTTGGAAGTTCGCGCTATTCGATCCAGCTGGTGGGATGTAATAGCCGCCCTGACCCAGTCGAGCATCGGGCGAAACCTTATCAGAGCTATCCATCGTGTAATTGTGAATCATGTTCGCTTCGGCCCGAAATTGGCCGCCCCAATCCAATTCCATGGCCGAGGCGCTTCGAATTCCCGAAAGGTTGGCCGCAGCGACCAGCAGAGCCAATGTTACGACAGCAATGAATGTTTTCAACGGGCGCTCCTATCTGTTTCCCATCACTCGGTTGTTGTTGCCTAACCCCAGGCTCTCAGCGAGTCGCGGCGAATCGCGACTTGATCATTCAAGTGAGGTATGCAAGGTTTTATTGACCGGCCTGAATCCAGTCAAGGAGATAAGTTCGCGTGCGGCGCGTCGTAACTTTCGCATCCATCGCATTTCTCGTTTCTGCTGCTGCATTCGGTGCCTATTTATGGAGCCTGTACGGCCAACTCCAGGACGCGTTTAATCAAACAGAGCAGTTTATCCCGACCCGGATTTTCTCCGATGTCAGCCGAGTCGCGAATCTTGATCCACGACAGAAGATCGAAAGCAGGCTAAGGAGCCTGGGGTATCTTCAAGGGGGGGCTTTGGCTTCGACGCAGGAGAGCGCCGAAATCACCTTTCAGCTTCATCCGATCTCATATCCCTCTTACCTGATCCCGGAGGGACATCCCACTTTTGATGCGGTTAATCGAACGGTACGGCTGAAATTCAGCTCGAATGCCGCAGATGCTCCTCTGCAATCGATTGACGTTGAAGGACTGGAAATCCAGGAACTTTTTTTGGAGCCCGAAATCGTCGCAACCTTATCCAGGGCAGGGAAGAGAGACGAAGTGCGCGAACTTGTCTTTTGGGATGGGAAGGACGAAAATGAGATCCCTCCTCTGGTATGGAAGGCGATCACGGCCGTCGAGGATCAGCATTTCGAGGAACACATGGGACTCGATCCGCGCGGAATCGCGCGCGCGATCTGGGTTAATCTGAAGACATTTTCCTTCGCTCAAGGCGGAAGCACGATCACCCAGCAGCTCGTCAAGAATCTCATGGCCCGGAGAACGAAAAACATTTTTCGCAAGCTGAATGAGATCTTCCTTGCGCTTTTCCTCGAGGCCCGGTTCAGCAAGGAACAGATTCTTGAACGCTATCTCAACGAGGTTTATCTCGGACAGATCGGAAATCTTGAGGTTCACGGTGTTGCCGAGGGTGCGAAGCATTTTTTCGGCAAGCGGCTTCGGGAGCTCAACTTGGCGGAAATCGCGCTCATGGCCGGGTTGATCCGCGGGCCGGGGTACTACTCGCCCTACCGATTCAGGGATCGCGCGCTTGAACGGCAGCGGCTCGTACTCCGCAAGATGGTGGAAACGGGGCAAATCGCAGAAGGGGAGGCGGAGGAGGCCCTGAAACTCCCGATTCGCCTCGCTCCGCCGCAAATGACGGCGAACAAGGCACCTTATTTCGCGGATTTCGTTAAGGCGGAACTGATCCGAAAGCTCAAAGACCGGATGACCGAGCAGGAAATAACGCAGGCCGGTTTTCGCGTTTACACTACTCTGGATCCGATTCTCAATTCCTCTGCGCAAAAAGCCGTGGCGGCGGGGATTACCGACCTCGAGAAACGCTTCAAGATAACCTCTCCCGATCGCCTTGAAGGGGCGCTCGCCGCCGTGGATCATACGAACGGTTTTATCCGGGCTCTCGTCGGGGGACGAAGCTATGCGCAGTCGACCTTCAACCGCATACTGAACATGAAGCGACAGGTCGGCTCGACTTTCAAACCACTGGTCTACCTCGCAGCCATGGAAAAAGGCGAAGATGCGAACGGAATTTCCTATGGTCCCAGTCATCCGGCGGAGGATGGGCCCTGGAAACTGACCTTTGACCGGGGACGGCAGACCTGGTCGCCCAAGAATTACGAAAAAGAGTTCAGAAGCTGGCTGACTTACCGTGACGCGCTTGCCCACTCGATTAATACTGTCGCCGCCAGACTCGGATTCGAGATCGGAATCGAAAATGTCATAAAACTTTCGAGAGCGATCGGCATCGAATCGGAACTTCTTCCTGTCCCGTCTCTTTCTCTCGGGGTCGCTGAGTTATCTCCGATCGAGCTTCTTCGCGTTTACGCGACTTTCGCCAACCATGGTGTTCAGCATGAGTTCACGGTGATCCGCGGGATTACAAAGGATGACGGGACCGACTACGCCCGATTCGTTCACCATCCTCGTGATGTCATCGCACCGGGGCCGGCAGACTTACTGACCGACATGCTCCAATCTGTTTTTTCGGAAGGGACGGCCCGTAGTGCCGCCAGAATGGGCTTTGTCCGGCCTGCGGCTGGCAAAACAGGCACGACCAGCAATCATCGCGACAGCTGGTTTGCCGGATACACGCCCCGGCTTACGGCTGTCGTTTGGGTAGGAATGGATCAGGCTCGCTTCGTGGACGACGGATCGGAGAAAGACTCCGATCGCGGCCGGCGAAAAATCGTTCTCACCGGAGGGACCTCCGCTCTTCCCATTTGGGTTGATTTTATGAACGATGCCCTTCGGGGTGAACCACCCCAGCCGTTTCCGGTGAGCCCTCATCTGGTGACGGCGCTTATTGATTCCAGAACCGGCAAACTTGCCAAGTCGGATTGTCCTCCCTCGCAGACGCGGCTTGAAAAGTTCGTGCGAGACCGAGAGCCCAAGGAAGAAACCTGTGAGATGCTCTGGCCCGTTTCCGTTACCGAAACCGTAGGCCCGTGAGTTTGTCCTAGTGTCCTGAGTCAGTAATAACGTGACAATTGCCAGAAAGATTTTGGTTTTCTTCAAGGCGCGAAAAGCGACGCAGGCTTATTGCCTGCTAGCTTTGAGCAACGAAGAAGAAAGACAGAAGATTCCGGCCCTTTGGGAAGGATCATTTTGATTCGACTCTGTGTCGCTCGTCGCTCGCAGACCAAAAGTATGCATCGCTCCTCGCTCCTTGATTCGAGTCAAAATGATCTCTTCAATTGTCACGTTATTACTGACTCAGGACACTAGCTGCGGCTCAGGCCTCGAATCTCGTTCGGAGCACGTTCGGGTGTTTCGCGGCGAGCGTTTTGTAGTCCTGGTGCCCGTCCGCGATCAGAAGAACTTCGGTTCCGAGCGCGTGTCCGACTTCGAGGTCATGATCCGTATCGCCTATGAACAACGTTTTCGAGGGGTCGATCGCCGACGTTCGGAGTAGTTCCCGGCCGCGGGCAAGCTTGCTTGCTGCGTAATGATTGTCGATTCCGAAAATATGTTGAAACAGATGATCGATGCCGTGACGTCCGGTGATTTCGTCCAGGTGAACCTGTGACGCCGCCGAAAGGATCGACTGATGGACTTTTCGGCGCGCCAAAACTTCAAGTGTTAGCGAGACACCTTCGAAGAGGCGGGCACTGGCGGCACGTTCGCGATACCGGGCGACGAATTTATCTCCGACTTCTTCGAAGCTGTACCGTCCGAAATCGAAACCGAGCTTCCGGTAATATTCAATTACCGGAAAAGAGAATACGGAACGATATTCTTCGAGGGAGATCACGGGAAGTCCATATTCCCTGAGTACGTCGCTGATCACGTCGACGGAAATCGCGACATCGTCGAGCAGAGTCCCGTTCCAGTCCCAAATGAGATGCGAATAGCCCTGGATTTTGCGGAAGAGTGCGGTCTGCCGCATTACATGCCTGAAAAGCACGGTCTGGATTTCGGGATAAGCGAGTTCTCGCGGACAATGATCCAGAAGAACGACTTTTTCGATTTCTGAATCCGGAAGTGGTCCGAGCTCTTCGATCGCGGCGAAGAAAAGGACGCCATGAGATCCGCCGTCGGAATCGCGAACGATGTAGCGGGTCATCGGTATGAGCTGAAACCGGGTCGCGCCTGTTTCTTCGAATAGCTCACGATGCGCCGTCGCGATGATGTCTTCGTCCTGTTCGCGTCTGCCGACCGGAAGGCTGAGCGTGTCCCGATTTTTGGATTTCACGAAAACCCATCGACCCTGATGCCACGCAACAACGGCCGCTATGGACAGATCGGGATCTGAAGCGGTTGCCGGAAAGAAACTGAGGAATTCAATCTGGGGAGCGGGTTTCATCACTGGTTGCCGACTCTAACCTCTTCGGAAAATTTATGCTACTCTTCCAAAGAATGAAACGGCTGGTCCTTTTCGATATCGATGGAACTCTCCTGAATGGCGGCAAGCTCTGGCGTGAATGCTTCGAGGCCGGGTTCAGGGGCGTGTTCCCTAGTTGTCCGTTTCCGAGAGTGGCCTTCAGCGGGAAAACGGACCGCCAGATCTGTGCCGAGGTGCTGGCGAAAACCGGTTCCTCGGGTCATTCGATCATCGAGGACGTGATCGATCAAATGATCGCGGGGTATATTGGTCAGCTCAAGGCGGCCGTTGCCGCGGGCCGCGCCGCCTCCGAGGTCGAGCTTTTGCCCGGGGTGCATGAACTGCTGAACGCACTTATCGGACGCACCGAAGTCACGATCGGGCTTTTAACGGGCAATGTACGCGACGGTGCACGCTTGAAGCTCGCATCCGTCCGAATCGATCACTACTTCGCGCCCTCGTTTCATATCGGCGCATTCGGTGATGACCATTCCGACCGTTATCGGCTTCCCGAAATCGCCGTTGCCCGAGCGCGTGCGGAACTCGATCTTCATTTCCAGGGAAAGGAAGTCGTCATCATCGGCGATACCGTCCATGACGTAAACTGCGGAAAGTCGCTAGGAGTCCGTGCGATCGCGGTCGGGACGGGCCGGCCTGAGTATCGCGACGAAATCCTGCGAGCCGGACCTGATTCCTTTTTTGAGACGCTGGTGAAGACAAATGAGGTTTTGACGGCGATTCTGGAGTGAGCGATCGCTGCTTTACGGCTGAAAATGCCAACGCGGCGGAGGTTCGTTGTAGGAGTGCACCGTTCGAATCCATTCCGGGCGGACCTGATACGGAATAAATGCTTCGATCTTGTACGGATCGTAGTCGATACGCTGGTTGCCGATCTGATAGAAGCCGCGCCTCGCGCCCCCTTTGTTCAAAGGCCCCACCTGGCGGATCAGTTCGAATTCGGGAATATCCATTTCGAATAGAAAAAGCTTTCCGTTTGGTGCCATCTTTTCTGCTTGGCCGTGATGATATCCGACCGATGCCGCGAGCTCCATCCAATCGGAAACCGAAACAAGAATGGATTTATCGAGATCTTTGTTCATCGGACGATTGAGTATTTCCATTCCGAATCCAGAAGCGAAAGCTTGCTTTGTTTGCGGGCTTGCTGATTTGGGGTCGATTTCTGAAAGCAGTTTTTCCTTCATGAAGGACTTGTTCTGGAATTTAAGGCCGGCCGACTGGATGCCGCTCTGTTTGAGCTGCATGGCCTCATCGGCGCTCTGAAGCCGCATTCCGCGAAAAACCTTGCTTGTCCCGAGCGTCTTCGCGAACTCGGCGCGGAGCTCGATTCCGGAAGCTTGGGGATGGTTTCTCAAGTATTCTCCGCTCCATTTCAGGAAATCGTCCGTACGGCAAAGAATGCGGGGATCAAGCATCAGGTGAGCCCGTTTTTTTCCGACGACCTGAACGAATCGCGGGTAGATCATCTGAGGAAACATTTCCGAAGCATACCAGGCGCGGGCGAGGGGAACGACTTCGTCGGGATGTGCCTCCAGGTATGCGGCAAACTGCGGGTCGAACCAATAATTTTTGCTTTTCATCACCTCGTCGACGAGGCGGCTTTTCTGCAGTTTCGGCGAAGGGAAAGCGTGCCGGTTCGGAAGCAGCCCCAAGCTCAATCGCTGTTTTACGCACGAGAGCACTCCATTCGGCAATGCGAGCGTCGGCGTCGCGGGTAAACCGCGAATCGGAACCGTGAGAACCGTCAAAAGAACGAGCGCGTGAAAAGCCGGAAATCGCAAAGGAACTCCTTGTCATCAGTTTACGTGAGACTCGGAGTTCCTTCAAAGGACAATTGAGGTAAAATCCAGCGTAAGATCAGCCCCTTGGACGAGACGGTTCGAAGCTATCGGCACCGTAACGGATTGAGATAGATTTCGGCACCCGCATCGATGTCAGCCGTCTTTCGAAGTTTTTCAACCGGAACGGGAATCGGGTCCGTGGGATTACGGTAGTCGTGACGCTGACTGAGGGACCGCGTGAGTCTCGGGTCGATGACGAAGTTGTTCCCGTCCCCCGTATTCAGCCAATAACGGTCGCCATTTTCTGTGTCGAAGTAGAAGGACCCGGTGAAGGCGGTTGCCCCGATCATGGAGGCATAATTGTGTTCTGTCTGCAGGCCGCTGATCGCAAAATATCGATCCGTTCCGGCCACGCGATCGAGCCTTTTTGACTTCCAGCCACTGCTCTTCGTATCGGCATAGTAAAAGCCGACTTCTCGCACCAGTCCCAGCTCGGGGCTGAGTTTGATGAAAAGCGCCACTTCCGTTCGGTAGTAATACTCGTCCTGATAGAACTTGGTCACGGCTTTGTCGATGAAGCCCGAACAGTCGCTGATCCGGATATCCCGCCCATGAGCGGTCGAGACGAGGGTCGAAAAAATCATGAAAACAGGAATGAGGAAGTTCATCTTCATTGTCCTTTCTGAGAGAGCTCCCTGGCGGCCAGGGGGCTTCTGATTAACCCCGAAACCGGATTTCGCGAATGAAATACTTTCTGAACGGTTGGAACGAGTTCCTGAATGGCGACACTGGGTCTGTGCCGACACCTGTCCAATCTTTAGACAGCGCCAAAAAAGGCGAGCTCGTGATTCTTTTGATTTCTCTCAATAACTTCGAACAGGAACCTCGGTGGCGAAACGCTACCACTTGGTACACGCTTTGCTGAATTCAGCGTAGCGGGCGTTTGAGCGCCCATTGAGTTGAAGCTGAGTTCTGAGTTGGTCTGTGTTGTTTGCAAGGTGTTGTAGATGATCAAGCACTGGTACCGTCGATACGAAAAAACGCTGATGATCATCGCCGCTTCCGCGGCGCTGACCGCCGTTTTGGTCAACGTCGACCTCAACCTCGTTGAAGCCAAGCTTTACGATTTCAGGACCGCATACGGGCTGCAGCAGCGGCCGGATCCCAACATTGTTCTGGTCACGCTGGATCACGCGACGACCACGGCGCTGGACGAGGTCTCGCCACTATCGCTCGATTATCACACTCAGTTTATCGAAAAAATGGAATCCTTCGAACCGCGAGGGATCGGTTATCTCGTCGATTTCAACCAGGTGAACCAACTCAATCCCGAACTTTTTCAAAGAGACTGGGGTTCCCGCTTCATTCGCGCGGCAACCCGGCTCCAGGCGCGCGGGACTTCCGTTCTTCTTGGCGCTCGGTATGACGTCACCGGGGAAGTCGTGCCGCCATTTCCCCTCGGAACACTGCCGCATGCGATCGATCTCGTCCATAAGGACGGCAACGTCTTCGCCGGGGACAAGGTCACTCGCAGGACGTTGGTTGAGCTGAACCAAAAACCGGTATTCCATACCCGGTTTGCCCGGGAACTCGGACTCATCAGGCCGGACCAGCTTCCCCGAGGCAGCTTTTATGTGAGTGAAATAGAAGGCCGGTATTTTTTCTTTCGATATCACGGGAGCACGTCGGGTCAGCTGCGATATCCTTCGGTTTCCTTCATAGATGTTCTGAAAGGAAACGTTCAGCCCGGGTTCTTTCACGGAAAAATCGTCCTTGTTGGAACCATCTCTAAAGAGGATTGGAGCGATTACACCTTTACCCCGTACTCGAAAGAACCGTTTGCGAACCCGAAGCTCGTGGTTCACGCGAATATTCTTGATTCCGTCATTCACGATCATGGAGTCCTGATGGCGCCGGGCTGGGTCAACGGCCTCGCCACCTTCGCGGTGATCACGTTCGTGCTTTCATGGGTCATGGGATCGAGCCCTCTCGGGGGAGTTTTCGCGACAATCGGACTGGCCATAGTTTTCACCGCATTTGGGCACCTTCTTTTTCAGGTGAAAGGGTTTTGGCTTCGGGAAAGTCAGCCCTTGATCGGCATCTTCCTCGGCTACTATCTCACGGTGCCCTATCGGTTGATTCGTGAATATGAGAAGCGCTGGGATTACCAGCGCAAAAACGAAATCCTGACCCAGGTCGAGGAACTGAAGACGAATTTTCTCTCGCTCGTGACTCATGACCTGAAGACCCCGGTCGCGCGGATTCAGGGACTCGCCGAGGTTCTTTTGAGAAAATCGGCACAGAATCTCCAGGACCGGGATGTCGAGACCATCCGCAACATCATCAGTTCGACAGAAGAGCTGAATCGCTTTATTTCGAGCATTCTCGAGTTGAGCAAAGTGGAATCGAAGCGTCTGCAGATCCGGCTGGAATCAAAGGATATCAATCAGCTGGTCGAACGCTCCGTTGAGGGGTACAGCGCCGCGGCCAGGGCACGGAACATCCGTATTAGTATGAACCTGGAGCCGTTGTTTCCAATCAAAATAGATGCTTCGCTCATCGCGAAAGTGATCAACACGCTCCTTGATAATGCGATCAAATATTCGCCCTCGGATTCGGAAGTTCTGATTGAATCGCGCGAATCGGGCGATTGGGTTGAGATCGCCGTCAAGGATCACGGTATCGGGATGACCCCCGAGGAACAGGAAAGTTTGTTTACGCGCTTCTACCGCGCGAAGAACGACACCACCGTGAAGATCGCGGGGACCGGGCTGGGGCTGTATCTCACGAAGTACTTCATTGAAGCTCACCGGGGGCGTGTTGAAGTCGAGAGCGAAAAAGATTCAGGCAGCACCTTCAAGATTTTTCTGCCCATAGCGGCTCAAGCGCCGTTCATACCGACGATGTCGAAAAAGGAGAGTAGTTATGCTTAAAGTTCTCGTGGTGGATGATGATGCGGATCTTCGTCTCTCGGTCGCGACCGCGCTTTCCGAAAGTCACTACGTCGTCGACCAGGCCAAAGACGGAGAAGAAGGCATCAACCGGGTCCGCTCCACACATTACGATCTCGTACTCCTTGACGTGAACATGCCCAGAATGACCGGTCTCGAGGCTTTGAAGGAAATCAAAGCGCACGACCCTTCGATCATCGTTATCGTTCTGACCGCTTTTTCGAATGTTCGGGACGCGGTCGAGGCCACCAAAGAGGGCGCCTATAATTACCTTGAGAAGCCGATAAAGGCCGAAAACCTCGTTTACATCGTCGACAAGGCGCTGAAGGCCCAACGAATGGTCCGCAACATGACGATGTCGGCTCCGGTATTCAAGCTTCCGGGAGGAACGGACTTTATCGGGCAGAGCTCGGAGATGAAGCGGATTTTTGGCGTCATAGACAGGCTGGCGCGCGTCGATACGGCTGTCTTGATTCGAGGTGAAAGCGGAACCGGAAAGGAACTGGTCGCCCAAGCCCTTCATTTCACTGGTCCGAGAAAAGACAACCGATTCGTCACGATCAACTGCTCGGCAATTCCAGAGACTTTGATCGAAAGCGAATTTTTTGGGCATGAAAAAGGCGCCTTTACGGGGGCGGATTCCCGGAAAATCGGGAAGTTCCAGTACGCTGACGGCGGCACCCTCTTTCTCGACGAAATCGGCGATATCTCAGCCGGTATGCAGGTCAAACTCCTCCGTGTGCTGCAGGAAAAACGATTCACGCCGGTTGGCGCGAACCGTGAGGTCGAGGTCAATGTCCGCATTGTCGCCGCGACCAATCGTAATCTCGAGGAGATGGTCAAGAAAGGCGAGTTCCGCGAAGATCTTTTCTATCGCTTGAACGTTCTTCCGATTCACTTGCCGGCGTTGCGCGAGCGGAAAAACGACATCGATGCGTTGACCAAGTACTTCATCGAGAAGTTCAATCAACAGCACAAGAAAGACATCTCGGGTATTACGCCGGAAACTATGGCTCTTCTCAAGGCTCACAACTGGCCTGGAAACATCCGCGAACTTGAAAACGTCATTGAACACGCCTTCGTCATTGAAACGGAAAACGTGCTGACGCCGGCAAGCCTGCCGGGCAGTGTGGCAGGGAGTTACCACAAAAAAGCCGCGCTCGCGGCGGTCACCGATTTAGATCCGGAGGTCGATGATGCAGCCGATCTCGACGATCTGGAGGATGAATCCGGAGCCCTGATCTGCGTTTCATCGAGCGACAGCGGAGCCCCCGTCCTGATGGGCGGAAAAGGATTCACGCTCGACATCAACCGTCTCGACTTCCAGGCGAACAAAGAGGAGTTCGAGCGGCAATTCCTGATCAGCGCGCTTAAGGCTTTCAAGGGCCGCATCAACCAGACGGCACTTCACGCCAATATTCCGAAGAAGACGCTGCTTCGCAAATTGGCGAAATACGGAATCAACGCCCGCGAATACGTTTAGAGCGGCTATTTCTCGCTAATTTGAACCTTCGCCTGCTGCCGGAGCTTTGCGATATAATTCTGCGTCAGTTCCTGCCGGAGCTGGTTCTGGACGTTG
This sequence comes from Bdellovibrionales bacterium RIFOXYD1_FULL_55_31, assembly GCA_001770175.1. Lineage (GTDB taxonomy): Bacteria > Bdellovibrionota > UBA1018 > UBA1018 > UBA1018 > XYD1-FULL-55-31. Next base: position 19,656 of record MEQK01000165.1, on the reverse strand, counting down.
AGCTCGACTTCACTGAATTCCAGCGCCTTGCCCTTTTTCTTTTTGATGACTTTGATCACGTGGTAACCGTAGCTCGTCTTTACGGGACCGACGATTTCGTTTTCGGCCCCGGCGAAGGCGGCTTCCGTGAATTCAGGGACCATCCGGTCGCGGCCGAAAAACCCGAGGTCACCGCGATTATTCTTGGCTGAGGGGTCTTTTGAGAATTTTTCGGCAAGCTCCTGGAAGTCGGTTCCGGCCGTGTTCGCTTTTTTGATCATATCCCGGGCTTGATCTTCGGTTTGAACGAGGATGTGCTGCGCGTGAACCTGATCCGTGCTGAAGCGTTCCTTGTGGGCCGCGTAGTACTTTTTTGCTGCCGATTCGGTCAACTTGTCTCCGAGCGCATTCTGAAGCAGCCGATTCGAGAGGTACTGCCTCCGAAATGCGGCCAAGGCATCTTTGAATTCATTGTCCTGATCCAGCTTTTCTTTTTCGGCCTGCTGAACGAGAATTTCCTGGTCGATAAGGCCGTTCAGAACTTGACGTTTGGAGTTTGAGTCTTTCAAGAGGTTCTGTCTCTGCCCTTCATTCAAACCACCGAGGGCCATGGTGAGGTCCTTATCCGTGATCGCGCGACCGTTCACTTTTGCAAGCTCGGTAGCTGACCAGGAAATGGAAACCGTTGCCAGTCCGACCAGTACCGCGGCGGGGAGCAACTGCTTGCGGAAGGTTTTTCCGAAAATGATTCTATGGCGCATGTTTTTCTCCTTCGAATGAAGCTCACAGAAATGCCTGGAACAATTTATTATAATGCTCTTGAATTCGCTTTAAATCCACTAGGTTCAGAAAACTGGAAAAGCTCATCCAAACCGCGATGCCGTTCAGATCTGAGAACTGCGGCGGAAGGTGACGCGGCATGTCGATGATGCCTTCCTTGTGCTTCTGATACAGGAGCGGAACGTCTTCGACGTTCAGTTTTCCAGCGAACAAGAAGGGGATTAAATCGGGCGCTCCGGCCCGAATGGCAGCCCTCATGAAGTTATAGTTCTCGATGAAACCCCGGCAATAGGAGATGTCCTTCGTATAGGGAGCCCCGCCTTCGGCCACGCCACCTCTGAAAACCCGTTTGGCGTTCGCGATGCAGTCGTCCTCCGAATATCCTTCGGTTCGGTAGAATTCGATCACCTCCAGGAGATTGGCCCCGTCTTCGGCTTTATCGATCGCGAGAATCCGGTCGTTGATGTGACGGACCCGTTTCGGATACGAGCGGAAAGTAAAAATCTCCATGATGACGGCGAGCCCTTCCTGGGTAGCCGAACAGCGAGGCGGCCCTTTTGAGAGCCACTTCGCGATGTGCTGCAAATGTCCATTCTGGGTTGTCCCGACGTGGACCCAGCCTTCATGGACTTCCATGATATCAATGTCCCGAAGCGAAAATTTCTGTCCTTGTTTGATTTTTACGAAATCACCCCCGGCTGAAGCGTCCGCGAGAATTCCGTCCGAAAGCTTGGCTTCGACGACACCTTCGCCGAAATAGGAGGTGAATCGCTCATTGAGAATTTCGACCGTTTGTTCCGCTTCGATGTCTTGGGGGTAATCGGTTCCGAGGTTTTTGCCGTCGAAACCGCTGAGAATGGAGTAGAGGAGCTGGCCCAAGGAAAGAATAGTATTGGAATCGTCATAGAAGCGATCTTTCGGCGAGCCGTAAAGCTTTCGGCTGTGTTCCCAAAACCGCTTCGTCCCCCGAGCGAGGAGCATCTGGATGACCGTAATGTACTCTTCAGCTACCGTCTTCAGAAGTTTACCGATTTCATCCGACGGACCCAGCGTGTATTCGATTTCTTTCACGAACGCCTGCAGATCCTCGATTTTGGTTTGCGGCTCGAAGCCGAGTTCGTTTCGAAGATAATACTCAGGGCCGATTTTGGGCATCGAGCGGAATTGTGAGTTTCGGAGTTCTTCCTCGATCGAATGGTCCCACTTGATTGCGTCAATGATCCGAATGGGACGCTGGATCTGGACGATCTTCTGCGAAAGATGCGCGATTTTTTCTTTGTACGTGGTCCAGACCATCAACTCATTATTATGCATTGTATCGAGTGGGTTTGGCAGCCAATTTGACTGGTACTTGCGTTGCACAAACTAAAGGCAACCGAGGGAATCCTTATGACACAACGCAAAAAAGCCGACCATGGTCCTGAAAACGCTGAGCACGAAATCAGAAAAGCTTACAACTGTACGATCGAAGCAGCTGTGACTCATTTTTGGGACAGGCGGCCAGTACCGGGAGTGAATCCGGAAGAGGTGATCGGTCTCTATAAACGCTCATTCCAGGCCTATCGGAAAGACGATCGGCTCTCGGCCGAGCGTTGGGCCCGAACAGCGAAGCACCTCGCCCGGGCGTTCTGGCACGAAGCTAAGATTGCTTATCTTGAGCCTCGGGCGAACGATCTGCCCTATCTGCGCGGAGCGACTGCTGAAGAATATAACCTTTCGGAACGAAGTGACACGACGGCTGACCTGCTGGATTCGGTTGCCAATCACGTTCCACCCGGACTCTCGGTTATGCCGGAAAATATGCAGAAGTACTTGGCAAAGGGCAGAGAACACCTTGCGGCACTCGGGGCCGAAGCATCGAATCAGCACGAACTCGTTCGAGCGGAGCACATAAAGGCGGCACACGAGTACGGACGAGTGCTTGAATGTCTCTCGCTTGCTTACGAAGCCGAGGCTGCAAAAACAGCCGCTTAATTAGCGCTTCGAGTACTGGTAGCGCCGACGAGCGCCTGCCAAACCGTATTTCTTGCGTTCAACCTCACGCGAGTCGCGGGTGATATGGCCGGCCTTTTTCAAAATTGGGCGAAATGCTGGATCGATCTCCAGGAGGGCGCGGGCAATACCGTGTTTCACGGCGCCAGCTTGGCCAGATGTTCCACCACCGGAGACGTTGACGAAAATATCGAAACGTCCGACCGTCGAGGTCAGCTCAAGCGGCTGCATAATAAGCATGCGGGCCGTTGGGCGTGGAAAATAGTCTTCAAACGAGCGATCGTTGACGCGAATCACTCCGGTTTCGCCGGCGCGCGGTCTCATGTAGACGCGAGCGATGCCGTTTTTACGCTTGCCGACCTGGTGATGCTGCTTTTCCATGAAATCTCCCTTTAAATAAACTTATACGAACCGCTTTTTAGGACGTCCGACGACAGTGCGGCGAATGACGCCAGCGGGAAGCGGTTGTGGATTCTGTGCTTTGTGAGGATGTTCGGTCGAAGCATAAATCTTCAGCTTCTTCATTTGATGCCGTGCCAGACTGGACTTGTTCGTCATTCCCCAAACTGCGAGGCGAAGAATCTCTTCAGGATGGCGCGCGAGCATCTGCCGTGCTGTCTTGGTTTTGAGCCCGCCGACATAGCCGGAATGATCTCGATAAAGCTTTCCGTCCCATTTACCGCGGGTAAATACGACTTTGTCCGCGTTGATCACGACGACGAAATCGCCGGTATCCGCATGTCTGGTGAAAGTAGGTTTATGTTTTCCGATCACGACTCTTGCGATGACTGTTGCGAGACGGCCTACGACTTGATCTTTGGCGTCAACGACATACCACTTCGGGGCGTTTGGACCCTTGGGTTCAAAAAAATGCGGACCGGACTGCTTCGCTTGATAAGACTTTTGTTGCAACATAGACGCTTGGAATTACAGGAGCCTCGTATTTTAGTCAACGTGTTTTTCGCCTTAGATCTCATGTACATGAACTTATGAAAACGATATGGGCCCTTGGGACCCATTGATGGCCCATGGGTGTGGATGAAGCGTTGCAAGCTAACCCCCGCCTATGTACCTGATTATTCTGCTGTTCCCGCCGGGCCGGCGTCTTCGAGCGCTTGGTGAGGGCTGGTCCCAGGCAACCTGCTCAAGCGCTTCGAAGCAGTAGCCCGACGTTTTTGACAGGCGCGTTCAGATCACGCCGATTGAAAAATGGAATCTCCATTCATCTTCCCCGGGAAGCGGTTTGACGTTGAAGCCCCAGTCGAGGTTCACCGGACCGACGGGAGTCTGATAATGGAAGCCGACGCCCGCGCCGTAGCGCAAGCCACCGAATGAAAAGTCGTCGATCAACAGATTCGCGGCATCGAGAAACGGACCGAAACGCAAGGCGCCGGCGAAGGGCAGGTCAAGCTGTGTCCGGTAATTCACGTATGAAACCGTACCGCGAATTGCGTATTCGTAAACATTGAGCTGCTGTTCCTTGAAGCCCCGAAGGCTGCTCGGGCCGCCAAGCGCGAACGTCTTGATGGACGGGATGGTGCCGCTCCTCCGGGGATCAGCTGCCGTGCGTTCCTGGGTGTTCTTTTCGAATCCGCTTCTGAAGCTCAGGAACCACGTCAACTCTTTCGCAAGCGGAATGTAGTAATCAGAACGGAACTGAAATCGCGTGTAGCCCACGGGGTAAGGATCGGTTTGTGACAGAAGGAGAGGTGCCGCGATTTCAAAAGAGCCCGACGCAAACAGACCCGAGGTCGGGCTCAGAGGATTGTCGCGCATATCGAGCTGTAATCCCGGGATGATCGCCCCGATGCGGGCATCCATGTTATCAAGCACGTCAGCGGCATCGAATTGGCGGATGCGTTCCAGGTTGTACGTGAGAATTCCGGTCAGATTCGGTTTTCGGAAAAGCCGTCGTTCCCAGGCGAGGGCGAAGGAGACCGTTGTCGCCGAAAATTTAATATATTGGGAACTCGTCACCGTGAAGGTCGGCCTGAAGGTCAGTTCCGAGAAGCCGAACCACGGCCAGAGATAGGCGACTTGGGCCTGTCCTTCGATGAAACGGTAGTCCTCAAGACGCCGATTCGCCGTCGCGGCGAAAGAAAGCGTATGATTCCGTCCGAGAAGATTTGAATAGCCGGTCTGCCCGAAAACGCGGGCTCCAAGATCGTTTCTGAATCCGAAGCCCCACGCGATCAGCCCGGGGGTCCCTTCTTGCAGTGAAATGCGCACGATTTTATATCCATCGCGTTGGGGGTCATCCGTGGCGCGAATGGTGACCGTCGAAAAAATTCCGAGTCTCCGCAGGCGGGCCTCCGTATCAAGGATTTCCGGCTCGGTCAGCACCTCGTCCTCTCGAAACAAGATCTCACGGCGAACGACGTTTTCCTTGGTCATCCCGAGACCTTCGATGTGGACCCGGCTCAATTTGTATTGGGGGCCCTCGACAAGGTCGAGCGAGATCTCGGCCACGCGGTTCTCATGCGAGTACTTGATGACCTGATTCGTACTCTCGTTGAGAATGCGAATTCCAAGGTAGCCTTTTGCCCGGTAAGCGGCCTTTAAACCTTCGAGGCCTTCGCTGAACTTAAACAGGTCAAGAGGTTGATCCGGCTCGATTGAGAGGAACTGCTTCAGCTGCTGAGGCGCGAAAACCGTCGCGCCCGAAAAGGTGATGTCTCGCGTGATCGTTTGATCGCCTTCGTAAATATAGACAACAACGCGAACGGCGGCGCTTTCAGAATTCTCCGAGGCCCTGCTTGGCTTTCCAGGCTTCTTCAAAAACGAAGGATTCACGGTCACGAGCTTCGCGCCGAGATATCCTCTGGATTTCATCCACTCGATGACCAGTTCCGCGGCTTTTTGGATATCATCCTGAACATAGTATCGGTGCTGGACCTCGCTTGAGGCCTTCAAAAAGAATTGTTTCTGAAGCTCCGCATCGCTGAAAATCGAATTTCCGTCAAAATGCAAGCTTTCCAGCCGGACCCGCGGGCCTTCGGAAATAAAGTAAGTGACGTGCCGTTCATGAGCCTTGGGACGCTCGAAGACGTACGGAACCGCTTTCACGTGGGCGTATCCGGAGGACCGGTACAAGGATTCGATTTGAGCCCGGATCGCCCCGACGTAATCTTTGCCCAGACCCATCAGCCGCTGTTCCTCGATCAACGATGAGAGGTGATTCGAGGGAAAGACGTTGTTGCCGCGGAATCCGAAAGACACCCGGTCGCCCAGGTCAATATGGAACTCCAGGGCGACCCATCTGCCTGCTGAATCGGCGGCGTAGCCGAAGGGGGCGGATGCTTCGGCGACGCGGATATCGTCCACTTTTCCGCCGACGAACTCCTCGGCGGCGAGGACGTCCTGAAAGGCGCGTTTGGCGGCGGTGATCCGGGTCTGATTGAAAATATCGCCCACCTGAACCGCCAAGCGCGCCGCAAGGGTTCCCTCTATACGGCTCCAGAACTTTCGCGAACTGGCGTCCCTGGATTCCGGTATGAAACGAATTTCAGCAACACGGGTCGGTGGGCCTTCTTTTATCTGAAATTCCAGAATGGCTTCGTTTGTGCCGCTTCCCTTCCTTCTTACAAGCCGGCTCTGGATACCGGTTTGCTCATAGCCGTGCAGTCGGTAAAGGGCCTGCACGTTTTCAGCGGTTTTGATGGCTTTAATGGTTTCAAGGCGATCCCCCGGGTTGATCTCAAGAGTGGCTTCGATTTCCTCGCGGGCGAAGACACTGACACCGTTGAACTGAATCTGGTCAATTTTGATCTGGACGGCGGCACTGGGTTCTGTGCTCGAGGCCGCGAACGAAGTCGGAAGCAGGAGTAAGAGCGAGAGAACGGCGCTGAGCACTATTTGAACCTCTTTTGCCACTTCAGATCCATGCCATAAGATTTCTTTTCCTGAGCATCGACCGTTTCATAATTGTCCCAGACCCCGATCAGGGAAAAACCCGGTGTTACTCTGTATTCGGCGTTTACTTCCTTGCGGTTATTGGTCCCGATTCCCACGGTGCTGCCGTAAGAGAGGTCAAGATTGGTCCCGATCTGTTTTTTTATAACGATTTTCGGGGCGGCGGACGACTCATTTTGAAGTTGAGGGCGAGCGATACTGGTCCCGGTCTGGGAGTCGAGCGATTCGCCGAGCTGAATTTGAAATCCGGTCTTGCTCTGGACCTCGCGATTAAAATCGAGCGAATGGAGTAGGAGAGACGCCGCCTCTCCCTGCTCAACGACGCTCCGGTCGCTCGCGCCGAGTTTCTTGACGTCGGTTGGCGAAAGACCGAGCGCGAGCAAGGACAGAATTTCTGATTCCGGCATCACCGGGTTCGAGCTGAGCTCGATTTTCCATTTCTCAATTCTTCCGGCGGCGTAAAGCTGGATTTTCGTGTTGTTTACGTCCGTTGAGGCCGTGAGGTTGAAGGCGGGATTGATCACCGTGGGATTATCGAAGGTCGCGCTTGCGGATTGGATATGGAAAACTCTGTTCTTGAATATCATGTTGCCCTGGACCAGCTCGGCGGTACCGAGAATTCGTGGTGTTTCGAGCGTATTAACGGCCGTTACCCGGCCCCTCAGTTCGGCATCAAAGAGGTCATTCTGAATCAGAATCCCGCGATCGGCTTTGACGTCGATGTTGAGCTTGAACTTCGGATAATTGCTTTCGCTTTTACTGGTGGGTGGCGGCATGTACTCGGCGGCCTTGAGTCCCTCTCCCTGTTTTTGGTTGAACACCTTTTCGCGCGACAAGGCTGAATCCAGGGTCATCGCCCCATCGATCATGTAGGGGAGCTCGTCTCCGTGGACATGGAGTGATCCACGAGCCTTTACGAATTGAAATGGATAAATTTTCAATTTGCTGCCCTGGACATTTCCCTTGATTGAAAGCGAGGGATAGCGATCCGCGAAAACCTGGATTGTGCCGTTTGAGGAGATCCTGCCCCCCGCGAGGTCGGCCTCCAGGTTTTCAATCGAAAGGATGTTTTGTCGCACCTGAAATTTCGCGGCAATATTTTCGAATGGGGATTCGACCGACGGAACTCGAAGCGTGATGCCCTCGAGCTTTGCCTTGCCGAAGAGAGTCGGAGCCTTGATTGAACCTCCGATCGAGAATTCGAGCGCAGCGGTTCCAGTTGCCTGAGCGACAGAGGAGGTCAGGAATTCCAGAACCGACACGTCGAGGGCTCCTGAAATGGCTCCCTCCAGGTTGGCCTTACGGCCGCGAAGGACGAGGGAGGCATGACCCTGGTTTCCCTTGAGCGACAGCCCATTCACGTCGAAGCTGCCGTCCGTCACTTTGATCGAGGCCGGGCGTTCCAGTTCGAATCTGGTATTCGATTTCCGCAGATGAAACTGTGAAAGTTCCACGGTCCCCGTGCCACGGTCGGCTTCACCGGATCGAAAGGACATGTTGATGGCGCCCGAAGCGAGGGCCGCGAGTGAGCGGTCCTGCGACAGCTTCGGGTTGAGCAGCAGAAGCAGCGGCGAGAAGTCGAGTTGTTTGAATTCCGTGCGAAAAAAACCAGGACCGTTGACCTTGAAATCGTATGCCATTTCCAGGAGTCCCTGGCCGCCTAGCGCGATACCGCTGCAACGCAGAATTCCTGCTTCGTTCTTCAGAAGCAACTGACTCGGAGGCATCAGGACACCCCGGACCGAGGCGCTGGTCAAACTGATTCGCGTTTCCGCGGAAACGCTATTCTGAATTCCGTGTCCGGTGCTTGAAATAGAGAGTCTTCCCCTAATCGGAACATCAAGCTGGGCCAGGTGATCGAAATCCAGGACGGTGAAATCCTCGGTTTTGAAGTCCCAGTCGATTTTATTACGATTGCTTTCGTACGAAATTCGTCCGGCCAGCCTTCCTGTCCTTTTTGTGAGCTGGGCATCGCTCAAATGATAGGTGCCTCGATCATAGCCGCCGGCAAGGTCAAGAAGCGTGAAACGTTCGCCCAGGTGCTCCCAGTTACGCCCTTTCATGTGCGTGGATACTATGAGGCGGTCCATGGAGAGTCCGCCCGAAACCTCGATCTGACCATCGACGGCTCCGTTCAGGGTTCTTGGAAACCACCAAAGCTCACCGAGGAGTTCATGAAAGATTTGAATGAAGTCCTGAATATTTCCGTGTGGAATCTGGAATTTCAGAGCGACCGAATCAGGATCCGTGAACGCGATGGTTCCGTTGCCGATGTACGATGTCTGTCCCTTCTGAACTTGTGCATTCTCGAAAATGAGGTGCTGCGGGTCCTCATCGTAGGTGATCCGACCCTTTAAATGCCCGAGTCGCAGCCGCAAATAGTAGGCCTCCTTGAGGTCGGTATCGAAATCGAGAATGACGCGAGAGGAAGGACCGTGTACATGCGCGTTCAAGGTGCCTTCGCCGCGGATTTCATTGCCGGCGATCTGTCCTAAATCAACGAGACTCACCGGCCCCGTCGCGCGGAGGTCATAGCCGTTCTTGAAATCGACTTTTCCGCTCAGTTTCAGGCGTGTGTGGGGGAGCGCGAGCGTAAGGCCCATTCCAGAAGACGGCATTATGCCCGTGGAATCAATATCGACCTCTCCGTCGAGCTTGAGTCTTTGGATTTTTAAAACGGTATTCAGCGGTTTCTTTTTACCGAGTCGTTGATTATCCAGGCTGAAGCCGTCGATCGTGAGGTCGGTTTGGCTGCGAATCGCCCACGACTTTGACATCAGTGGCGGAGTGAAGTTGAGCACGAGCTGGCCAGTGGTCCTGAAATCGAGGCCAAAGACGTCTTGAATGACGGGAGCCGCGAGCCAGTGGATGTGGGCGCGCTCCAGCTTGAGAGGGATGCTGAAGGACCGATCAGGCGAAAGGCGGGTTTTGAATGCGCCGATTTCAATTTTGCCGCCAGAAGCCGGAGTTCCGTCCCTCCGTGGAGTTTCGAGGGCCGTGATCAGCCCTTTGGAAACGCTGAGTTCCCCGCCGCCCTGTGATGCGACCCAGGATGCCTCGATCCGTGCTTGTTCCGCGTGCCATTCTTTTAAACGTGCGTTCTTGGCAACGAACACTCCGTCAGCCCGGAAGGTCTCGAGCACCCGCTGAAGATCTCCCTTTACCTTGCCGTCGAAAGAAAAACTTCCGTCGAGATCCGAGCCCAAATCGCCGGTCGTGTGCTTCCCGGGGATGAGTTCGAGAGCTGCCCTAAGATCCCCGCGAATACTCAAGCTGGCTTCGGTGGCGAGCGCCGAGTTGGAGGAAAGCAGGTTGCCTTTGATCGTTCCGGTTCCGCCTATCTCGACGCCGTTTCCTTTTACGTCGAAGGACGTGACGCGAAGGCCGCCTGCGTCGACACGCGCGGCTGCCTTGAGTTCGTCAAGCGAGCCTGGAACGATCCAGCCTTTTGGGAAACGACCTGATAACTCCTTCAGGTTCAGGAAGAGATCGTAACCCGGGCCGGCCCGTCCGGAAGATTGTGCCAGGCGCAGTGTCTTGGCGAGGAGTTTGATCGCGATCGCGGAATCCGGAAACTGCAGGTTAACGCGGGTGTTTTCCAGCGAGATCGCCTCGGCGTGTATTTGGAGCAGCTCATCCCAATGGAATTCGACCTTCGCTCTTTTCTTCCCGCCGGCGTTTATGGAGGATCGATCTATGGCCAGATGAACGTCTCCGCTCACGACGACGACCTCATGAACCTGAATGGTCCCGGAGAACATCTGAAACGGCCTGAAAATCAAATCGATTCTTTCGGCGTTGATCGAAGATCCCGCCGGCAGGTTCGCGATGTTCTTCTTCCTGATTGAAAGTTTGGGATTTCGTATCGAAATTCCTGGAGGAAAAAGCTTAATCGCGAATTCCGAAAAGTCTCCCTCGATTCCAGTATCGGCAGGAAGATAATTCGCCGCCGTGCCTTTCAAAATTCGGGCGAATTGCGGGCTTTGGATAAACCAGATGATTCCAGAAATCAGGATTCCGATAACCGCGGCAAAGATGAGGAATGGACGTTTCTTCATCTGCATCTCTTACGGATTCGTTCTTGGACGTCTCGATATCCTGGGTCGATTTCCTTCACCCGGAAATACCACTGCAGTGCTATTTCGGGCTTCTTAAGGGAATCGTAAGCCCTCCCCATCAGGTAAAAGAGTTCGAGCTTTCGGTCCGCTTTAATTTCTGAATCGTTCAGCAGCCCCTGCATGCTTGCGATCGCGTCAAAAGGCTTTCCGGCGAGAATCAGCGCGTACGCTTCAAGGGCCACCGCGGCAGTGAGGTCACCGACAGCATCTGGTTCTTGGGATGTTTCGTTTTTCAGGGTATCGGCAGCCCTTCGGAACAGCTGGGAGGCCAGAGCGCACAATCCGATTTCTAAAAATCCAATGCCGAGGTCCACGAAGTCTTGAGGGCTGGAATCGGCGAGCATGGAGTCGAGATTCCTGCTGAAGAGTCCCATGGATTCCGAATCCTGGAACAATTCGAGTCCGAGATCGTTGTCGAGTTGCTCAACGACTTCCGACGGATCCTCCCAGAGTTCATGCAGAGCGTTTTGTTTCGCGCGCCGTCGATCGCCTCGGCGGTCTTCCCCGAAAATTTGCTTGAGTTCGGTTTCGTGGATCTCCTCCAGCGCTTGCCTCGCGGGTACATATCCCCGGTCTGTGACGAGAATGTGATGGAGGAGCTTTTTGGCCTGCTCGAGCATTCCTTCTCCGATGAGAATGCGAGCGCTATGCAATCGGCTGTCGATTGATTCGAATGGATCCGAACTGATCGTTCCGTCGTTGGAAATTTCGGAGGAGTGCTGCTGAGGAACTCCGATCAGATCCGCGGTTTTTTCGATGAGGTCATCGCCGAGATCGACTCGCGTAACTTCGCCCGTCTCGCCTGAACGATCGAGTGCCTTCGCGGGTTTCTTTCCGGGCGTGCCGGGATCGTCTTTCTTTCCCACAACTGTTTAATTTTACTCGTATTTTGGGAGAAACTCTTCCAAAAAATGCGTATCGTAGGAGGCTTCCCTGAATTTCTTGCTCGAAAGGATTTTTTTGTGGAACGCGATGTTTGTTTTGATGCCTTCCACGACGAATTCGTCAAGGGCTTGACGCATTTTCGCGATCGCGTCCGCCCTGGTTGGAGCATGAACGATCAGCTTTCCGATCATGGAATCGTAGTAAGGTAAAACCTTGTATTGATCATAGACGAACGAATCGACTCTTACACCCATTCCGCCGGGGAGGTGGTATGCCGTGATTGTCCCCGGAGAAGGGGCCAGCCGCTCGGAGTCTTCCGCATTGATCCGGCATTCAATGGAATGAGAAATGATCTTGATCTCGGATTGTTTGATTTTCAGGGTTTTGCCGGCTGCCGCCCGGATCTGTTCTTTGACGAGATCCAATCCTGTCACCATCTCGGTCACCGGATGCTCGACCTGAATGCGGGTGTTCATTTCCATGAAGTAGAAATTTTTCTTTTCATCGACCAGGAACTCGACAGTTCCGACGTTCTCGTACTTCACGGCGTGGCAAAGCTTCAGGGCGGCCTTACTCATGGATTCCCGCAGTTTTTGATCCATGATCGGACTTGGACTTTCTTCGAGCATCTTTTGATGTCGTCGTTGAATCGTGCAGTCACGCTCACCCAGGGAAATCCGGTTCCCGTGTTTGTCACAGAGGACCTGAATTTCCACATGCCGTGGGTGCTCACAATATTTTTCAACGTACATCGCGGGATTTCCGAAAGCGGCTCCTGCCTCGGAGCTGACCCTTTCGAACGAGGATCGTAGCTGATCCTCGCTGTAAACGACGTGAATCCCTTTCCCTCCACCGCCGGCGGCAGCCTTCAGAATAATCGGATATCCGATCTTTTCCGCTTCCTCGACCGCTTCCTCAATCCCCGAAACAGCCGAAAGGGTTCCGGGAAGAAGAGGGACACCCGCTTCGCGCGCGATGCGCCGGGCGCGGGTCTTATCACCCATCTCCTCGATATTCGCGGCGCTTGGCCCGATGAAGGTGATCTTGCATGCCTGGCAAAGTTTCGCAAATTCGGCGTTTTCGGAGAGAAATCCGTAACCGGGGTGGATCGCATCAGCCCCCGTGATGTCGGCCGCCGACAAGATGCTTGCGATGTTCAGGTAACTCAGTTTCGCGCGCGGGGGACCGATGCAAACGGCCTCATCAGCCAGCTTGACGTGGAGTGAGTGTTCGTCGGCCGTCGAATAAACCGCGACGGTCGATATTCCCATCTCACGACAGGCCCGGATTACGCGAAGCGCGATCTCTCCGCGATTCGCGATCAGAACTTTGCGAAAAAGGGGTGCTGACATCGTAATGGGACACGCTCCTTCGCGTCAGACTTCGATCATAAACAAGGGTTCGCCGAATTCGACTGGCTGGCCGTTTTCGACAAGAACTGAAACGACCTTTCCGGCCATCTCGGCCTCGATCTCGTTCATGAGTTTCATTGCTTCGATGATACAAAGAACGTCACCGCGTTTTACGACCTGTCCCTCGCGCACATAGGGGTCCGCAGTTGGAGATGCCGCCCGATAAAACGTCCCGACGAAAGGGGAAGTGATTTGCTTTTGGTTGCTGGCGGCGGAAGCTTTTCCGCCGACTGGCGCCGGCAACTCCGGAACGGGAGCTGGTACCGCCATTGCTGTCCGGATCGTTCCTTGGCGCAAGGTCACCGTTTCGATTTCCTCATCGAATGAAGCGGCGCCGGTGTGGCTTCGTAGGCGAAGCCGTTCTCCGTTCTTTTCCCATTCCAGTTCGGCGACCTGGTTGCGAGACATCAACTTCAGGATGCGCTCGAGACGGAAAAGTTCATCGTTAGCCAATTTCGCCAATCCCCCAGTGGATTTGCTTTTTCGTGCTTTCGCCACGTTACTTATTTGCCTTTTCAGAGTAGCTGTAATCGCGGGTGTCAACCTTGATCAGATCGCCTTCTTTGAGATGGAAGGGGACCGCGACGACGGCGCCGGTTTCGAGCTTGGCGGGCTTTGAGCCACCGGTCACGGTGTCGCCCCTGAAAGACGGTTCCGTCTCGACGATTTTGAGCACGACGAAAGTCGGAAGTTCGACTCCGATCGGGCGTTCATTGAAATACATGACCTTGATGACGAGATTTTCCTGAAGGAAATCTTTCCCGGTTCCGAGCTGTTCTTCATTGAGGGTGATCTGCTCGTAATTGGCGTTATTCATGAAATGATAGCCGCCGATGTCTTTGTAAAGGAATTGCATTTCCTTTTCTTCGGTATTGGCCCGGTCCAGCTTGTCGCCGGACGTGATCGTCCGTTCAATGACATTCTGATTCAGCATGTTCTTCAACTTTGTTCGGGTGAACGCCCGTCCCTTTCCGGGGCTGACATGCTGAAAATCCACGATCTCGTAAGGAATACCGTCTATCTCGACCTTGAGGCCTTTGCGAAACTGATTTGTTGCGTACATGCCGAATTTCTATCCGAGCTGCGTCTGGGTGTCAACTCGGCGAATTCTGGATACGGTGAATTGTTTTGTATCTCTCGACTCTTTGCAACAAAGACTGGAGCAGTTCGATTTGCCTGATCCAAACGCCGCGACGGCGTTCTGGATCGTCCGCTATAGCGCCTTGCGCGGTATGTTCGGTAAAACTGTGGAATTCCGGCGCGGGGTCGGTCCTCAGGACGAGGGTGCCTTTGTCGTATGCTTGGGCTTCGAGTTCCTGAACAATCTGTGCTGTTTCCCCGTCCTGGGGCGCGAAGTAGAGCAGCATTTTGTACGCGCTGAGTGCTTCGGCAACTCTGCCGAGCATGAGACAGGACTCCGCAAGCAATCTTTGCGCGACCAGGTTATCCGGGGCGTCCTGCACTAGACTCGATAGTTCGTCCACGACTTCCGTATAAAGTTTCTTGTCGAAAAGAGCCCGCGCGAGCGCAACCCGGCCGCCGATAAAATTTGGATGCTTTTGAACTCCCTCCTTGGCGATTTCTATCGCTTCGTCGACGAGTCCGGCTTTACGGTAGGCTTCGGCGAGGGGCGCGAAGATCCGCGAATCAGGATCTTCCTGGTACTTCTTGAGGTAGCCGTAAATCAAGGGCTGGTACTGCTGCTTTGACATCAGCTCAGGCCCGCCTCTTTCGGATTAAGAATCCTCGGCGTGATGAAAATGAAAAGTTCCGTGCGATCCGTGGTTCCGGATTCGTTTCCGAAGAGAATCCCCAGAATGGGAATCTTCCTGAGAAACGGGAAGCCGGAACTGGTATTTTCGGAACGCATGGAGTAAATCCCGCCGATCACTAGCGTGGAGCCGCTGTCGACAAGGACCAGCGTCGTGATTTTACGGGTCGCGATTCCCGAGTTCGTTCCGATTGTGACCGGGTTATCTTTTGAAACCGCCAGTCTCATCAGAACACTTCCCTCGTTGGTGACTGTTGGGGTGACGTCGAGGCTCAGATTTGCCGATTGCATCTGTGTCGTCGGGACGGTCCCGACGCCGGGAACCGTGGTGGTTCCTGCGATCAGAACCGGTGTTCCTTGGACGATCGAGGCTGATTCCTTGTTCAGTACGACTGTCTTCGGAGACGAGACCACCTTCACCTGACTCTCATTCTCGTTCATGTTGATGAGCGCATTAATTCTGAGGTTCGAAATGAACGAGAGCGAAGGCGTGATGCCGAGGCCAATTCCACCGCCCGTCACCGTCGCGGACGATACCGCATTTCCATCATCGAAAACCCCCGGGGTACCGACCAGAGGATCGATCGGGTTTGCGCCCGCCATGCTGGCGAAGCCTGAGGTGGGCCTTCCCCCCGAAAGGCCGAGGCTCCCTGAAAGGGTCTTTGAAAAGTTTTCTGAGGCTTCGACCACTTTTGCTTCGATCAGGACCTGAGGTGTTTGGGTATCGAGTTGCTCGATGAGTTTCCGCATTTTTTCGATATTATCGGGGATATCCCTGATGATCAGGCTGTTCGTCCGGTTGTCGACTTGAACCATCGTGTCCGGGGAGGCGCCCGTCGTCGTGGCAAATTTGCTGAGAATCGCGGACAAGTCGGGCAGCGATGCATAACTGATCGGAAAGATCCTCGTGATTCGAGGGGTGTTCGCCTGGGCCGCGAGCGAGGCTTTCAGCTCCTCCGTTTTTTCAGCGGTCAGGTTCTGAAGAGTGATGATCCTGAGAATGTTACCGTTTCGTTCCGCTCCCAGGTGAAGCGTGTGCAGGAGTACGTCGAGCGCCTGATCCCACGGCACATCGACTAACGACAGAGTTACTTTCCCTTTGACGTCATCGCCGAGCACGATGTTGAAGCCGCTGGCTTCGCCGATCATCCGGAATACATCCGCGGCTTCCACGTCCTTGACCTGAAGCGTGATTGGCTTGCCCACGAATCTCTGGGTGGTCCGGCCTTCCATGAACTCTTCAAGCTTTGAACTGCCGGTTGGTTTTGGCTCGGGTTGGCTGCGCGCGATGTCGCTGGTCTCGGCTAGCGGGGCGGGCGGCACTTCCTGCTCTGCTGTCGGAGATTCGGCAGCGCGCGTTTGGCCACCCGGATTCGGAACGCTCAGTCGCAAGACATTACCGTCGCTCGCGAGCTCAGCAGTTCCCGGCTCCCGGAGCTGAACGACGACGCGAACGGTGTTGCTCTGTCCTTGCACCTGATAGGGGCTGATCAGGGTGACGTTGCTGTCGAAAGAGGAGGTGTCGATTTTGCGGGAAGCCGCGGTTGAAAGCTGAGCGTCTTTGATTTCGATGACGATTTGCCGGTCTGTAGGGTTCTCCTGCATTTCGTAGGTGATCGTGGAATCGGCATGAATCTCGATTTGATTCGGCTCTACGGTTCCCCTGAAATCGACGGAGGTGATCCGGGTGATCGCCCATGCCGTTTCGGGTAGGAGGATTGCCGCTAAAGCCACGAAAACGGCTCCTGTCGTGAACTGCTTCCTGCAACTCATATGCGCCCCCTGTTGGCTCATTAATGTGATTCTCCGGGACTTGAGGCCGGACTAAAGTTCGGAATCGAGGCCGGGTTTAAGGCTCCGGATCTTTCATCATTCTTGTTTTGATGTTGAAAATAAATGACGGTGTCGATCTTTTCCGGCTGTCCGAGGATGTTGACGACGTTTTCCCGTACATGGACCGATTCCGAAGTGATTCTCCTGATTTCACCGTTGCGGGTGCCGATTTTTGTTTTTTCGGAGACTATGAAAGTCTTGCCATCCGGGGTGAGAAGCATGGCACGCATCCGGACCGGGCCGGTCAAAATACCGGTCAGTTTCAGGGAATCCAGAGCGTAATTTTCGAGTTCATGTTTGGGCGTTCCCTTCTTCACTTCAAGGAAAGGCCGTTTGAAAGGATCACGCATTTTGAGGAGATCGTCCGAAATGGACGATCCCGAACTTGCTTCCGCTGTCGCAGCAGCCCCCGTGGTTGCCTCGGAGCCGGGCGACGTCGCGGGCGCAGCCAGTGCTCCAACGAGATCAGTCGCGAAGCTCATCGTGACGAGAACCGGGAGTAGCCAAGCCGAAGAGCGGAGGGAAACGGTCATGTTCCCCCCGAAGACGTTGTGCCGACCGGTTTTTGCGCCGGGACCGGACTTGCTCCTGAATTTGCGGGCGGGGCTTCTCGTGTTGCCGGAGTCGTCTGGTTCGTGGCTTCGGGCTCGTTTTTCTTCGCCAATTCATCAGCCTTGGAGCCAAGATACCGGTAGGCCTTCAGCTGAAGAGTTCCTTCGAGTTCAACATACCGGGCGCTGCTGGAGCTGATCGGTTTCATCTCGAAATTATCCACTCTGACGATCTTTTGCATGTTTCCGAGACGTTCCAGAAAAATGAGGAGCTGTACGTAAACACCACGGAATTTCAGCTCGAATTCCCGCTCAATATAATATTCACGGGCATTTGAGCCAGTCGGCTTCAGGCTGAGGACCGTAAGTCCAATTCGTTTGGCCTCGGTGATCGAGCTCCTGATGAATTCGGCTTCGTCCAGGGTCTCTGAAAGCGTGGTTTTGAGGGACTCCAATTCCTGGGTGATATTCCTGAGCGTGACCCTTTTCTGCTCCAGGTTGTTCTTGAAGTCTTGAATCAGCTTGATCTTGCCTTTCAGTTTCTCGATATCCGTCTTGACCAATTCAATGTCCCTGACCTTCTGGGACAAGGGCGAGGTGTCGTCTTTCAGGAAGCCGTAATAATCCCATCCCAAATAGATTGCCCACAGGATCAGAACCGGAATCAGCGGGATTTTGACGAGAATGCCCTTTAGCCCTTCAGCGTCCACGGAAGATCCCTTTCGACTGTTTGGCAGCCAGCTCGAACTCGGCGATGTCGGCGCCGCCTTCTTTGCCCTGTACGCTGTTCTTCATGTTGACGTCGCCGAAGTAGGCGCTTTCAGTGAGCGCCTTTATGAAATCCGAAATCTGCGTGAAACCGGCGGCGCCTCCTTTGATGGTGACTTCGCCGTCACGGATGGCGAACTGCGAGAGCCACACCTCTTTTGGTATGGAATTGGCGAGCGTTCTCAGGATGCGCGGCGGGACATTCCGATCCGCGATCAGCTCGAGGATGGTATCGAGTTTTCGTTTGATAATGGCTTCGTCCGCTTCGAGGCTCTTTCGGAGTTCCTCGTAATACTTCATTTGCCCGGATTCTTTCTCGAGTTTTGTCCGGTCTGCCGTCATTGCGGCCAGTGCGCCTTCGACCCGTTTCATCTTTTCTTCTTTGAAGCTGTCTGCCACGTTTCCTGCGAGAAAACATAAAAAGGCCACGAGCAGCGTGCGGTATACGATTGGGTCCTTGAAAAAATCGGAATCGAAGCCGCCCAGTCTGCTGCTCAGGCCTATTTTTGAATCTCCGGTTGACTGCGATTGTTTGCGGCTCGCAAGATTGATCCTGATCATGCTGAACCCGCTCTCAAGGCAAGGCCGATCGGAATCGCGGCGATCGGTGCGATTGCCTGCAGATAGTCCGGAGCGAAGATCGCCGGATCGTACGAAATCGAATTGAACGGGTTGATCAGCTGGGTAGGTACTCGGACCACGTCCTCGACATTCTTGGCCAGCCCGGGAATTCGCGCGCTTCCTCCGGCAAGAAGCACGCAGGAGACCGGAGCTCCCGATGAAGAAGCGTTGTAGAAGTCGATTCCCCTTTTGATCTCAGTTCCAAAATTTTCGGCCATGAGATGCATCAGATCGCTGACTTCCTGTGGCATGGTGCCGGCAACTCCACCCATTTTCAGGGTTTCAGCGTCAGCATACGACAGATTGAGATGCTTCTGTATTTCAGCCGTTAAATTCCTGCCGCCCAGAGCGGAATCTTTCGTGAAAATCGGAACGCCGCCATGGAGAATGGCAAGTTTCAACGAACTTGCGCCGATGTCGACGATCGCAACGGCTTCGCTTGGGTTCAGTGGGTAATTCGCTTCATAAAGGTTCTGGAGCGCGAAGAAATCAACGTCCACGATTTTCGCTCTGAGGCCTGAATCTTCGACACAAGCCATGTAGCTGTCCAGCACGCTCTTTTTCACAGCGACGAGAATGACGTCTGTTTTGTTGTCCTTGGAGCGTGAAATCATCTGGAAGTCCATTACGACTTCGGAGACGTCAAATGGCAGGTATTGCTCGGCTTCCCAAAACACCTGCGCCTGGAGATCCCTCAGTTTCGGGACGTCGACCGTCATCCGTTTGATAATCAAAGACGTTCCTGAAAGTGAGGTGCAGACGTTTTTGGTGCCGAGCTTGATTTGAGAGACTAGCGTCTTGAGATTGTCGACGACGGA
The DNA here is from genome assembly GCA_001770175.1 of Bdellovibrionales bacterium RIFOXYD1_FULL_55_31. Classification (GTDB taxonomy): domain Bacteria; phylum Bdellovibrionota; class UBA1018; order UBA1018; family UBA1018; genus XYD1-FULL-55-31. Next base: position 216 of record MEQK01000165.1, on the reverse strand, counting down.
GATGGGGTTCGCGATTTCACGGTTGACGATGACATCTTCGGGCAATTGAACGATTCCGAAATGCAGGAGGCGCCAGCCTTTTCCGACTTTCTGGAGTTCGACGAGTTTGATCGAAGACGAGCCAATGCTCAATCCGACGGATCTCTGGCTCCCACCGATGGCCAGAAGGTCTGAAAAATTTGAAAAAATCTGGGCAATACCGCCCAGCGATGCTCC
>MEQK01000164.1 GCA_001770175.1 Bdellovibrionales bacterium RIFOXYD1_FULL_55_31 | reverse complement strand
AGGTCCAGAATTACGAAATCCTTCCGGGCATGGTCGAAAGCTTGATGTATTTGGAAAAGAAGGGAATCCAGATCCACTTCTTTAGCGCGGGGAGCAATGATCGCAATCGGGCCATCCTGAAAGCGATCCGGGTTCCTGGAAAAAATGAGCCGCTATTTCATCGCATCCAAGGCAGGCTGATTCCGAGCGGGGAAATCCGATTCAATTTGGACCCGTTCAGCAGCCGGAGCGATGTGATCAAACCCGTGCGTCCGCTTGGTGAGCGGGCGGCGAATGTTCAATTGGACCGCACTACGAGGAACGGCAGGGGGCAGGAAGCTGCAAAGCTCAAGAAAGCGCATGTGAACAGTCATAACGCGTTGGTTGTGGATAATGTTCGCGGCACGAGTATTCACCAGATCTGGATTCCAAGTCCGTTCGAAGGTGGTCCGCCTTTTGATTGGCCGTTCAGGGCCGAATACATCGTGGGAGCATTTTCGGAAGGCGTACGTTTGGCGTTAAAAAAGCCGGGCACTTCCTTGGGAGCCGCGCTCAAACAGGTTCAAACGGTTGATCTTCTCAACCAGAGAGCGTGGGTTTCTAATCCGCTCATTGAGCGCGGAAAAGAAGTGTTGAAGGCGAAATCCTTAACCCGTTAATGCTGTGAGATGCACCCGGGTAGGGGATTGAACGCTGCCTTGAAATTGACGCTGGTTTATGCTCAACTACAAAGCACCCGCCGGGGTGGCGAAATTGGTAGACGCACAGGACTTAAAATCCTGGGGGTCGAAAGACCCGTGCCGGTTCGATTCCGGCCCTCGGCACCAGAATTTCCAGGCTCAGCACTAGTGACCGCACGATATCCAGGAGAGATCATGAAGATTCAGGATTTGGAGATGCCCGATCAACAGGGTTACTTTGGCGAGTATGGAGGCCAGCTCATTCCTCCGCAGCTCAAGTCCGTCATGGATGAGATCAATGCCACTTATGACCAGATTTGTAAAAGTCCGGCTTTTCAGGATGAGCTTACTGACTTGTACACGCATTATGTCGGGCGTCCGAGCCCGATTTTTCACGCGAGAAGGCTCTCGGCCAGGCAGGGCGGAGCACGTATTTACCTCAAGCGGGAAGATCTGAATCACACGGGGGCGCACAAGATCAATCATTGTCTGGGCGAAGTCCTGCTTGCCAAACACATGGGAAAAACCAAAGTGCTTGCCGAGACGGGAGCCGGCCAGCATGGCGTGGCACTGGCCACCGCCGCGGCACTGCTCGGAATCGAGTGCGAAATCCACATGGGCGAAATCGATATCGCGAAGGAGCACCCGAATGTCACGAAGATGAAGCTCCTTGGGGCAAAGGTCGTGCCGGTCTCGCGCGGCACCCGGACCCTGAAGGACGCCGTTGACAGTGCTTTCGAGGAATACATGAAAGACCCGGTCCATTTCTTCTATGCGATCGGTTCGGTCGTGGGGCCACATCCGTTTCCGAAAATGGTTCGGGATTTTCAGACTGTCGTCGGGCGCGAAGCTCGCGCGCAGTTCTTGGAGCGCGAAAAGAAGCTGCCCGACGCCGTCGTCGCCTGCGTGGGCGGTGGATCGAACGCAATCGGGATTTTTACGGAATTCCTGCCGGACGAACGCGTGAAGCTTTTCGGTGTGGAACCCGCCGGAAGAGGCCTCGATACTCCCGACCATGCCGCGACTCTGACGCTTGGGACCAAGGGCGCGATTCACGGTTTTGTTTGCTACACGCTTCAGGACGCCGACGGTAACCCTCTGCCGGTTTATTCCATTGCTTCGGGGCTCGATTATCCGGGAGTCGGTCCACAGCACTGCTATTTGAAGGACCTCGGCCGGGTTCAATATGTCGCTATCGATGACGAAGAGTGCTTGGATGCCTTCATGGTGCTTTCGCGCATCGAGGGGATTATTCCGGCACTGGAAAGCGCCCATGCAGTCGCCTATGCGATGAAGCTTGCGAAGCAGATGTCACCGGAGCAATCCATTCTGGTCAATCTCTCAGGGCGCGGGGACAAGGACGCGGATTTCGTGGCGACCAGGTTAAAACTGAACGCTACGACTTGACCAAAGAATGGCTCGAACTCCAAGAATCGGAATTGTCGCGTTCTTGTTCCTGCTTGGCAGCAGATCTGGATCGGGTGATCAAAAACCGCTATTTGAAAGTCCTGACGACTAAAAATCCCTATGACTATTATGTTCATGGCGGCGAGATGGAAGGCGTTCAGTACGAGATGGTGCGGGAATTCGTCGGACAGCTCAATCGAAAGTGCATCAAAGAAGGGGAACTGAAGATCGCCCGAACTATGACAACAATATTCACGCCGGAGTGAAATATCTGTCATGGATCAGGAAGAGCTTCTTCGACGGCCAAAAAGATCTCGCCGAAGAGGAAAAGCTGCGCTTCATGCTGGCAGCCTACAATGCGGGACCGACGCGAGTACAAAGAGCGACGGCGAAGGCGAGGGAGCTGGGGCTTGATCTCAAGGTTTGGTTTCGAAACGTCGAGCTCGCGATGTTGGAATTGGGATTTTCATTGTGGCTGGCCGAAAATGCGAGTACCCGAGACTACCGCGTCGTCGACAAACAAGGACTGGTTTAGACCGGCGTCACCATAATTCCCAACTCCCCACATCAGGAAGCCGGTGCTATTCGTGGCATTTCCCGAGGTATTCACGTTCGTAAAATCGAAGATTTGTTGACCATCCAGCCAAACTCTGACCTGACCATCCGTCCGTCCGGTCTTTAAATACGCTTCGAGATGAAACCATCGGCCCTTCGGAAGCTTTATCCCGTTTCTAACAATCCTCTGGCCGTGCCAGTCATGCGCGACGATTTCGTCGTCTCCGGGGTAGGTCACCGACTCCTTCACTGCCAAAACCCAGGTTGGGTCGTACGGAGCCGCTCTTTCTTTCCACTGAAATATGTTCACGTACTGTCCGGCCACACCGGCCACTCGATAATCGGTTGGCCAGAAAAACCAGGCGGAATAGTAAGCGGAAGCATAATCGAATCTCCAACGAAGAAGTTTTGCGCTGATGTTATCGCCCGGTGGAAGCTTCGGATCGTTGTAAGCTTTCCAGCTATAGAGTCCGGTTCGTGACCTTTCTCCCGTGACATAGCCCCCGCCCGTATGATTTCCACCCCCGTCGCCGATCCACTCCGAGACCGTCCCGGATTCAAATTCCGAACGAAAGTACAGCGTGCCTGAAAGCTCGAAAGCGCCCATATCCGGCCTACCGTCCGGGACCGAGAAGCCCACGTTGGTACCAGCGTTGATCATGGGACTGGTGCTCTGAAGTGAGAACCAGGACTTCCAATCACCCGTCTTCCTGAACAGCGGATCGACGGTCCTGTTGCTGCTGATCGTCGCTCCCGAAGCACCGTTGCTGACCGCGCCCGCATTGAAGAAGTTGTTGTAGGTCACAACCGGACTCACAACGCTTCCCCCTCCCTGCAACCGCACGGCGGGTGCGCCACCGATGTTCTGGATGATGTTGTTCTGGATCTTGAGCCTTGTCAGGGTCGAATTCCCGCCGTCTACCTGGATGCCGCACGTGGCGGATGAAATATCGCTGACGACGTTATTGTAGATCTGGATATTATCCTGACCGGTGCCCATCGGCACGCCAGGGAGCACCAGAATTCCCCGTCTCGCCATCTTCTCGATGACGTTATGGTGAATCCGGACGTTATTCACACCCTGATAGTTGTACATGTGGCTCGCGTTCCAGACGCTGATCGGATAACCGGTCACATGGTTGTTATAGAAGTCGAGATAACTGAGCGACAGCTCATGGCCTTCTCCCCAGGTGCCCGCTTCGGTGAAATCCACGAAATTATCATGGAATTTCAATGCCCACGTCCCGCCGTTCTGGCGGCCGGAAACCAACGACAGGTACCCACCCCAAAACTGGCTGTTGTAGATGTCGCAATCGGTTTCAAGATTCCAAAGCTCGATCGGGATCGGCTCGGAATTGTTCGCACGGTTGACCTTGAAGACGGAGTCCTTCACGGTCATGTGCTTGAGCCAGCCCGGCCAGGATTTGAACGCGTTTCCTTGACCGCCGGTTCCGACGCCTTCATCAACGATCACTTTGTCGAGAACCAGGTCTGCCTGTGAATGGATCCAGAGAGATGCATTCAGGGCGCCGCCGTTGTGCGGTCCCGAGCAACCCCTGATCGTCACATTCTGGATGAGATTGCCAGTGCCGTAAGAGGGAGGCGGCACGGCCGGCCAATCGCTGTCAGCTCCGCTCCACCAGCTCGAGCCTTCCATCGAAATGGCTTTGTCGGCAATCGACAGGAAATCCATATCGATGACCGAGAAATGGCTTCTGCCCATCACGAGCACTCCGTGACGGAGACTGCGGCCATTCCCGTTCAATGTAAAACCACCGATATATTGAGCACCGTCCGTGCCGTTACTCGAGCTGGCATTGATATACCAATCTCCGTAACTGCTCCTGATCGTCGTGACGGACTTTCCTTCGCCGCGAATGTTCACTCTCGGAGCAAGTCCGCACTGGCCGTTATCGGTGTACGATCCGGCTTTGATCACGATCGTCGCCGCGCTTCTCACCCGGCTGCATGCGTACGAGAGCGAGGCCCAGGGACTCGCTGAAGTACCGGCGTTTGCATTATTTCCGGTCGTAGCCACATAGTAAGCCGTACCGGTCAAGGGCGGCAGGCCCCCCGTCGGAGTCGGCGTCGGTGTCGGCGTCGGTGTCGGTGGAGGAGGCGTTGGGGTTGGAGTCGGGGATGGCGAAACGACCGCGAGACCCATAACGTTGAGTTCGGCAACATTCGTCCATGGATTGCCGTTGATCTCCCTGAGTGCACGGAGCCGGACATAACGCCCGGTTTTTGCCGTGAAGTTGACGTACTTTTGAGTTAGATCTGCTGCAAAAGTGCCGGAGTTCACGGCCGTACCCCAGTTCGTCCCGTCCGTGCTGACATAAAACTCGTACTGAACGATGGTACCGTTCAAGATGTCAGGATTCGCATCCACCTTGGGTTGATAATGGAAACCTGAAATGGAGTAGCTCGACCCGAGGTCCACCTGGATTTCGTGTGGAGGCATCGGACTGGCATTCGTATATTCGGTGTGCCAGTAGGTAGCGGGATTTCCATCGAACGCGTTTGCACCGCCCTTGTCTCCGTCTTTCGGATCAACGGATTCGACGCTGTCGACGTATTTCAATTTCCACCCGGCCTGTGAAATGAGCGAGGGCTTCAGGGGCGGCGGTGGTGTTACCGTCGGCGTTGGAGTCGCTGTCGGAGTCGGCGTCGGACTGGAGGTCGGGGTGATAAGAATTGCGCTGACTTTGGCGTTATCCACCCTCGTTGTGAAGACAATGTTAATGGCGCCGTTTGAAACATTCACCGGGAAGGTAAGGTTATAAGGAGCATTCCTTCCGACTCTGGCGAAAATATCGAGGCCGCTGACGACCCTCGTGCCGTTGATCGACACGTCGAATACGCGTCTGCCGGCAGCCGTCCAGTAGAGTTCGGCGAACCTCAACATCACGCTGTAACCGCCATTATCCACCGGGATCGTATAGGAGAAGTTTCCGTAACGCTCACTTTGGTAGAGCCTTGGGACCGAAGTTCCAGAAACGGTATTGGTAAAAACAGCCGTTCTTCCACCACTGAAATGCGCATCGGCCTTATAAACAATGCCGGTGCTGGTGGTATAGGTCGGACCGCCAGCGTTGATCCCGAAGGTCGGTGTCGCTGAGGCTTGATTCGCGGCTAAGACGGAAATAAATAAAAATGCTGTACAAAAGTTCGACAAAACACGGCCAAAGATAAAACCCATACGTTCCCCCGATTCAAGTGAGATATTCTTATAATTATAGACCGAAATTTTCAAAAATAGAGGGTGTCATTTTTGACAACATAGGAATTCCGAAGGAACTGCCACCGCTCGATAATCTTAAGTATTGAAAGCTACTGATCCAGAACCGAAATAATATTGATGTCAGAGATATTCGCGCAACCGGTCTTGCGGAACGCGATCGAGTTCGAGCCGTCGATAAAAGGAATGGTGAGCAGGAATACGTTGTTCGGAAACAGCCCGTGGGAGCCCAGGGAATCATAAAGGTCGACTGCCGCGAGAACCGTCCAATCGCGAACCTGGACACTGCCCGGGCCGTACCACTTTGCTTCGATACCGGAAGTGCAGTTGTTGGATCCTCTGAGCAAAACTTCCATCACGATCAAGAGCGGCTTCTTTGTTCCGTTGTAGGTGTAAGTGAAATTGGCCTTATTGGTCATGTAATTGTTGATGTTGGAAGCCGAGATCACTTTATCCGCAGCGCACGAAGTGATTTTGTTCGCTGAATCGACCCCAAGAGTGAGGTTCGGGAAAATTTGAGTTTTCGTCCCGGAAAGGCCCGGAACGGGCGAGGTTTTCGTGACTTCCATCTCGAGATCCGCGGTGTAGAGGCCGGTCCCCACGGCGGAGTTTGTCTTGAGAGCGAGTTTCGATATTTTGAAACTGTTCATGCTCTCGTTAAGTTTTGCGATCGACGCGTTCTGCGCTTTGATCTCGTTCACGTTTGTTATTGCGCCAGCTGTCGTCGCGAGCGTCAGTGCGCTTCCGCTGGAATCATAAAAGGCTTGTCTGCAAAGAGTCGTATTCGCCAGGACGGACTGGATCGAGGAGACCAGGCTGATGAATTCGACATTGACCATCGTGGCCTTCTGAGCGCGAGCCGATGAATTCATGAATTGCGTCACTCCGAGCATTCCGATCGCACCCAGGGCAAGGACCACCGTCATTTCCACGAGCGAAAATCCACGTTTTTTCATACTGATTCATCGGTATTTTTTGTGGATACCTTTACCGATTCAGTGCGCAGCGCATGATCGCCGTAACGGCAGCATCGGTGTCCGAAATGACGAACACATGAATGCCGGGAGCGCCAAGGGAACGAAGACGTTCGACGAGTCGCATAAATAGTTCGGTCGCCAGGGGAATGGCCTCCGGTCCCGTCGCTGTTTCGGGAAGCATATTCAGGACTTCGGACGGGAGATTCACGCGGAACTTTGCCATCATCTTGTGAGCTTGCGTTCGCGATTTCAAAATCCTCGTCCCAGGCAGGATCGGGATCGTTATCCCGGCTTTACCGCAATCATCCAGGAAGCGGGCATAGACCTCTGGATCAAACAGCATATCCGTGATGCCGTACTGCGCGCCTGCTTCAACTTTTTGCCGGAAGTATTGGAGACGCTTCATCTTGTCAGGAAATTCCGGGTAAACGGCGGCGCCGATGCAGAAATCGGTTGTTGCCGTCCCATCCCGCTCCGGGCCGCCCGGTCTCGGGATGTATTCACCCCGGTTCAGGGCGGTGATTTGCCGAATCAGCTCATGCGCATAGCTATAGCCGCCTTCGCGTGGCCGCCATTCGGGTTGGCCGTCCGGTGGATCTCCGCGAAGAGCCAGGATGTTGCGTATGCCGAAGTAATGATGGTCAATCAGCTGATTCTCGACATCGAAGGCGGTGAGGTCCCGACAGGTGAAATGGGCGATGCAGGGGATGTTGAAATTTTCTTTTATGGCCTGCGCGATCGGAAGGCTTCCTCCCCGGAGGCTTCCTCCGGCGCCCTTTGTCACGGCCAGGAACTGTGCGCCGGCGCCGCGCAAGGAGTCGATTTGAGCGAGGACTTTACCTTGTTCGGAACCGTTACGGGGCGGGATAACCTCGGCGGAAACCGTGAACTTCGTTTCGGAGAGCACATCGGTCAGTTTTCGGTCAGCTTTGAACGGGAGCGCGGTCATAGAGACCCATTTTCCCGATAATCAGGTCAAAGTAAAGCATGAGGCTGGGCATTTGGTCGGATTTTCAGTAAAACCGAACCATGACAGTCTCTCGTGAGTATCGCGTCCCGTGGTTGCGAGCCGTTCATTGGACCGCCCGCCAGGTACTCGAGCGGACAGGTTACACTTGGGAGCTTCGGCGTAAAGGCGAACTCAAGATCGGACTTTGGAGAAAAAGCTTCGGGCGCGACCTGAAAAAGAAACCGCATGTGAAACGCTTCGTTCTCGTTCCAGGGTTCGGCGACACCTCTCTTTCCTGGTTCGTCATTCTCGCGCTTTTGCGCCCGGTGTTGCGCGCGCGGTACGACGAAGTGGTGCTCCTGGATTTTCCGGGTTTTGGCGGTTTTCTTTCGCGGGAGCGTGCCTTCGATTCCATGGATCTTCTCGTCGACGCCGTCAGTGATGTTTTCGATACGCTTAAGCCCGATACGGTTCTTGGGCATTCGCTCGGCGGTTGGCTCACGAGTCTTTATGCCGTGGCTTGCGGAGCGGGCACGAGGCCAGCCGGGCGGACCGTGAACTATCAAGGGCCTGAGCTGATCATCCTCGTCGATCCGCCCGGCCTTTTCGAAAGCCCGGATCGACGCAAGGAATTCGAGAGCGTTTTTCAGCGCATTGCTGAAAATGGGCTCGTGGCCTGGCGGCCGTTCATATTCGGGAAAGAACCCGTCTGGTTCAGGTTTTTCGCGAAGGAAGTCGACAGCTTTCTCGGGAAGACCGAAGTGCACCAATTCATGGGATCAGTAAGGGATGAACATTTTCTCGCGGATTCCGTTGAAAAGATCCGTTCACGAGTCTGGCTGCTTTGGGGCGAAAAAGACACCCTGATCCCCCCAGTCATGGCCGAGCATTGGACCAGCCGGTTGAAGGCGGGGATGGAGAGTTCCGGGCGCGAAGTGCGTGCCGTCGTGCTCAAAGGGGTAGGCCATAGCCCGCAAATCGAAAACCCGGTCGCGACAGCGGCGGCGCTCGCGAATCTCTACCACGACAAAATTCCTCAAAAGCTCATGAACCGCTGGTGCAAAGTCACCTGAACGCGACCAGATGGTACGTGCGTTTTCCTTTACGAAGGACGATGTAGCCGCCGGAAATCAGATCGGCCGTTTTCAGCACATGAGAAGCGTCATTCACCCGATCGTTATTGACGTAAATGCCGCCGGCCGTGATGTCCTTTCGGGCCGCGCCTTTCGAAGAACAAAGGCCGGTTTCGGAGACAAGATCGACGAGCGCGATACCTTGCGATAGGAGGTCTTTTGACTTCTGTGTCGTGGGAGCGCCGCTCATGACGTCGAGGAGCGACCGTTCGTCGAGTTCCTTGATTGCCGAACCGAAGAGTGCATGGCTTGTTCGTTCAACTTGGGAGAGTTCCGAATCGCCGTGAACCATTCGTGTCAGTTCGCGCGCGAGGGTGAGCTGGGAAGCTCGCTTCTCAGGTTCGGTTTTGAGCGAGTTTTCGAGTGCGGCGATTTCTTCCAAGGGGAGGAACGTATAATAGCGCAGGAGTCGGATGACATCCGCGTCCGTGGTCTGGATGAAATATTGGTAGAACTGGTAAGGTGACGTTCTGTCCGGGTCGAGCCAGATGGCGCCTTGCTCGGATTTGCCGAATTTGGTTCCGTCCGCTTTCATCACGAGCGGGTGAGTCATGCCGTAAACGCCCGCGTTCGTGCCGTGAACCTTTCGGATCAGGTCGATGCCGGCGGTGATGTTCCCCCATTGATCTGAGCCCCCGACCTGAAGCAGACAGTTCTCGCGCTCTTTGAGGACCAGGAAGTCGTAAGCCTGAAGGAGCATGTACGAAAATTCCGTGTACGAGATGCCGTGCTCACGGTCTTCCAGTCGAGCGCGAACGGATTCCTTGGCGGTCATGTGGTTGACCGTAAAATGCTTTCCGATGTCCCGCAGGAACTCGATATAGGACACTGATCTAGTCCAATCCGCGTTGTTCAGAACCTTGGCGTCGGAGGCCGGGCTGAGATCAAGCACTTTTGCGATATTCTTCGTGATGCCTTTGAGATTGTGGGCGATCTTTTCGTCATCGAGCAACGAGCGTTCCTGGGTTTTCCCGCTCGGGTCTCCGATCATTCCCGTCGCGCCTCCGATCACGGCAATGGGCCGGTGCCCCGCAAGCTGAAATCTTCTGAGTGTCACGAGCGGCAGCAATCCGCCGACATGAAGACTATCGGCCGTCGGGTCGAATCCGATATAGAGGGTCATCGGCTCTTTCTTGAGCGCGTGGGCGAGTTCAGGATCGGTCACCTGCTTGACGATTTCGCGTGCTTCGAGTTCGGCGAAGAAACCGGGATCAGGACGCTTTTGCATAGAGTCTCACTTTCGCTGCTTCATGATGACATGGTAAGCGGGACCGTAGTCCCCTTGGACAGCTCCTTCATTGACGTGGATGTACCCGACGAAATTGGCCGAAATAAAGAGTTGGGCTGTCCAGATTATTCCAAGAACCGCGCGCGGAAAACGCGAAAATGCCTGGCCATGGCCGAGCGTTATTCGCGCCAGCCAGACGAATTCCAGCGGGAAAGTGACCATCATGTAATATCGGCGGATCGCCACGCCAGTGATGGTCAATAGTATCCCGGTGCCCCAAAGAGCCGCGCTTTGCACAAAAGCAGTCGGTGAGCCTTGCCCGATAAAGAGACTTTTGACTGAACCCGCGGCGGCGAACGTTATGGGAACTCCCCGAACCGCGCGATAGACGATGATGAGCGCGCCGATCACGATCGCGATATGAGCAAGCCCGACGAGATAAGTTGCCTGGCCGTTGATCAGGGGATAGCGGATAAAATCTGAAATCTGCGCAAAGTTCGATTGCCCGCGCAATAAACCGAGAGGATTGCCCAAGTGAAGCCCCAGTGCGTCAGTAATCCAGAAGACCCAGTATTTGAGCTGAAGCGCTTCACTGATGCCCGATACCATGTGGCCCCTCGGCGGGTGCGCGAGGACTTCAAGGAACCAGGGAATGAGCGGAAGCGCGCCCAGACAGGAGCCAATGAACCAGAATTTCCAGCGCGGACGTCGGCTGGACTCGGGGGGGCCGGTCGAACGGTCAAAGAACAGCGTCCAAAGGAACAGACCCGCCGCGAAGAAAAAACCGCTCATGTGGATCTGCCCGAGCCATGCGCCGATGAATCCCCACACGAAGGCTCCCGGTTTCCGATCGCGTCGCCACCACCCCATGAGGACCAACATCGTGAAAAACGGGAGGAACGGCTCCGGCCAAAGTTTGCGTTGGTACAGGATGGCAAAGGGGTTCACCAGCGAGAAAACGAACGCCCAAAGCCAGGGTTCGCGCTCCTCGGTCCTGACGAACCAAAGAACGAACGGGATGATCATCGCGATTCCGAGCAGACTGAAGAGCTGGACTGCGTGGGCGAGTTCGGTCGGTTGCGTCACCCGGAATATTTTTGCAAGCGCGATGAAGACCCAAATGCTCATTCCGGGGTTTTGAAGATAAACCCCAGAAGGCATGCCGACCCAGGGCCAATCGGTGAATCCACGAACGATCTGGGTTTGGGTAAAGTTAAATTCCTCGTCCTCTTTGTACTCCATGTCGTTGACATAGATGAGGCGGAGAATCGCGCCGGCGACGAACGCAAGGATCAGGAATATTTTCCAGTTTCGCGATAAGCTCTTCATTGACTTTTGTTATATCCCGCGACTTTGCTCTTGGCCAGAGGCGAGGAGCATTTTCAAGGCGCGATACTCGGTAACGCGCCCCTCGACGTATGAATCGGGGAATTCCCAAACACTTGCGTCATTGGAGTTTGCCGGGTGGATAATGACTTCAGTTCCGGCAACGGTTTTGGAGAGCTTCGTTCGGAGGAATCCTTGGTCCATGAAGTCTGACGTTGAGGGATAGTAGAAGGGACGCGATGAAAAGCCTTTTCTGGAAAGAACCGTTTTCAATCTCAAGGAGAGAAGGTTGAGTGGCCATTTGCCGGTTAACCAGAGTCGCGGGTCATAGGGCAGCCGGATTTCGCGAATGTCGCTCGTGGCCAGCAGATCCGTTAAAGACTCGAGAATACCCGGGGTGAGGTGAATGTGGTGATGTCCATCGAGGTAGACGGGCCGGACCCCTTCGGTCTCGAGTTTTCGAAGTTGAAGCGCGAATTCCCGCCGGACGGAGTCTTGAAGCGCGCTGCGGTTCTGGAATGGGAGAATCCAGCGGAGAAGAACGCCAGCTGGACGGGCACCGTTTTTCCCGTAGGTGAGATTGAAGTGAAGTCCGAGTCGGACTGTCCCGCGGTTCCGTAATTCCTTCAGTTCGTTTAATCCATGCGTTAAAAACCGGCTGTCCGCGAGCAGCGAAATTTTTCGTATCAGTCCCATTCGGGCGAGTTCGAGGATTCCGCTGTTGACGGAGGGCGACAGTCCCCAGTCGTCGGCCGTGATCTCGAGGGTACCCGGTTTCCAGGAGAAATGCCGATAATAGCCGCGGTGATAGCGCCAAGCGAGGACGGGCAAACCGATCAGGATGCTCATCGTCTCATGGACCATCCTCTTGAACGTCTTTTCCTGCGCGAGATAGAGAACCACCGGGAATTCAGCTTCCCTGAAACCCTGCGTTCGCGCGACAAGACTGATTTCCAGGTCGAAAAGAAAGTCGGCGGAACTTTGCAGTGAAAAAGCTTCCAACGCCATCTTCCGCGTCATCGCGAACGTGCCGGAATGGGTGTCAGTCGTTTGGACCGGGAGAATCGCGCGAATCAGGCGATTGAACCGCAAGCCAAGCCGATGCCGCCGGTAAACGAGTGAAAGAACCGAGACCGGGACTTTAAACCGGGTTTCGGGATGACGGCGATTCGCCCGAACCAGATCAGTCGCGCCGGTTTCGATTGCCGCAACAGCTCTTTTGAAAAAAGAGAGCTCACAGGGTTGTTCGAAATGGCTGACCAGAATGATCTCTCCATGAGACGCGAGAAAACCTTCGCGAAGCGCGGCTGCACGGCCGTAACCGCTGAAGGAATCGGTCATTCTGATTCGAAATTGATTTTTCGCGAGACTTCGAACGTGCGCGATAACGGGTTGGAACTCGCTGACGCGATCACCGAACGGGATCACGATGATTTCAAAGCGAGCGGGCCATTCCGCCGCCAGGAAGTGCGTGGCGTCAGCAATAATGCGTTCGACCCGTTGAACATCGAGATCGCATGAACCGTACGGCCCGAACGGAATCGGCAGCAGCAGAGATACTTTACAGGGCGATTTCTCTGTCCGTTCCGAAAACCCGCCCCCATCCGCGCCCCAAGGCCCAAGAACCCGTGGCGAAAGAAGTGCTTTGAACCAGCGCGCCGCTCGTGAAGGGGCCGAATCCTGCCAGGCGAGGAGCAAACACGACGTGCCGAGCAGCAGCGTCGCCATGAGTGGAATGGAAGCGTACTGAAGAGCGAAAAAGATTCGATCGCCGACGATATCCTTACCTGGAATCGACAGCGTGAGAAATCCGAAGCCGAGCACCACGGAGTGAAGCAGCCTGCTCTTGATCCGTGATCCGTCGAGTAGGGTCAGGAAAACAAGAGTCGCCGGAATCGCAAGCGTTGTCAGCGCGTATTTGAAGGTTTCGGGCATGAACCAAAGGTAAAGGAAAATGCCCAAAGAAAAGAAAAGGCCGCGGGATCGGATGGACCTCGGACGTCTCAAAATCCAGAACGCCGCAACCGCGGCACAGCCCACGGCCGCGGCGAGGAGCCAAAACTCCGTTACCGACTGTGAGCTGAACCAACCTTGGCGGGCGAGTCTGAGGAGCGCGCTTTTGACGGATTGGCTTCCATAATGGGAGGCATCGTAATAATTGCCGTCTTCAAGGACGATCCGCACCCAGTCGCTCCAGAGTGTTTTGAACCGGGGGCCCGAACCGAGCCAGGCGAGCGTCAGGACATTCAGGATGAGAAACAGGAGTGCACTGCCGGACAGGGCTCGACGAAAAGCCTTCGGTCGCGATGAGGCGAATACGCCGTACAAAACCCCAGGACCGACCTTGAAGACGGTCGGGATAAAAGCACCTATTCCCGCGAGAGACGCTTTTCCCCGCATCCAGGCGTAGAGAGACAGGGTGAAGCCGACGAACATCAGGCTCGAAACCTGGCCGATCGTGAACGTATCGAGGCAGAATCTCAGAATGAAAAGGATGCCGAAGCAAGTCGCGACCAGCCCGGAGGACGCGCGTTCTGGTATTTGGCTGGCGCGGCGTCTCGGGCGGACCAATTTGAGCGCCCGAAAAAGGAAGAAAAACCCCAGGCCGAAGAAGCAGTACTGCAGGTAAAACCAAAGGACCCGGGCGGGGGTTTCAGGAACCTCCGCGAGGGGCCGCATGAGCGGCAAGGTGATAGGGGCGTACCGTAGGGGAGAGGCCCCGTCAGACAGGCTGTAAATTTCATTCCAGTTGCCGGCTTGCATTCGCTTGGCTGCCCGATAGTAGACGGAGAAGTCGGTGTAATCTGTTTTTTGTATTACTTTAACCGTGTAGATCGGGAGAACGGCAAAAACGAGCAGGGCGGTCATGATCAGAATCGTTCTTCTCATGGTGACGCCTCGATGCCCTCGATTCGAGGACGATCGCATATGAAGAGAACATCTGAAAATAGCCGACTGCCACAGCGTCGTGATTTCACCGTGAATCCGGCTTTTTTGAAAAGGTCCTCCCAATCGCGAGTCGTGCGGAAATGAAGTTGGGCTTTATCGGCCTGAGTGAATCCGCTCGCGGTCGCGAGCTTTTCGTACCACTGGTTCCAGGAGGAGGCGAACCCGCCTTGCGGTTCGACTTCCCGAACCAGAAGCGTCCCGCCGGGCTGGAGTTGCGCGAATGCCCTCCGGGCAAGTTCCTCCTGAGTCTCGGGCTTGAAGTAGTGATAAACATCGATCATCGCGATGCCCGAATAAGGGCCAGCCGCCGGGATCTGGTCCATCGTCCCGACGTTGAAGCGGATATTAGGCAAATCGGAGGCGGCGTTCTTGGCGAGTTCCACGCGGGCGACATCATGGTCGATCCCGTAAACGGCACGGTCAGGCGCATCGAGCGCGATTGCGATGGCAAGAAGACCATGCCCGCAGCCCAGGTCGAGCACCGGTCCTGACACAGGCAAATGCTCGGCCATATCGAGATAGGGCGTGAGGTGCCAACGAGCTTTCAGGAAGAGGCGAGTGGAGAAGGATGCATTGCGGTACCGGGCCAGCACTCCGCGTCTGCGCGGCGCCCGGCCGTAGGAGCCAAGCCGATGCAGCCACCAGATCCTTGCGAGCCAAAAGCCGGCGAGGATCGATTCGCGAAAGACCCGAACCGTACTCTTCTCGCTGTTCAGATAAAGTGTGACGGGAAGGTCGACGTGCCTGAATCCCTGACATCGCGCCGTCAGGAAAAACTCGAGATCGAAAAAGAAACCCGGGCAACGCTGCAACGAAAATACCTTTGCAGCGAGATCCCGCGACATCGCCTTGATGCCCGCCTGAGTGTCGATCGCCTTGATCGGAAAAAGCCAGCGCACGACTTGATTGAAAGCAAGCCCCAAGCGATGCCGTCCGTAGGCGAGGCGAAGGAGATCGACGGGCACATTAAAATGACTGGAACCCAATCTCCGGTTGCCCGTTACGAAATGATAGCCGTTCCGCAATTTTTCCATGGCCCTGTCGAAAAACTCCAGGTCATAGGGGAGATCCGCATCGGTGAATAGGATCCACTGGCCGCGAGATGCGAGAAAGCCGGTGCGTAATGCCGCGCCCTTTCCGCTCGGCGAGTAATGTCGAACCGTCTTGACGTGCGCGAAGCGCGCCGAAAGTGATTCGGAAATCTCGGTGGATTCATCCTTGGGCGCGCCCGGCGGCGGGTTCAGCGCCGGATTCGGAATCAGAATGATCTCGAATGCGCCGGGATAACGCACGCTGAGAAAACGATGGGCCTCTTGAACGGTTTTCTCGAGAGCATGACCCGAATTACGGGCAGGAATGAGAAGCGAAACGTCAAGTGACGCGAGGGGAACCGAATCGGAGAGTGGCGTCAACGAATGCATTTCGCGAAAGAGGGCGAAGGTCATAGTTTCGAAATACAATCCTTGTGGAAGGCGTTCAAGGTTTCGAGAATCCATTCCGCCTCTTCGGTCGAGTGGAGCGCCAAACCGCAGGCGGGAGTGTAGAGCGCTTCGCTCAAAACTTTTTTCACGAGTTCGGCTTCTTCTTTCCAAACCCGGCCGAGGGTCTCCATGAGATTTCCGAAAAGCACCGCGGGACGAAGCGTTCGCAGCATGACTGAACGGTCGGCCGAGCCCGTTCTTATGATCCCCAGTGAAAGGCGCCCCCCGTGCTTCACGAATTCCGCGACTCGCGCGCCGCGCTCATCACCGATCAGACCGGTAAGCGAGAGATCAGCGTCAATCGAGAGATAATCCAGGCCGAGTTCGAGAATCTTGCTCCAGATTGTATTACTGCAGCAATGCAGGCCGATGGTAGCGCCCTCTTTCGAAAGGGTTTGCACCAAAAGCTTCAATTCCTGAAGTCCCATCAGGTGGCGGGTATTCGTGAGCGACAAGCCGTAGAGCCCCGGTTCGTCCAAAAAAATGAGGGGCTGAATTCCGGCCGTCTTCAAACGGCGGGTCATCGCCACGGCTCGGGCCATGATGACCCGAAAGATCTGAGACGTGACTTCGGGGTACTGGTCGAGGGAGGCTCCACCTTTTGCCCTCAGCGCCCATTGCGCGGTCATCGGTCCCGCAATCTGGATCTTGGCGAGCGAGGTGCCGCGTTCCTCGAGTTCCCACAGGAAGGGTTGCCAGCTGCTCGAAATGGCGGGCGACGGTTCGAAACCGATGAAGGCTTCCTTTTCCTGTGTGCTGCGCGAGAAAGCCTCATTGAGTTTGCGATCGAGTTCCTGTGAGCGGCTCTTCCATACGTCCAGCTTCAGAAACACGGCGCCGTCTTTCTCGACCTCCAACCCCGGCAGTCCCTCGAGCGCTTGTGCGATCATGAACTCCCATGGGTTGCGGATCGGAATCTGAGGAAGAAATGGAATCCCCGCCCTGAACGAAAAATCGAGGGCTGAATCAATATTGTGGTGCGGAAGACTCCCGATACCGGTTGTCGCATGCACGGGATTAACGGTTATCATCGTCAACGCCTCCCTTATGACCTACGGAAAAATACGTCGCGGCGGGATGATGAAAGGCAATCGCGGAGACGCTTGCCTCCGGGTCCATCATCATGGTTTCGGTGAGTTCGATCCCGATTTCGGAGGGGTTAAGAACCTCGAACAGGATCTTCTGGTCGTCCAGGCGGGGACAGGCGGGGTATCCGAACGAGTAGCGTTTTCCGCGATAGCGCGCCTGAAAGCGTTCGAGCATCGTGAGTTCCGGCGGGTCAGGGAATCCCCACATCTTGCGAATTTGACTGTGAAGCAACTCGGCGTAAGCTTCGGCCGACTCAAGGGCCAGCGCTTGGATGATGTGCGACTTCAGATAATCCCCCCGCATTTTGAGTGATTCGGAAACCTGGCGTATCCCTTTCCCGACGCTGACAATGAAGAGCGCGACGGAATCCCTTTCGCCGTGTGGCGCTGGTTCCGGGGCGACGTAATCGGCCAGGCAAAGGCCGTCCGGCATCGCCTGACGAGGGAAGTCGAAGGCGGCTCGGAGCCGATCGTCGGAATATAACCGAAGCTGGTTTGAACTGTTCGAAGCCCGGAAGAATTGAAAGATCGCCGAAGGCTGAAAAATTTCGCCGCTGCCTTCGGAGTACTCGGCTTTGACTTCTTCGACGGTGTTCCAGATGGAGAGAGCCTTTGGATCGGAGGAGGCTACTTCGGGCAGATGAGCGGCTTCGAGCAGGCGCACCGTGCTGCCTTTGATTCCGAGATGACGTCCGTAAAGCATGAGCGGATTGACGAATCGCCAGATTTGTTCGAGCGGGGTGTTTCGAAGTACGTGGCGCCTAAAGTCGGGAGGGGAGGGTAACTCACGAAGAAGTTCGATTTTGGCCGATCGGACTTCCGGGGATGCTTTCGCGCTGTCCGGGCGGTCCTGACTCGGGATACTCGTGGAGTGTTCTCGCCGTGAAGCGAGTTCCGTCTTGAGCTTTTCAAAGTGTTGAGGGTTGACGATCCTTTTGGCGAGTTCCAAACCGGCCATGGCATCGGACGCATAAGCGACCGTTCCTTGGCCGTAGGCTTTGGCAATGTGCTTATCGACGAAACTGGAGGACAGTGCGGCGCCGCCGACGAGGACCGGAGTTGTCACGCCCGCCCTCGAGAAGTCTTCGGCCGTCGCTACCATTTGCTGGGCTGATTTGACGAGAAGCCCCGACAGGCCGATGATGTCGGGCTGGTGTTCACGTGCAGCCTGAATCAGATCCTCGGTCGGGACTTTGATCCCGAGGTTCACGACTTCAAAGCCGTTATTGGCCAGGATAATTTCCACCAGGTTTTTTCCGATGTCGTGAACGTCGCCTTTGACGGTCGCGAGGAGGACTTTTCCCCGCGAACTCGTCTCGGATTTCTGCATGTAAGGTTCGAGATGGGAAACGGCCGTTTTCATCGCTTCAGCGGATTGGAGAACCTCGGCGACGATGAGCTGGTTCGCCTTAAACAGGCGGCCGACCTCGTCCATGCCTTTCATGAGCGGGCCGTTGATGATTTCGAGAGGGCGGAGTTGTTGAACGGCTTCTTTGATGTCCGCTTCCAGTCCTTCCTTGGAACCTTCAATGATCGACCGTGCGAGTCGTTCGAGCAGCGGAAGTTTTTGCTTCTCCGTGCGTTCCGCCGGTTTGCGGTCACGAAAGTGCGTGGCGAAAGCTGAAACCGGGTCTGTTCCGCGGTTGTACAGAAGATCTTCGGCGAGTTCGCGGTCCCTTTCGGGGATCATCGCATAACGTTCCAGCTTTTCCGAATTCACGATCGCCAAGTCAAGTCCCGCACGAACTGCATGATAGAGAAAAACGGAATTCAGAATCTCGCGCCCGGCCGCAGGAAGGCCGAAGCTTACGTTTGAAATCCCGAGAATCGTCTTTGATCTCGGGAACCGGGACTTGATCAGGCGAACACCTTCAATCGTCTCGATTGCCGAACCGACATATTGAGAGTCTCCGGTTGCGCACGGAAAGACGAGAGGATCGAAGTAGAGGTCTTCGGGGGGCATTCCGTAGGTTCCGGTCAGGAGCTCGTAAGACCGTTCAGCGATCGCGAGCTTACGTTCCCGCGAAATGCCCATTCCTTGCGCTGGGTGATCGTCGATCGTGCCGACGACAAGGGCGGCGCCGAACCTGCGGGCGAGGGGAACAATCTTACGGAAGCGGGCCTCCCCGTCCTCGAGGTTGACGGAGTTGATGATGGTTTTTCCCTGGCAATAGGTCAGAGCCGCAGCCAGGACCTCCGGTGAGGTCGTATCAATCATAAAAGGAACTCGAACCTTTTTTGAAGCGTGCTCCATGAAAGTTCGCATATCCTTAAGCTCGTCCCGATCGGGATTCGCAAGACAAACATCAATCACCTGGGCGCCGTTCTTTACCTGAACTCGCGCAATCTCAGATGCTTCATCAAATTTTTCTTCGCAAATGAGGTTCTTGAATTTCCTGCTCCCGATCACGTTTGTCCGTTCTCCGACAATGACCGGGCGTACCTCGTCCGTAACTTCGAGATAGTCGACGCCCGAAAGAAAAGATCGGGGAGTAGCGAACTCGGTTCGCGGCGCATGGTCACGCGCGAGACGGGTGAGGGCTTCGATGTGGCTCGGTTGTGTTCCGCAGCAACCACCGAGCACATTGATCCACCGGTTCGTCAGGAAGCGTTTCAGGACATTCGAGACCATTTCGGGGGTCTCGAGATAATCGCCATGCTCGTCAGGCAATCCCGCGTTTGGAACGCAGGCGACGGGCAATCTCGAAAGTCGAGCCAAGGGGCGGATATGATCGGCCATCAGTTCGGGGCCGGTCGCGCAATTAATCCCGATATAGAGAAGCTCGAGATGAGAGAGGGAGGCAAGGAAAGCCTCAATGGATTGTCCCGCGAGCATCGTTCCCGAGGCCTCGATCGTTCCCGAAACCGCGATCGGGATTTCCCGACCCATTTCACTGAACAGGCGATCAATCGCGAGGAGGGCCGCTTTGACATTTCTCGTGTCCTGGCAGGTTTCCAGCAGCAGGTAATCCACACCGCCGTCGACAAGAGCTCTCGCCTGTTGGTGAAAATTTTCCTGAAGTTCGTCGAAAGAAATCCCACCCGTGACGGAAATTGCTTTTGTCGTGGGCCCGATCGAGCCTGCGACAAAACGCGGATGGGCGGAAGTCGAATACTTTTCCGCGGCATCGCGTGCCAGTTTAGCGGCCGTGACGTTGATCTCGTGGGACCGGGACCCTAAGTTGTAGTCATCGAGAACGAGCGGGGTGGCTCCAAAAGTATTTGTTTCGATAATGTCGCACCCTGCCTCGAGATAGCTCTCGTGAATCCGGCGGATGACCTCGGGCCGGGTGAGTACGAGATTCTCATTGCATCCTTCGTGATCAGAACCTCCGAAATCTTCGGCTGTCAGGTTGAATTTCTGGATCGCTGTTCCCATCGCGCCATCAAGGACGAGAATGCGTTGACTGAGATGCCTTCGCAGAAGTTCTGAACGGCTTGTTGTGACAGGGCTCATTAGAAATGTACTCGCATTCTCTGTGTGGCGTTGCGGCCGTGCAACCCCTGTAGAAGAAAGCACAAATGGCCCGAACAGATCAATCTTTATTCGTTTTTGACACGCATAGCCATTTATGGGATGAGTGGTACCGAAAGGGGGCCAGGAATGGGACGGACTCAATCAGCTGCTCGTCAGTTCGGCCGCGCAATTGTGGCAATCATTCTGGCCGGAGGAGTGGCTTCTTTGACCCTTCCCAGTAGCTGGGCTGACTCGACCAGTGTCAGCTCTGACTTCGTTCAGGGGATGACCGAACTTCGCGCCCCCGTTCGGTATTTGAAACAAGCATTACAAAATCTCAGTGGAATCGGTTTTGCCGCGCTTCCTGAGAATGCAATCGCCGTCTACAACCGCCTTACGAACCGGATTACCTTCGGCCTTGAAATGCAGGACCGACGAACCGGAGCTATGAAAAAGTTCGCTGAACTCTCGGACGACGAGGTCGCGACGGTCGCTCACGAGCTTTTTCACTGTTACTTTGCAACCGTCGCCAAACGCACTGAGGAGGGCTTTTACCGGGAATGGTATAAAAGTGCCGTTCAACTCTACTCATCTCATCCATTTGGCTTTCATGAAGAAGCTTACGCGGCTTTCATCACGATTACGGTTCAAAACTATGTGAACCTTCGGCGCATGATGGCGGCAAGAACGCCCGCCGGTCGTGATCGCCTGAGGCGCAATCAGAATATCGCCGCGATTTACGAGCAGACGTTCGAAGAATCGGTTTTCGGGTATTACAGAAATTTCTGGGGGCAATTTATTGCGAGCGATGTGGATCTCCCCCGGACGGATCGCGAGAATATCCTGACGAATCTCTATGACGGCGACCTGCCCGACGACTTCGCCGCCGCCTTCGCCGAATCGCGATTTAAATAGAAAAGCTTATCTCATCTCGTAGGCGCCGATATCGGGAGCTGTCCCGAGATACGGCAAGCCGACGTTGGCTCCCATATTGATCAGCGGACTTGATGTTTGCAGAAGATAGTAGGGGTTCGGCCGGGCGCCTGTTTTCATGAAAAGGGGATCGACGGAATAATTGTTCGATATTGTCGGACTCGTCACGCCATCGTTCTGAACCTGTTTACTGACATTCCAGAAGTCATTGTATTTGACGACCGGTCGCTGCACTCGCCAGGAGTTTCCCCCGTAAAAGTAAACACCAACACCGAGGTTCGTGAAAATATTGTTCTGAATCGAAATATTCGAGAAATTCGTATTGAGGTTCGGCGAAACGAGCACACCCGCATTCGGCCACGTGCCATCGGTCGAGTCCAAAACGTTATTGTAAACCGAGATATTGTTGAACGCGACGGCACCCGGGCCGTTCTGAATCTGGATGTTGCTGCCCTTCGTGCTTCGGATCACGTTATGGTGGACCCGGATATCCGTTATCCCGTCGAAATTGTACATGTGGGTGGCGGCCCAGATTCCGAGAGACTGGGTGTGAATGGAATTGTTGTAAAAATCGGTGTAGCTGACCGCGAGTTCATGAGCGACACCGAGAGGAGCCGAGTTGTTCAGACGATTATCATGAAAGCTGAGTGCGTTCGTGCCGCCGTTTTTTCGGCCGGAAACGAGGGAAATGTATCCGTCATTGAATGTGTTGTTATAGATTTCGGTGTCTTGTTCAATATTCCAGAGTTCAAGCGTGATCGGTTCGGGATTGACGCCCAAATTGTTCTGATTCACGGTAAAGATGGAGTTCTTGATCGTGCAATGTTTTAGCCATCCCGGCCAGCTTTTCATCGGGTTTCCTTGTCCGCCCGTGGCTGCTGATTCATCGACCACGATATTGTCGAAAATCGCATCCTCGAGAGATTGCACCCAAACGGCTGCCTGGAACTGATTGCTCGAGCAACCGGTGATCGTGACGTCTTTGACCAGAATTCCCCTGGCATAGGCCGGAGGGGGAACAGCGGGGTAGTCCTGTTCGGCATGGGTCCACCACTCCGTGCCTTGAAGACTGATCGCTTTGTATTTAATGCGGATGAAGTCGATGTTTTTGATCGTGAAGTGATTGCGCCCCGTGACATTGATGCCGTTCAAGAGAGCCTTATTGTTGCCGTCCAGCCTGAAATCACTCACGAACTGATTGCCGTCGACCACGGGATTCGACACTGCCTGAACATAGGGTGCGTTCAGGCTGCTGATGATCGTGGTTTGGGCGCGACCGGCGCCTTTAATACTGACCCCTGGAGCAAGGACGCACTGATTGGAATCGTGATATGTCCCTGCGCCGACGATGATCGCTTCTCCGGCCGAGGTCACGCGCGAGCAGGCATGCGAGAGCGTAGCCCATGGCTTTTCCTGGGAACCGTCTCCGGAGGTATTGCTTCCGTTCACATTCACATAAGAAGCGGGCCCTGTGGGCACCCAGGACGAACCCGGATCAACGCTGCCGCCTGGAGTGTACGACGGCTGTGTGGATGGGCGGCCTGTCGTTTGCCTGCAGCCTGTCATAGTGACGAGGATGGCAATCAGGACCGAGATCTGAACATGAGTGGAAAACGGGGTGAATTTTAACAAAATAACCGGCCTCCTTGGAACTAAAAGTAGACCAGGGCTGTCAAGTATTAAGTATAATCAGACACAGTGTGCTTGTAAATACCCGGGGCATGAACGGGCCCAGATCTGCGGATTTAGGTTCAAAGTCCAAAACTGACCAATGTTTTTACAGGAGATAGGGGGCAGAAAATTGGAGCGGGCTAAGGGGTTCGAACCCTCGACCTCCACGTTGGCAACGTGGCGCTCTAGCCAACTGAGCTAAGCCCGCGCTCACTATGAGGTGCCTGTTTTATCTACCGAAGGCTTGAGCGTCAAGCAAACTTTGATTATCGTTTCAAAAAAACGGGCGCCAGCCGCCTTCGGGGGATTGAGTTTGAAGATCTATACGCGAAAAGGTGATCAGGGCGAGACCGGCCTGATTGGCGGCTTCAGAGTGGCCAAAGACAGTCCGCGAGTCCGTGCTTACGGCGATTTCGACGAACTAAACGCGGTTCTGGGACTCGCCCTTGCAGAAGAGGGCTATCTTGCAACGGAACGGCTGCGCGATCTTCGGGAACGGTTAATTCGAATACAAGGAGAACTTTTGGTCTTGGGAGCGGAACTCGCGACTTCGAATGGAGGACGCGAACAGCTGCTGGAGAGAATCGAGCGAAAATTTATTCTCCGGCTTGAAAGCGAGATCGACAGGATGGAGCAGTGGCTCTCGACCATTTCCGACTTCATCATTCCCGGAGGGACCCGGATAGCCGCTCTTTTTCACCTCGCGCGAACGGTCGCCCGACGAGCGGAACGTGAACTCGTCGCCCTTCATCACGTGCCTGGTGAGCCGCCGTTGCGCCCGGAAGTTCTCGAATATGCCAATCGTCTCAGCGATTACCTTTTTGTGTGCGCCCGACTGGCAAACCATGAGTTAAAGGTTCAGGATCTTTTGTGGCTAAAACGTCGCGATTTGCCGGAACCGGCTGATCTCTGACTTTGCGACGCCGCACGGGAGCGGGCCGATAGTCCTAAACCGGCTGTTCCGATGATCCCGCAAAAGAACGCAAACGAGCCGAACCAATCACCCCATTTTTTGAGCACAGTAGGGACGGGCGAAATAATCGGCACGCGGGCATTCATGACTTCAGGCTGCCCGATCGATGTGCGTTGCGCGATTTCGCCATTAGGGAGGATGAGCGCTGAAATCCCCGTATTCGTTGCCCGGAGTTGCGGAAGCCTCGTTTCGATACTCCTGAAGGTGACAAGGGCAAGGTGAAGCTGCGGTTCTCCGAAAGGTCCGAACCAGGAGTCGTTCGTGATATTCAGGATCATCTGACTCCCGCGCCGGGCGGCTTCGATCACGTAGTTCGGAAAGAGCGCCTCGTAGCAAATAACGGGACCCGCGAGCACCGTCTGGAGTTTTGAATTACGGGAACGTATCTTGAGGGTGATCGGTCCTTCTCCACGACCAAAATTTCCGACCTGCGGGAAAAGATCGCGGAGAAACCGGATCCGTTCCGCGCCGGGAATATATTCTCCGAAAAGAAGCAGAATGTTCTTGTGATAGATCTGGAGGTCGAGCTCGTGCTGTTCCAAGGAAGCGAGCGTGCCGGCTCCGGTCTGAGGGAGTGGAGTCAGAAAGAAAAACGAATTGTAGTCCTTGTTGAATGAATGGTCGTACCCACCAAAAAGGAGAGGTATGCCACGCTTCCGCACAAAGGACTCGACCTGACGGTCGCGCGCGAACTCCTCGGTCGTCTGCGGCGTTCGAAAAGTGGAGGGATAGGCCGTTTCAGGCCAGATCAGCACATCCGGTTTTGGCGTCAGATTGAGCGCTTCCTCCGACAAATCGAAGAAAGTGCTCATGACTTTCTCGCCTGCCCCTCGTATTCCCCGTTCGGCGGCAATTTTGTCAAAATCGCCGATATTCCCCTGGATAACCGCGACCTGAAGGTGACCCGTGGGATTTGCAAGGGCCACACTGAGTGCTTTGTTGCGTTCATGTCCGTAATACCAGCTCGCCAGACAAAGCGCGGCGGTCAACACAACCGCCGAACCCTCTGTTCGCAGAGCGCCTTTCCAAGAGTGTTGGGCGCCCGTTAAGAGTTTCCAAAGCGAAAAATTACAGAGGAACACCAAAAAGGTCAGGAGGTGCGCTCCGCCAAAATCAGCGATCTGCCGAAGATTTCGAGCGCGGTAAAGAGAGTGCCCGAGCGTGTCGACGAAGAGCTTGGGAATAACCCAGTCACAGGCCACGTAGACGAGCCCGAGAAACAGCGCAAACAGAGCCCCGCGAAAAGCGGTGTGAATCCAGCTCCCCTCTGTTCTCTTGAAAAACACGAATAAGGGAGAGGTGATCAGGAACTGCGGCTGGCACACAAGTCCGAACAGGAGAAGCCCGAGAACACTGAGGGGAAGGGGAACGTTGCCGAATTCATGCAGAACCGACGCGACCCAATAGAACCCGCCCAAGGTCATGAAGAAGCTCAGCCATAGACCCTGAATAAAGGCGTTCCGGTACGAATTTGCCCGATTCAAAACCATGAACCAGGGGATCAGCGCGATCCAGATCAGGAAACTCAGATCCCAAGGTGGAAAAGCCAACACGATCAGAATCGAGGACAACAAGATGAGCCGGTCGGGCCGGAGTTGAAGAGGATGCCCTTTCATGCTGGTATCTTAGACTGGAAGCGGCGTCGTGTCAGTAGCTCTCACGCAGATTCGCACAAAGCCAAACCTACCCGGTCTTACTGGGCGAAACCCGGCGATTCAATCAAGGACCTCAGCAAAGAAACCGGCCTTCGCGCCACCAAGTCCGACTTCCCGGGATTCGTGACAAGCCTTCCGCGATCTTTGAGGGCGAGAAGTGCTGAGTAGGCATTCACGCGGCCGCCGGTAGCGGTTTTGTTCTGCAAATGCGCGAACCGGTCGACAGACTTTTTGATGATCTCCCGGATTTGAAACGGCTTCAGCTTCGGATCCTTTGAAAGAAGGAGCGCGGCGACGCCGCTCACGAAAGCCGTTGCCTGCGAGGTGCCGGTCATCATCCCATAACGGTTCTGCGGCAAAGTGCTATAGATGTTCTCGCCCGGTGCGGCCACGTCGACCTTGCTTCCCCAGTTCGAGGAGGCGAGGAGCATATTGTTCATGTCAGTTGCCGCGACCGAAATGATGTTGCTGAGCTGGTAAGCGGCTGGGTAGTAATAATTCTCCGGAACGTCGGAATTCTGATGTTCATTTCCGGCCGCCGCGACAACGAGCACGCCGTGTGCTTCGGCGCGTTTGATCGCGAGATACTCGTCTTCTGAAAACTCCGGGCCGCCGCCGCTGTAATTAATGATCTTCGCGCCATGATCAACCGCGTAATTGATCGCTTTCACCGTATTGGCGAGATTCACTTTCCCGGAATTGGCTTCCCAATAATATTTGACGGCCATGATTGAGACATTGTGAGCCACTCCGCTGACACCGGATTCAGGATCGCCGACCGCGCCGATGATGCCGGCGACATGAGTCCCGTGACCATGGTCATCGACGGGGTTCGGGTGATCCGTGACAAAGTTCCAGCCAAACACGTTTGAATTTTTGGAGTTCGGTTGGCGCCACAAATTCCTGACGAGCGCTTTATGCGTCGGATCAATCCCCGTGTCGATGACCGCGACGATCACATCCCGGCTACCTTCTTCGATCTTCCAAGCATCGACGGCACTGATGTGTGACTTGCGTTGTGCGTTGCTCAAACCCCAGTTCTTAATGAAAGGTGCAACATACGCGTACACGGTCAAGCTGCTCAGGCTGAACATGATAGACGAGACTGAAAATGTAACAAACCACGGGGCCCACGGGCCGAAGGAGCGACGCATAATAACCGCCTTTTCCACTTCCACTTAATCCCCCGAAACAAGCCTGGGGGACGTCTGCTCGCGGCCGTTCTAAGCAAGCGCTGTGCCCGCTCGAAGCGTGATAGCACATTAAAATTGCACATTATTACAACATGTTGTGCCGAGCGTCTCTTGCTCCAGTTTCGCCCTTTATGACGAAATATGTCGAAGGTTTAGACAGGTGACCGACCAAAGTATTTAGGTAAACTATTTGAGCCAAAAACCGATAAAAAGTTATGGCTCGGCTCCTGCTCGCCTTCATTCTGATTCTGCTTCCGCTCTACTCGTTGCCCCAGATTGCCTCGGGTGATCGGCCAGACTCAGCCGATAAAACTGTGCTCCGAAAAGCCATCGGGTACCTGCAAACGGTTCCGTCCGGAAGAGCGTTACTGAAGCGGGCTCAACAAGCATGGAACTTCAGTGCTCCGAGTTCCCCGCCTCTAAAAACGGATAGCCCGGAGCTGGCGGAAAAACTCATCGAGTTTCTCCGCTGGGGCGAAACATCGAGGACCGATGCAGTTCTGACCCGGCAGCTTGATCCAAAAACAGGACAGGAAAGTCGCCGACGTGAGGTGATCGTTTATCTGCGGCCCGGACAGTCGTTGAATGATACGATTCTGGATCTCGCTCACGAACTGATCCACGCGACAGCACGTCCGGCTTGGGACCCTTACGATCCTGGCCTGACCCCGGGACGCTACGTCTGGGCGGCCATTGAAGGTGAGGGGGGGGAAATCGAAGCTGTGGCGGCAGAATGCAGTGTCAGCATGGAGCTCGCCTCCGTTCTGGGCAGTTCACAACAGCGTTGCTGGACATACCTCGCCAACAAAGCCAATGGACAGCAACGCGTGATCGAAAAACAGAAAATCCGCCGTGACTTCTATCGTGTCGGTAAGTGGCATCACGAACTTACACGCAGGCTCGGCAAGGAAACAGCACTATTTCCCAGTCTATCGGCCAGCACTCCTAAACTGTTTTCTTCGACCGGCAACGCTCCATACCCGATCGCCCTTCTGGATGAGTATGACGATTTAAATCAAGTCGCGTGCGAAAACTCACGAAAGAGACTCGAAGCATTTTCAGGAAGAACCCTCGCCGCTCTTACTCAAACAGCCGAACAACTCACAACACAGTTTCTGAGCCGGCGCTGCCGGCTATTTTGAAAGTTCAAATCGGCCCGTCCATTGCACCGCCTCCGCTCGATAGGAGACTATTTATGAGTATTTTGGGATGGATCCTTTTCGGATTTGTCGTTGGCTTGATCGCCCGTGCGATTATGCCCGGACGTGATGCCCTCGGTCTTCTCGGGACCACGCTTCTCGGGATCGTCGGCGCTGTTCTTGCCGGCTGGCTAGGGCAGGCGCTCGGTTGGTATCAGCCGGGCGAGGGAGCAGGTTTTATTTCAGCGACGATCGGTGCCATTGTCGTTTTGTTCCTCTATCATGCGTTTTTTGGACGCAGAAGGACCCGCTCGGTTACAGGAACGAGTTCGATCGATCGGCATGATCGCGCTGCTTAGAGAGCTTTCCCAACGTAAGATCGCTTTTTCTACGCCCGGCGACCCATGAGGTAAATGGGAACGCCGGGCAGAAACTCGAGCCGCTCGAGGGTTTCGAAGCCCGTTCTTTGATAGAATTTCACGGGTCCGGAGCCGCAAATGATGTGAGTGCCGGATGAAAAACCTCGTTCCTTCAGATCGATGATAAAGCGTTCGACGAGTTTTTGACCGATGCCCGCCCCTCGGTAAGAAGCTTCGGCGTTCACGTGCAGGTGAGCAGGATAGTTTCCTTGGACAAGCCGGCGTGCTCGTCTTGAAAAGGATCGTTCAGGATCCCGTGCGAGTCGCAAAGTGCGGCGGACGAAGCGGCTAACATCGCCGTTCCAGTCATATCGCCGGGTGAGGATTTTTACGAAGAGCGGGATGCTGTGAAAGATCGCTCTCGCAGCCGCGAATTTTCGCGACTCCGGGCAACCCGTCAGGTAAGCAACGACTTCGCCGTCCGGGGATTCGGCGACATAGCACCACTCAGGCAAAAGTCTCTGATAGGGGCCGACCCAGAGTTCGGCAAAAAACGGCCAGCGTTCACGCGCGATCTCGGCTCCTGCCTGCGCGGTCTTACAACAGATCTCACGGATTTTTGACCAGTCTTCGGGAAGGGCACGCCTGATCAGCGCTTCTGGCATGCCCGGTCAGATCTCCGGTGCTCGGCTCACGCAGGATTCAGTGGGGGTCTCAAGCAGCCGAATGGTCAGCGGCTTCAGATGCGTGATTCCCGCGCGGACCAGCGTTTTCGCGTTAGTACGGGCGCCGATGAAAAGATCGATTCGATCGCCTTTAATCGCACCGCCGACGTCTTCCGCTCTCCAAATCCCGTCATGAATCGATCCGTCCGGGAGAACCATTCCGATGGTTTCAGCGATCTGGACCACGGAGCCGAGTGGAATCGTCTTCGGGTCGACCGCAATGGTGTGAAAGGGAACGAGTGCGCAAGTTCCGACGCCGTCGCCGAACTCATTCTTCGTTATTTTATACCGGATTTCCTTATTCACACGGCCCGCATAATTGAGGACGTCGCCCGCTATCAGTTTGCCCGTTCCTTCAATGTCCATGGCCTGTTTGAATGGCGTGCTGACGATCGCAAGGGTTTGCCCGCGCATGTCCCGCACAAAGGTATCCAGAGGATGGTGAAGATAATCGAGTTCCATGACGACGTAGTAATTTGTATTTCGAAATTTCCCGAGAAGCACCGGATCAACCGAATCAGAAGATACGGGCGTGAATTCCGCACGGGCCCCATGGCTCAGGCCGAACGCAAAAACCGATAACACCACTGATGCGACGAACGCGGCGCGGACCGCCTGCGCCTTTGTCCCTGACTTCATAATCCCCCTTCGGGTTTTAACACCCACGGCTCCATCACAGCCGTCTCTTTCGGCACATCGTCAACGCAATCGGCCATTTTGTAAAGCACCCACCCAAAATAAATAGTCAAAATCGGAGCCTTTGGTTTATTGTTCGAGAATGACTTGCAATATGCCGTCCGATGTCAGAGGCCTTGGGTCTCGCATACCGCATTATCTCGTTATTTTTGGAGTCATAATTTCTGGGTGCGGCAGTCAAGCCGAGACCTCAAATGAGTGCGTCGCCTTGACTTTTACGACCGAGACGACGAAATCGGAAATGCCAATCGTTTTTACGGACTACAAAGGAAGTTCCCTCGCGCAATCTTTCAAGCTGCCTGCGAGCGCCGACGTAAGCGGTGTTTCTTTGGTCCTTTCGAAATCAGGCACTGTCCCTGATGACGTTCCTGTCACCCTGACTATTGAGGGCGACGAACCGGGAAAACCGAACGGTACGGTTGTGACCTCCGCGACCGGAGCAGCCTCGGGAAATCTGAGACCCGCCAACATCAGCACTCCAGGTGCTTATCGTTTCAATTTTACTGGTTACGTCACCTTAGACTTCAACAAGACTTATTGGCTCAGGCTGACGGGTGCCTGGGGCGCGAGCAATAAGACTGATGCGAATTTCATTCAGTGGCATGCCCATGATGGGGTCTCAGGCGATTATACCGATGGCCGGGCGCTTTATCAGACGACCGACGATCCTTTGGGGTGGTCCAGCTATTTAGTGGGAGCCTACCGGGACCTTCTTTTCACGATTCATTGCCGACAGGTCCCCTAGAAGAGAGGAAAATTTTTATTTAGCCCCTGGTTCTCCACATAAATTTCGTCGTAATTTCGGATCGTGCTTCAACATACAATTCATAGGAACAGCGGGTGGGGGATGCATCAGATCGGGCGGCGTAGCCGAACAATCCCAGCTGAAACTCTGAATATCTTTTGCATTCTGATACTGGAAAGCTTCGGCGAAAGCTTCGTGAAGCCAATCAGCCAGACAGACTCGCTGGCCAGAGGCCTTTTCGAACGCCGCCATCGGTCGAGCGAGATCATCACGGATGCACTTGGCGACTTCTTTTGAAAAGTAAGTTTCAAGATTACGAAATTCTTCGTCAGAAGCGCAGCCTTTGAATTTTTTCGTCATGTATTTGTGCCCGGCATGGCGCGAGATATCGCAAGCATGCCCAAGCTCATGCAATAAAACCCGTTCGATGTTGGCGGCGCTTAAGGAGTTCAAAAGAATGGCCTCGGACAGTTCAATCCGATGTTTTGTGAATTCGCCATTGCCGTCGGTAGTGGTGAAGTAATAGGCGTACTGCTGGTCCTTCGGAAGCCCCTGTACAAAGACCAGCTCGAGCTTCAGAATCTTCGATTGGCAGTCAGGGTTGTGTCCGCAGCAGGTTTTCAGAAAATCGGAGTTCTTTTGAGTCGAATCAAAAAAACTGAACGTATTCTCCAGTACGAGTTTGCGATGTGAAACTGACTCCATCCGTGCGCTTTGCGCGCGCTGATTTAACGCCCAACAGGTTTCATTTCCCAATAACCGGCATTCGGCCGCGGCTTTCTTGCAGACACGATCCATTGTCAGGGGCTCACAGAGGTCTTTTCGCAGGTCTCCAAATTTCTTAATGACGGTCGAGAACCGTAGGAGCCGCGAATCGACCGGAGTTCCATCGGCCTGGGCCATGAGACAAGCATACGATTCAGCAAGGGCCTCCTGGAGCGGCCGCCTCGTCGTTTGCGGCGCCGGTCTGGGGCTTGCGGCGACAACAGGGCTAGTCAAGTCAGGAACTGCTGTGTGCGAAGGCAATGGGGATGCCGCCCATGCGAATGAGAGTTGGATGATCACCGAGAGAATCGCTGGGTGCATAGCAGTAGAGTAGCAAACCGCGTGAGGAAGACGAACTGAGTCGAAGAAAGCGTGCAATTATGCAAGACCGACAGGATCTCGTCTGGTTGACATAATATTTCTTATCAGACGCAATTTCTTTGGGTCTGGTTCTGAAAACCTTCGGACCGCCCAAGCTCCTACGGCCTGAACTGGCTGACCCATTTGTCGTGATCAGCATTCAAGGATTCGAGTATTCGAGCCATCTCGGCTTGAGCGTTTTCGGTCAAGTCCTGGAATTCGATTCCGCAACCTGTTGGAAGATCCTGCCCTGAATCAGCCCTCGTCCAACGAACGACCGCTTTTCCTCGGACCTGAATTGCGGGTCCCTTCTCGAATCGAAAAGCAAAATTGACGATTTCACCTTGCTCGGGCACTTCGTTTGCCAGGTGAACAAAAGCGCCTGTCCGGCTGATGTTAAAAATCCGCCCCGCAACCTTTCGCGCCGTTCTCATCAGGCGCAGCTCGGTTGGAATGTCCGTCGGATATCGTGCTGCACGGCGAGCACTTTGGCCGGATTTCGGGTCAAGCATTCCCGCCAGCGCTCGAGCCAAGACCTTCAGGTCGAAAGGTTTCAAAAAAACCGCTGAAGCTCCCAAACGAAACGCTTCGGCATCACTGATATCCGAAAAACCATTTGTCAGTATCACCGGCACCGTCTGGCTGAATTTTCTAGCCTGAACCAGGAGGTCAATCCCAGAACCCCTGGGGGTGTAAACTTCGGTAATTATTCCATTCACGCTATTTAGCCCGGCTTCGATCGCCAACTGGACATTGCCAAATTCGCGGGTAATCGCTCCGCGGGATCGAAATTCAAAAGCCAACATCTCGCGAAGATCGAGATCGGCATCAACAATGATAATTGTTTTGTTCTCGAAGATTCGCCTCACAAACGTCCTTCTTCCAGATAGCAATTTACTTTAGTTTACCGGACCGAAGCGTTTGCGTCAAACATCAACAACTTCTTGAATTTATAAATAATTACTCAGCCCTGGCCGCGTGAGTGACTTACTCCGCGATCACCCCGCCGACTCCAATGGGCACGCCGGACATCATCGTATTCAGGACAAGGTGGAGTGTTTGAATAGGCCGTCGTCCGGCTTGATCGTTTACCGAGGCGAACCACTGCCTTCCGTGCCGCTCGATTTCGAGCTCGAGAACGCCTGATCCGTTTCTGGGTTTCGTAACGTTGTGAAAATACCTCAAAACAAGCGTGCCGCCTTGCGAAGTGAGATTCTGACCATCAATCGTCAGGACGTTCACGTCCATGTTGATGAGCCAACTTCGATATTTGTACTTAATCGGAGATCCCCTCATCGATCGAAGCTGCTGGAGCGTGTAAGTTTCGTTTACCGTATTGGCTTCACTGACCACCTTGATAGACGCCAAGCCACCCTTTGCATCTTCACGGATCAGGACAGCGGTTTCTTCAAGTTCGACAGTATCGGCGCGGTCCTGCCCGACAATAGTCATGAAACGCACGTCTTTCGCGAAAGTCATTTTTGAAGCCAACGATGTGGCGACAAGAAGAACAACACCCAAAAAGAGCACGCGCATATTATAAAGTGACCAGCTCATAAATCAGTTCTCCTTTGGGTGACCAGTCAGTCTTTTCCTCAAAATAGCTTTGCAGCGCCGAAAGTTCGGGATGAAAATTATATCGAAGCATTTCGTCATACGCGGCTGCCGGGCTCCAGTTTTCGACGAAAACCCGATAGAGTCCGATCACGAGTCCCGTGCGATCCTGGCCGTGCCTACAATGAACAAACACTGGATGTTGAGAGCCGTCTGCGAGGATTCTCAGAATTTCAGCCATGTCGCGATCCTGAGGACGGAGAAACGGAACCATCGGTTTAGCCACATACTGCATTCCCAATGACTCCGCGATCCGACGTTCATCATCCCCGGTGAAATTCGTTTTGAGATTAATGATGGTTTTTACACCAAATTTCGCGAGGGCTTGCAGACCATTTACGCCTGGAACTGCGCCCCGGTAGATTCCAGGGGATACAGCGTGGAATTCATCAATGACGTTCCCCGGGTCTTGAAACGAAAACTCCGTCCTTTGTTCGACCGCATAACTTGATGTTAGAAATGGCACCGGTAAGCAAAGCGTCAGAGCCACAATGGCAAGATAGTGTACCTTCATCGAAAACCTTATACCCAAGTTGTCGCGATGCGTCAATGCGCGCGGTACTTTATTTTGACCGGCTATGTTCGAGGTTTTCCAAGCAAATATTCAACGGCCAGTGCTAGCCGTTTTTTTCTCTCGCCAAAAAGAAAACTTCGCTGGTATCACTGTCGTCCTTCAATAAAATTTTGGGTTTGAGAACGAGCGTTTTGGGGAAGTTTTTCGGGGAAGTGAATGGACAAACCGGTCTCTTTTGACCTCCGGTCTTTGCTTTTGGCGGCAGAACCGTCCAATAAAGATGATGCGAATTCTTCGCAAAATGGGGCTGACCCTTCCGCGGGAACCCCAGGGGCTGTATCGCCGAATTGCGAAACTTCCGGGCAGGGCGAAAATTCAAACGCAACGAAACCTGACACACGAAGCCAAATGGCGCAGTTTCTGGATTTGGCGATTTCGCAAGAGCACGCCAATTCAGCGGTTGCTGAGCTGCCGTCGCCCTTTTCCTCCGTACTCCCGTTCCTGGTCGTTTTAAAAAGCCAGATCGTCCAGGAGCTCGAGGGCAATCTGCGGCGCTTACTCGAATTGAACGTGAGCCGGCGCGAGGCGATCGCGCAGTACCTCGATCAACTTGCACACCTGACTCCCGGCCCAAGTACTTTGGCTGGCAATGCCGATGCAGCCGGCGGGCTCCGCCGCTGGATTGAGGGCGCCAGAAGTTCCGCGCAGGAATCAGCACTTCAGACTTATTTCGAGGAAATTGCCTTAGTCGTTCTCGGTCAAACACTGCTCCTGAAAGCATGGTCGGATCGCGGTCTCCGGACCTGGACCCGCCAGGACCTGAGCGACCTGAATTGGGCACTGACGAGCGCACTCAAACCGCACGTGCCGCTCGATCGCGAAGGCTGGCAATTCACCCGGCGCAATCTTTATTCGTGGTACATCCCGAGCGGGTCGATCCAGCAGGAAATCTGGAACCGCCTCGAAAGCTTCCGGATTACGGACGAAGGCCCGACTTTTTTGACCAGCTTAATCGCCCCGACCGCTCGTGCCCGGCATGCGCATTTGTCGGGGTACGATCCGCGGTTTTTCAAGGCTCTTTGGGATGCAAGCCTCGAACTTGGCTTCGGCGTGACACCTGATCGATCGCGACTGCGACGCGCGAAAATCGCGTTTTCGCCCACGCTCAGGGATGGAGCGATCGTGAGAAACGGTCCGGTAGAGGTGAGCTGGATCGGCACCGAAGCTTCGCTTTTCCAAATGATCGTCGCTGAACTGGCGCTCCTGTGGTGGGGCCCCTCCACTCCCCCGCTCTGGGCCGTTGGCAACGGACTCGAAACGCATTCGCGAGATCAGCTCAGTCTCGCGTTATCTTCCGCGAAGCCTTCGATCGGATCACGAATCGCCGAGATGGAAGCCTGCGATATCGCATTCGTCTTTGAAGAAGTCTCCATTCGCGGGCAAAACAGAACTCCGAGCTCACAGCGTTTTCGTGAACAGGTCGAGACATTGCCGTATTTCAAGAAGATGCGCCGCGCCTCAACAAGCCTTGGCGCCCTTCAGGCCTGTGTAGCCCTGAGCAAACTGCGTCCAGGCGGGTTCCTTTGGTGGGCACGCGAAGAGCCTCTTTCAGTGAAAGAAGGAGAAGAAATGCTTGGCTTCCTCCTTGAGAAAGCCAAGCTCGTTCGTGAGTGGAATTTCAGCGAAGTGAAACACTCGCTTCCGGTCTCGATCCCGCTTTTTCCGAAGTATCTTTATCTATTCTCGCGCGAAGCGAAGCTCGAAGATCGGCTCGCGCACCGGCCGACTCAGTTGAGTGTGCGAGGCCAGATCCGAAGCCATGTGGAATTGCCGGTACTGCTGCAGGATGCGTTAGGTCCCGACCTCGCGGATAAGCCGACCGGCGGCTACGAAACTGCGGGAATGGGAACGACAGCGCAATTCCACGGGCAATGGGAGTTGCAGCTCACTCGGAGTCCGACCTCTCAGCAGGAATGGGCAGAACGCTGGCCTGAGCCCGCCTCTCAGACGGCCCTCGTTGCGCTCGAAAAACTTCGCGCGGCATCCCTTCCTCTCGCGCATGCGACGACGGTTTGCGCAACTCCGGAAGGCGATCCGCGAAACCAGAACCGCTGGATCATCGACCCCACCCTGAAGGGGCTCTGGGTGGATTGCGCCCAGGACGGCGAGCAGAGACGCTTGCTCGCGCGCGCCATCCCGCGTGAGAACGCCGAATTGGCGGCGGGAAAAGGATTTCTCATCCTTGTTCCCGACGACACTTGGACGGCGCCGCTATGCGTATTCCTCGAATCCGAGCCGATTCGCGAGTGGCTCGATCATCATGCCGAACGCCGCAACAACCGATGGGTGCTAGACGAACAGACCGTGAAATGGATTCCGATTCCGAAAGCCTTGTTCGAGGCGCTCGGTGTAGTTCTGCCGAATTCTGACCCGTCGACGTTTGCTCATCCTCTCCCCGGCGAATGGGAAAGGCTTGCATCCGAATGTGCCTATCGCCCCAAACAGGTTCGAGAGGCGCTCAATCGGCTTCCATCAGACGAAACAGGATCAAAAATCCGCGCCGCGATTTTCGTTCGGGCGGCGCGCGGTCTCGAACAGGTCAGAATTGCACAAAAACGCCTAGAGCCCGTGATCGGCGCACAAGGCCTGGTCCGCTGGCGTGGAATCATGAATATCATTCCTAAAGCTGAGCCCATTGCGATCACGCTTCATCCGGAGATCAGGATTACCGGAAACCTGCCGCTCCATATTCCGATCGGCTGCATGGAACGCGTGAAATCACCTACCAATGGCATCCTGCTCGCAACCGAGCTCGGTTTCACTCTTCATATCGGCTCAGACCAGCCAAACATCATCGACCTTCTCTGGGAACAATGCGAAGGCCTTCAGCACCCAACCTGGAGCGAACTCCTCCAATACCTTCGTGTCCCGCGCCGAATGGAACTTGCCGAGTCAACCGCTTCAGATATTCTTCGTTCCCACGGTGAACAAAATCAGAAAGCTGCGGAACTGGTTGAGTTGCTTTCCGGCTGTACACTTATTTGACAGTTCTGACGTTCATTTTCTAACATGAGAGTTCAATCATTCCGGATAATTATTTCTATTCGCACGCCCCTGCGTCCGTGGCACCACACGTGCAGTCATAGATCCTCATTGGATCGGCGGATCGGCATGAGAGAGGCCTTCCAAATAGTAGGTTCTTAGGCTGGAGTGGTTATGAGTGTGCAAAAAGATTCAAAATTGTTGATCGCGATTCTCGCAGCAGCTTCCGCTTCAATGCTCATGATCGGTTGTGGCCAACAAACGAGCGAAACCC
Organism: Bdellovibrionales bacterium RIFOXYD1_FULL_55_31; assembly: GCA_001770175.1. GTDB lineage: Bacteria > Bdellovibrionota > UBA1018 > UBA1018 > UBA1018 > XYD1-FULL-55-31. The sequence continues at coordinate 20,608 of MEQK01000164.1, read as the reverse complement.
GCCCGACCAATTCCGTACCGCCTCATCAAACGACCCCGGCGCCCCAGAACGGGCCGGCGCCGAATAGTAATCTGGCGGGATCCTTGGTTTCGACGGTGGATGCCTTGATGGGAACGTATTCGGCTACTATGACGACCGAAGCGCTTCAGGAAATGTCCGACTACGGCCCTGTTCAGCCGCAGATCGTTTCGATCGCGCTTTATAAGTCTCAAAATGGTTCGGCGCTCTACCCGTATGCGAACGTTCAAATCAGCGGCCCGCTTGCCAGTATGAGCTTCAACACGTCCCTGAGTCTTGGACTCTGGGACTTTCGCTACAACGGCGGTTATAAATACAGTTTTATTACCAAAGACGTGACCCTTCCGTCTTTGACCACCTCCCGGTTCGCGCTTGAATTGGTAGTCGCGCTCCGGGACGGAAATCAATTTGATCCGACACAGTCCAAAATACGCATTCTGGATTGTGGGTTTTCCCAAGGCGTCGCATCAGGCTCATACTCGCTTCCGGCAAGCTGCGGAAACGAACTGCAGGACGTCTCTATTCGTGACGATTTGGGAAAGCGCTGATAGCCCCCGCCCCAATTCCCTCCGGGCCCCGCATTTTTCGGATCGCGGGGCCCGTACCCCCCCTTGGTAAACGCGGAATTCGCGATTCACCTACCGGCAACGTTGGGCTAAACTCGTAGTATGAGCAAAAAGGAACATGCCTGGCATTTGCCCAGCAGCACCACGAAGCATTATCAGTGGTTCCGAAATCTCGCTGATTTTCATGATCTTACCCTGGCATGGATCAAAGAGCTTCAGATCCAGCGCCTTCCCCATCTCATGACTCGTGGACAAGATCATGATGTAACGCAGAATCTCTGGATGCTTGATTCCTTGAGTGAAACCAAGATCGACATGCTCCTCGATGATACTTCGCCCGATGACGTTCTCGGAAGACTGGAACATACGGTATGGACAGTCCAAGCTTGGACGCTGATCAATCTTTTTGAACGTACTCCGCAAGCGGAACGCGATGCCCTCAATACCGTTCTTGATCTCACGGCCTGGAAAATGGGCCGCAACCTCGGTGAAAAGCGGTGGTCAGGAATGCCGGTGAAGTCCCGGCAGGATCTTCGACTCCTTTTTCTCGCGATGGGCGACTCCCCTTTCGGGAGAAATCCGCATGGTGAACCATTTCTGATCAAGAGAGCGACTGACAGCGAACTGGTCTTCGAATTTCATCGCTGCCCCCATCAGGTCTCGTTTCCCGAGGTCCAACCGGTCGCGGATCAGCTGTGCAAGCTCCACTCACAATGGATTCGCGGTTTCGTCTACTCCTTGAATAACGGGATCTCGATCGAAGATTCAACGGGATCTCCGCGGTGTTCCCACCGATGGTCATTCTTGTTCGCAAGCTCCACTCACGAAATTGCAAATGAACCGGGGGCGTTGACCTGAAGCAGCGCCGACCCGCAAAGCGAATCAGGGGCACTGCCCATGAACGACTCCTGTTCCTGCAGCGAAGGATTTTCCGTTCTCTTGCCCTCGAGGTGAAAAGTCTTCTCGGACCTGCCCCTGCCGCGATCCGCAACTACGAGCGGGAGTTTCGAACCGATTTTTCAGGAATCGGCTCGCGACTGAAGTTTATTCAGCCGGTCTCGAAGAAAGCCCTGATCCGACGCATTCGGGACGCGGAGGTCACGTTCATCGCTGATTTTCACACCTTCAGCCAGGCCCAGAAAACCGCGCTTCGTCTGATACGGGAGTCGATACAACCAGGAGAGGATTGGTTGATCGGACTGGAGGTCGTTCCGAGCCGGTTTCAGAGTGCGCTCGATGCCTTCCAGTCCGGCAAGATCGGGCTCGAAGCGTTTCATCAGATCATACGCTACAAAGACGAATGGGGATTTCCGTGGGAGAACTACGCACCGATTTTCGAATGGGCACGCCAGAATTCCGTGAAGATCGTCGCCCTGAATGGCCCCGGACGCGCCGGCGCGCGTTCGCGCGCGCCCACGTTGGCCAGCGGCTTCAGCAAGACGATGGAAGAGCTGAAGCTGCGCGATCGTTGGGCGGCATCCCTGATCAGCATTTTGCTTTCAGGTGGGCAATCAAGACGTATGATCGTGCTCTATGGCGAGCTTCACGTAGGGACCAAGCACATTCCTGACGAACTCAGAATCGCCTCAAAGCTCCGGCTCGGGCGACCGGTCCGTTCGATTTCGATTCATCAGAACGACGACATTCTGTACTGGCGCCTGGCTCGGGAAGCGAAGGAACTCCAGACGGAAATCATCAAACTCCGCAGGAACGTATTCTGTGTTTTAGCAAGTACTCCCTGGGCGAAGCTCCAATCCCTGATTAGCTGGCTTGAAGGCGAAGCGGCCCAGATCGAGCAAGACGAATCGACCGATTATCTTTCGCTGCTTGTCACTTATGGTAAAACGCTGGCCGAGTTTTTCGGAGTCGAATCTCCGCATCAGGCATACGAGAGTCTGACGGTCCGGACCATTGACGAGCTCGATTTCGTCGACACCCTTTTCAAGGATCATCGGTTCTCACGGACTGAGCGCGCACTGATCCGGTTTCACGTCTTGAACAACCAGAGACTTTATATCCCTCCCGATATCGCCTACTTGGCAAGCCCCTCTCAAAACGCGACCGCTGAGCTCGCGGCGATTCACCTGCTGCGCACCCAGACCCGCTTTAAGCTTCTTTTTCAGCACGAACGCGATGACTTCTTCAGGCTCGTCCTGGAAGCCTCGTTTGCGTTTCTCGGAAGCCTGATCCTCAATCCTCGCCGCAAATGCGACCTCCCGGCCGACCACCGAAGCCGCCTCAAAGCACTCGCTGAGGGGGCAAAACCGATGAACAAGGCCGAAGTCATCGCGCGGGAAATCACCTTGTCGCTCCTCCGGAAAACCGGAAATCGCCGCGAAGTGACCCGACTGATGAATTCCCCGCGGCACGCACCGGCCGCCATGTTGGCTGCGCGCTATCTGGGTCAAATTTTCGGGAAAAAACTTCACAAGGCGATTCTTGCCGAAACGCTCGATATCACGCGAATCCGCGATTTCTTTTTTACGGGCAAAGTCCTGAGCCGCGGCAAACAAAAGAAAGACGTCACGCAGTCGTTTGAAGAAAGGTATATCGATTTGGTAAAGTGGATCGACCGATCCTCGATCACGGCCAGCAAAAAGGACAGCCTCTAACCCGCCACGACCTGCTCACGCCGATTTCTTCACCTCGTTCACAAGTTCCCTTGCGAGTGACTCGGGCGTATCACAATCCCTTATTTTATGGTGTGGTCCATAGATCCCGAAGTGCTGGCTTCCTGATTGAATATCCGCAAAATCGTTATGAACGACGTAGTCCACGTTCGCGCCCCCCAAGAGCTTCGTGATCGCCTTCATTTGCAAAGTTTCCCGACTCTCGCCGGAAGAACTGTCACCGCCATCGCCGATTTCGATCGGGATATTCGTCAATTTGAAAGCAATCACGGCCATTTTCCGGCTTGCGGCGTAGCTTTTCAGCCTTTCGACTATTTTGAAATTCGGCTTTAAATGCAGAATCACTCGTCCTTCGGAGTCGATCTTGCGAATAATACCGGCCGCGAACCGGTGTCCTTCGATTTCAATTGCCTCGACAGAGAAGTCCGAGACAGCCGCCAGATGAATCACACAATCAAAGCTCCTCTGTTGGAGAAGGCTTCGCAAAATCACATCGAGCTCAAAAAAACTCCCGAATCTCATTATTTCGCAGCTGCGGTGTGGGATTTCCGAATCCGCTCCACAAACATAAACGATTCGGTTTCCCTGCTGGATCAACTCGTCCGAGAGCCGTGCTCCGGTTTTTCCTGTACTGAAATTGCTGATGAACCGCACTCCATCGATCGGCTCCCGAGTGGCTCCGGCGGTAACAAGGATGTTCATTTGAGCGCCTCGACAATCTCGCGATAAATGAGGTCAGGGTCCGCTAACCTCCCCGGGCCGATATCCCCGCAGGCCTGCCAACCCTCCTCTGAACTGATAACGCGCACACCCCAGGCGGCGAGCTTACGGAGAGCCTCACGCGTTGCGGGATGCTGAAGCATTCCTTGGTTCATGGCAGGCGCGATCAGGTAAGGTTTCTTAGCGAGATCGTAAGCCAAGAATAGGCTACCCACCGCGTCATCAGCGAGTCCCACAGCGAACCGGTTCAGCGTATGCGCCGTTGCTGGACAGAGAATCGCGAGTTCAGCCCACCGGCCAAGCTCGATATGATCCATCATGCGAGCCCGCTCGTAAGTGTCAGTAAAAACGGGCCGCCCGGTAAGGCCTTCCAAGGTCGCCTCCCCGATGAACTGGAGCGCGCCGTGCGTGCAGGCGACTTGAACCTCATAACCGGTCTGCACGAGCCGGGAAACGATCTGACACGCTTTATAACAAGCGATCGAACCGCTCATCTTGAACAACACCCTTCGCTTCGCCATGACTGTATCCGATGCAAACGAGGTGCTTGCGAATCGATTCGCCGCGGGGTTAAGTGATGAAGAATGGATTCAGGGGACCCCCTCCGCTACTCACGCCAGATCTGCCTCCCGGAAGTCGGCCCGGAGGGCCAAGCCAGGCTTCGAAAGGCGAAAGTCCTCCTCGCCGGGCTGGGCGGCCTCGGCTCGCCAGCGGCGCTGTATCTTAGTGCCGCGGGAATCGGCCACCTCACCCTCGTTGATCCCGATCGAGTCGATGAATCCAATCTCCAGCGACAGGTGCTTTATGGAACGCCAGATCACGGCGTGCTCAAAACGGAGCGTGCGCGGAGCCGCCTTCAAGAACTCAATCCTTTCGTGAATTTCACGGCCCTTGCCACTCGAGTTGCGGCTGAAAACGCTTCCGAACTTCTCTCCGGACATGATGTCGTAATTGACGCGACCGACTGTTTCGTTTCCAAAGCCCTCCTGAACGACACCTGCGCACAGCTCGGGATTCCGCTGGTACACGGCTCGATATCAGGTTTTGAAGGCCGCGTGACCGTATTCGCCCCGCCCGCCGGTCCCTGTTACCGTTGCCTCTATCCCGAAGCCGCCCGCGCCGAAGTCGCGAATGCTGCCTCGTCCGGAGTTGTGGGCGCCCTGGCTGGAATTACCGGCAGCATGCAGGCAATCGAGACAATCAAGCTCATCGTGGATTCTCCCTTGCTCGACCCGTTGATCGGACGCCTTTGGGTCTACGACTCAGCGCGCGCAAGGACTTCTGAGTTCATGATTCCGAAACGTTCCGGCTGTGAAGGCTGCAAGAGCTTCGTACCCCGTCAGGTCATCCCTCTCGGACAGCCTTAATAGCGTCGATCTCAAAGCCCAAGGTTAACTGCGAGCCGTTCTGGAATTCAAAACGCCGCGAAATCGCGCTCTGTTTCGTGATCGGTTTCGCGAGGAGCTCCTGCAAAGCCTTCGCGCTCACCACAATCCTGAAAAGATTCTGCAAGTGGTCGCCAGGAAAGTCATTGACGATTTCGGTCACGAGATCGCTCCCGCGTTCCGAGGCGAAGGTCAGCTGCAGCGGCTCCTCGGCGTGACTGGCCCTTCGCTCAACCCTGGCCTGGTACCGAAGTTCGTGTCCATGCGGAAGCGGGGTCACCTCCTCGAGAATGCCCGAGTCGAGAAGAGTTCTTGCCTCCTCCACGCTCACCCTCCAGCGCACCGACGTTCCTGAAAAACGAATATTCATCTCAGGTCCTTTCCAAGCTCATCCCAGTCCGAAGCCGTGTCAACGTCGCGGAGCCCGTCATGTCCGGCATCCCCAACGCTGATGGCGGTGGAATCAAGTCGTCCAAGAAACTCACGCATCGACTGTGACGGCAGACAGGGATTAGCCGCCATTTCCGTGATGAGCCCGAGTGAACGTGAATTCAGCCGAAAGCACATGGGCAGGAACTGTCCTTCATAATGGCTCGCCAATGCAAATTCAGTACGTGCAAGCAGCGGCAGAAGGACGTCCGCCGTTATTCGTGGAAGATCCACCGGAATCACCAGAAGCCGCTTACCTTCGACGGAAATTTGTCGTCCAACCAGCCATGACAGAACAGAAAAAATCCCCTCGAGCGGGCCCCGGTCGGGACGCAAATCCGAAATCGACTGAATGCCAGGCCGTTGAACCGTCCCGCTGATCACAACGGCGCTCGGCTGCCCCGTACATGCGCCCGCCTGTGCTCCCTGTTCGAGCACATGATCGATCAGCGCCGCCCCCCGAAACGGCAAAAGGGCTTTGTCTCGCCCCATCCGCGAGGACTTGCCTCCGGAGAGCACGACCACGATCACTGCCGCGTGCGCGATCCTAGCGTTCTCGTCCAAGAGGATGCCCCTTGAGCCAGTCCGCTTCACCCGAGTCATAGTGTTCCTTTTTCCAAACGGGTAAGCGAGTTTTGATTTCTTCCAAAATGTACCGTGAAGCACCATAGGCCTGCTCTCGATGCGCTGCCCCCACCCCGATCACCAGGCTCACCTCTCCCACGTGCAACTTCCCTATCCGATGGAGCGCAATGATTCTGACTTCACCCTCTTCACCGGCTAGTGCTTTCATGCGTGCCTCGGTCGCGATTTCCCGAAGCACCGTTTCAGCGAGCGGAACAAATGCGTCATAACTGATCGCGATCACATTCTTCGCGGCATTGCGAGCACGGACGATCCCGCCGAAAAAAACCTCAGCCCCGAACACTCCCGCAGCCTCGTCCTGTTGAAATAGTGCGGCGACGTCCTGAACCGCGATGGGCCGTTCGGTGATTTCGGTCAGAATCGGCTCTCGAGGCTCGCCGCTCACGACTAGCCTCCACAAACAGGCGGGAGAAGCGCTATCGTCATTGAAGCGCGTGCCGGCTCACCTGCCCCGCAGGCAGCGATGGGAGCCGAATCGTCAAGAAGCGTCTTCTCGGTCGCGATCGCCGATGCCCGGACAAGCTCTTCTCCGGTCTTTCCGAAGCGCGGCCCGAAATCTCTCGAAAAACGCGCAATGATCGCGTCCCGCAGCGCCGAAACGGTGGCCCCGGGCATGATCTCCATTTCGAGTTCTCCTTGGGGCGCGAATTCTCGAAGTGTTCCGAAACAACGAACTCGTATTTTCATCGTGACCCCTCCATCGCAAATACCTGAACCAAAGTCCCTTTCCTGATCTGGGTGCCTTGTTCGGGCAAAACAGCCCAAGCATTCGCTTGCAGAAGCGGGCTCACCATGAACGAGGCTTGCCCCGGGAGAACGGTTGCGATCGAATGTCCCGAAGCATCCGTCCCGACGCGGGCTTTGAAGAAACATCGCAGACCCTCCGGCTTCGGGACATCCGCGCTCAGAATGGCGCATTCGGCTCTCTCTTCCTCACGTTGAAGGAGCCCGCGCAAATACGGTTCAACAAAGAAGCGCATCCCGACGACAGTCGAAACGGGATTGCCCGGCAACCCGAACAGCACAAGCGGGCGCTCCCTGTTCGGGAATTCCGCAAAGAGCACGGGTTTACCCGGGCGAATCGCGACTTTATGAAAACGGATCGTGGCACCCATCGCGCGAAGCGTGTCGGCAATGAAATCGTGCCGACCCATCGAAACGGCTCCGGTCGTGATGATGACCTCAGCATTGTCCGCGCGAAGAATCCCGTCGAGAAGCCCCCTGAACTCCTCGGGGTTGTCCTGAATCTCCGCGGAAAGCGTCACCTCTGAGTCGATCTCGGACAAAGCTGCCCGGAGAAACGGCCCGGTCGAATTGCGGATTTTTCCGGGTTGAAGCGCCTCTGAGATCCCGCTCAGCTCCGAACCGGTCGAAATAACGGCAACCCGTACTTTTCTTGCCACTTTCAATTTTGCTACCCCAAGGCTCGCGAGCACAACGACGTGTCGGGGCAGGATCACCGCGCCTGAGGACGCGACACGAGTTCCCCTTTCAAAATCCTCCCCCGGCTGCCGGACGTGAGCACCCCGATCGACGGGACTGAACAACAGAATCTCCTCGGGCTGATCCTGAATGGATTTTATCAATTCCACATTCTCGATCTTGACCACGGAATCGAAAGCCGCCGGAACCGCCGCTCCAGTCATGATTTCCCAGCAGGTCTTCTGTCCTGGCTCGACGCTCGCCCGGGGCACCTCGCCCGCCGCAATCGAACCGACGACCCGCAATCGCACCGGTTTGGCGTAAGACGCGCTTACGGTTTCCTCGGCACGCACGGCGAAACCGTCCATAGCGGAATTCGCGAAACCCGGAACGTTTTCAGCGCTTCGAAGTTCTTCCTGAAGAACACGTCCGACTGCTTCCTCAAGCGGGCACTCCTCGGCTGATCTGAACCGGGCATTCTTCTCCGCCGAACGTCGGATCCCCTCAAGCGCCTCGCCGTATGCGATCATTTCGCATGTCCTCCCCCGCGTGCCACGTGAAGCGCATGGGGAATCAGGGGTTCCATCGTGAGAAGCCCTTCGATAACTGCATTCGGACTTCCCGGCAGGATCAGAATCAATGTCCTTCCGAGCAACGCGCCTTCGGAACGGCTGAGCCAGGACATCGGCGTGGTTTGGGAGCCACGCGAACGGAGCAATTCTCCGATTCCCGGAATCATCCGGGCACCCGCCTCGACAAGAGCCTCGGGTGTGACATCGCGCGGACCAACTCCGGTACCCCCGGTGCTGACGATGATGTCGATATTTGCTTCGAGCGCGCAGTGCCGCAGGAATTTCGCGACCTCGGCCTTTTCATCCGCGATCACCTCATGCGCCGCGATCTGAGCGCCTCGTTCCATAAAAAAAGCGTTAACAGCCGGTCCGGAAGCATCTTCAGCCAGCCCCTTCGATACGCGATCACTGATCGTCAATACAGCGACCGTCAACCCGTTCAGGGCAGCTGACCGCGTGACGTGCCGTTCACGCGCCCTTTTCTGAGCCGTCGATTCGGGGTGAACCCATTTCCCGCTTTTTCCGCCCTCTTTGAGTTGCAGGTGAATATCCGAAATCCACAGGGCGGGATTGACCCCCTTCGTGAGATCGTAAATCGAAAGAAGAGCTCCGCTGACGCCTGCGAGGGCCTCCATTTCAACCCCGGTCTTTGAAGTCGCGACCGCCTCGCACCTCACTTCGATGGCGTGCTCCCCTTCAACGAAATCGCACCGCACGACGACCTGTTCGAGACTGAGCGGATGACAGAGCGGTATCAGATCAGGTGCCCTTTTGGCCGCCATGATTCCGGCTGCTTCGGCAAGCGCCAGGACGTCTCCTTTCGGCATCCGCCCTTCCTTAATCCGAAGGAAGGCCTCCTTGCCAACGCGAATGCGTCCGCTTGCGACCGCATACCGCCGCGTGGGAGTTTTGGATCCGACGTCGATCATTTTGAAGCGGCTTTGAGTGCGGACTTCGATTTCGGTCCGAGACACGCCTGCCTCGCCTTGCGTCTTAACCACCGATGGATGATAAGTTTTCCGTGTTGCCATACTTTCCTTCATTCAGCAGATGAGAGAGGGGCTTCTCTTTGAGTGCCGACCGAATGCGTTCGATCAGCTCCGGCCGTTGTGAGCTGTCCCGCAGGAACGGCCGAAGCGGCTCATCCGCCTCGCCAAAAAGGCAAAGTCGCAGATCACCGCGGCTCGTTACCCGAAGCCGGTTGCAAGACTCGCAAAAGCCATGGGCGTACGGACTGATAATACCGATCGAACCGCGAAATTCAGGATGAATGAACTCGCGTGCCGGTCCATCGTCCATCTCTCTCGGTTTCGAGATCCAGCCTTCCCGAATCAGCCGTTCACAAAGCGGCCCCGTCGACACATGATGCTGCGCGAAAAGATCACCATTCTGCGCGGTCCTCATTAATTCAATGAATCGGATATGGACCGGCTTTGTCCTGGACCACTCGATAAAGGAAGGAAGTTCGGAATCATTCATTCCACGCAGGAGAACCACGTTGATTTTGATCGGACGAAATCCCATCCTGAGTGCCTCGTCGACCCCTGAAAGAACTTTCGCGAGAGGAGTGGATCGCGCGTCCGTGATTCGCATGAATACGTCAGGATCGAGGCTGTCTACACTGACATTCAGCGCCGTGACGCCGGCAGCAAACAGAGGTTCGGCGAGCTCCTTGAGTCGATAGCCGTTCGTCGTGATGGCGACCGTGCGAATTCCAGGAGTTTCGGAGATCGTTCGGGCGATTTCGAGAATATCGCGCCTGAGTGTCGGCTCCCCGCCCGTGAGACGGACCTTCGAGACGCCAAGCTGGGCAAACGCAGCGACGAGATTTCGAATTTCAGCGGGCAGAAGCGGAGCGGCGGGACTGCAGGCTCGGCTATAGCCGCCCGGGAGGCAATACGAACACCCAAAATTGCAGGCATCCGTGACCGAAAGCCGCAGGTACGAAAACCGCCTTTTGAAGGAATCCGTTAAAGAAGCCAAGGTTCTCCTTTCCGATACGGGAGATTGAGGCGTTTCCGCGCACAACCCTGGTGGCTCTTCTTTTGAAAAGCCACGGCCAAAGCTCCAAGAATTCGCCTCTGAACGACTCTAGGAAGCAAGGGCTTTGGAGTCCTGAGCGGCCCGCAAACGCCGCCGCTCAAATACAAAATCGGTTACACAGGTGACGACGATAGCATAGAGGGAACCCAAAAGCACATCCAGCACATAGTGGTGGTTCAGGTAAACGGCCGAAAAACACATGATGATGTAAAAGAAAATACTGAACTTCCTGACCGCGCCGAATTTGAACGAGAAATAAACCGCTTGGAGCGGGTACGCCACGTGAAGCGACGGAATCGCGCCAAAGACGTCGGCCGAGCGGCCATACCATTCCGTGAAAAATTTCGTTCCAAGGATATGATCAAAACGAACGCATCCGGCCGCGTTGGCCAAGGTATCCATGCGTGCGGGGCCAAAGCCGTGCAGTGCGACGTACCAGGGGGGCGCGGCGGCGTACCAGTAGTAGGTCGTATAGCCGACCACGTTTACCCACAAGAACGCCCACATCATCCGAGGCGCCATGGCGCGAACCTCGGGACGGGCCCAGAAACTGAAATAGGCGGCAATTCCCACGAAAATCGGCACGAACGTCAAGTAAAAAAAGCCCGTGATTACGTCGAGGAACGGGACCGTATGCATCTCGAACCATTCATTCGGAGTGTATGTCCCGGTGGCGGTCGAAATTCCGAAAAACCTTTTATCGAACTCGTACGGTTCGCGGACGTGAACGGGTCCGCGAATATAGTCCGCATAGAACCGCTGGCTGTCATAGACGATCGCCGTCAACAGCAGCGGAAGAAAAAACCGCAGCCCCTTTCGCGCGGTCCTGCCGCCGTAGCTGCCAGCAAGAATAAGGAGCCCGATTGTCAGATGATCGCTGCGAAAGCCATGAAGAAAAACGAGAACCGCCCAGTACAGAAGAACAAGCAGCAGCGGAAGAAGTCTTTGCGGTAAACTCAACAAGGACCACCAAAGCGGCCATTCAGTAGCTTCTTTTCTGAAGGCGGCTGCGATGGAATCGATCTTACTCATGAGAGAACCCATACCTTTCAAATGAATACCTTCACGTCTGAGCCGGCTGCTCTGGCCCGATCACCAAAAGATTCGAGTTCTTCGAGCGGAACAGGTTCAAGTCCCCGCATCGCGGGCTCGCGTTTGATCGTGGTGATAAAAACCTGCTCGGGAACGATCGCCCGATAGGCCGTCAAAACCGCCTCACGATTCTTATCAGTCCAGTTGCTCATTTCCGGGCGATCCGGAAAAAGCCAGAACAAGGACTGAATACGGGGTTTTTCCAATTGTTTGATCCGATTCAGATGTTCCGCCACCGTTCCCACGCGGGCCGCCGGACGATTCAGCCTGCGGAAGAGCTCGTCTGTCGCGCAATCGAACTTGATCCAGATCTCGTCCAGCCGGTTACAAGCGTTCACGACCTTGCGGTCGTCAAGGCCTGAGCCGTTGCTGAGCGAATTGAAGATCCATCGGCCTCCGGAAGCCTTTCGAAAGTCCAAAACCGCGTCCACGACTTCGGCGAACAAGGGATGGGAAGTCGGCTCTGAATTTCCCGCGATCGTGACGGAATCTATGGCTGGCTGCTGCTCTATGGCGGCCTTCAACCCACTCAGCACCTGATCGACCGATGGGATGAATCCTCCTCCCATCGTCTCCACCCGATTGCCGAATCCGCACTGGCAATAGATGCAACTCCAGGTGCAGGCTTTGGCTCCGGGATCTCCGAGATTGATGCCGAGGGACAACCCGTGCCTGCGGCTTTGGACTGGACCGTAAACGGTAGGACAAAGATCTCTTAAACTCACGATAACGGGGACACTATACCGATTTTCGACTCGAATCAAACCGACAGTTGATCAATCGACGGTCACCATTCCGGTTGGCTAAGGCACGGATTTGCGGTATCCCAAAGCTACAGCCAAAAACGCTTACATGGGTGTCACTATGAGTTCTGAAAATGTCCCAACAACCACTCTCCTCCTAGGCGATGAAGCGGTCGCCCTCGGTGCCATTCACGCGGGCATCACGGGCGCCTACGGTTATCCCGGAACACCTTCGACGGAAATCATGGAGCATCTGCTCAGCTACTCGAAAGAGCACGGGAAGCCTTTGGCCGCCTGGTGCGCAAACGAGAAAACCGCCTACGAGGAAGCACTCGGGGTGTCCGTCGTGGGCCGCAGGGCGCTGGTTACGATGAAGCACGTCGGCCTGAACGTCGCGGCAGATCCCTTCATGAGTTCAGCGCTCGTTTCGATTCATGGCGGACTCGTGATCGCGGTCGCGGATGACCCTGGAATGCACAGTTCGCAAAACGAACAGGACAGCCGTTACTACGCGAACTTTGCCCGCATCCTGTGCTTCGAACCAACGAACCACCAGGAAGCTTACGACATGACTCGTGAGGCCTTTGCAGCTTCCGAAAAATTCAAGATGCCGGTCATGATCCGGCTGGTGACCCGGCTCGCGCACGGACGCGGCATGGTTCAGGAACGCAAGGCTGACACGGAGAAAGCTCTTCAAAAGGCCCCCTCCTCGGCGCCATGGATCTTGATCCCGTCCAACGCCAGACAACAATGGCGTGCGAGACTCTCGCAGCAGCTCAGTTTAGGCGCGTACGCGGGCCTTTCGTCCTACAATACGCTCTCACTGAATTCGCGGGACCTCGGCGTGATCACGACCGGAACGGCCAGAAATTATTATTTCGAGTGTCAGCCCGAACTCGTTGAACAACCTTCGCACCTTCACGTTGGCGTTTACCCGTTTCCTGAAGACAAAGTGCGTTCTCTCGTCGAGCACGTGAAGCGGGTGATTATTCTCGAGGAAGGCTACCCTTTTCTGGAACGAGCACTGAGAGGAATCATCGCTCCGAGGAGCGGAAAGCTGCAAATCATCGGAAAAGAACCCTCGCTCACCACTGACTTGCGCCTGCCGGAAGACGGGGAGCTGACCCCTGACATAGTCCGCGCCGTTCTCGGGCTTCAGACGCAGAAGGGGCTCGAGAGTCCCGGTTTTCCTCTCCCGAACCGACCGCCGCAACTTTGCCCCGGCTGTCCTCACATTGACAGTTTCGAAGCACTGAAGGCAGCGCTCTCTACGTTCGAGAACAAACTCGTCACATCGGATATCGGCTGCTATGCGCTCGGAGCGATGCCTGAATACAACGCCATTGAATCCTGCGTATGCATGGGGGCTTCGGTCGGCATGGCTAAAGGCGCCGCGGAAGCCGGCTTTTACCCGGTCGTTGCAGTTCTCGGGGACAGCACGTTTCTCCATTCCGGCATGTCCCCTCTCCTCGATGCGGTCGCGTCGAACGCGAACATGACGCTCATGATTTTTGATAATCAGACCGTTGCGATGACCGGCGGACAAGAGACCATCGCCCCGTCATCCAGACTCAAGGAGGTAGTCCTTGGCCTGGGCGTCGACCCGGAACATCTCAAGGTCATCACCACGCACCGCAGGAATCTCGAGCAGAATGTCATGATCATCAAAGCCGAAGTGGAGCATCGAGGTTTGTCCGTCATCATCGCGGTACGGGAATGCATCGAGACCGCCAAGCGCAAGAAGATCCCAAACAGTCGACCGGAGTCTGTAGAATGAAATTCGATATTATCCTCGCAGGAGTCGGGGGACAGGGTGTTCTATCGGTTACAGCAGCCATCGCGAGTGCCGCTCTCGACGAAGGCTTTCATGTCAAGCAATCCGAGGTACACGGCATGTCGCAAAGGGGCGGCGCCGTAAGTTCGACGCTGCGCATGGGCGATTCTCCCGTCGAAAGCCCTCTTGTTTCGTTGGGGAGCGCGTCGCTCGTGCTCAGCATGGAGCCGCTCGAATCGCTTCGCTATCTCTCCTATCTTTCTCCCGCGGGGGCGGTCATCACATCGACCAATCCGGTCGCGAATATCGCCGACTATCCGCCCATTGCCGACGTTTTGGAACGGATTCAGCGGCTGCCACGCGCCTCCGTCATCGACGCCGAGCAACTCGCCAGGGACGCTGGGTCCGCCAAGGCCGCGAACATGGTCCTCGTTGGCGCCTGCTCGCGGGTTCTGCCCCTCAAACCTGAAAGCCTTCAGAAAGCGATTCACCGTCTGTTCAGCAGGAAAGGCGAAAAAATCGTCGAAACCAATCTCAAGGCATTTGAGCTCGGGCGCGCGGCCCGATAGGCCCGGAGGGACTCAATCATGTCACTCAAAATGGCCCGCCCTCCAGTTGACCCGGCGGTTCTCGCCCGGGTTCGCGCGATCATTCAAGGTGCCCGATCCGCCGGCAGAGACGTTCTCCTTGAGACAGAAGGGATGGAAGTTCTGAAGGCAATCGGAATTTCAGTCCCCGACCAGATCGTCGTCGGAGGGAGCAAGGAAGCGTCTGCGCTCCTTTGCGAACGGGGATTGCCCTTTCCGGGCGAAAAAATCGTCGTCAAAGCGGTTTCGGATGAAATTCTTCACAAGAGCGAGCTCGGCGCCGTTGCTGTCGTTTCGAACACAATCGATGCGATTATCCCGACGTTGCAGGACATGGAATCACGTCTGAGGGGCGAATACGCCATCGCGGGATACAGCCTGAATCAGTTCATCTCGTATCCGGCGACGCTCGGAAGCGAATTTCTGATCGGGATGCGCTGGACCGACGATTTCGGCCCAGTGGTCAGTTTCGGTCCAGGCGGGATCTATACAGAATTCCTGTCGCGGCATTTTAAAACCGGGTCTGACATCGCGATTCTCAGCCCCTACTCCGACCAGCTCGAACATCTCGAAAGTGATCTCAATGCGGTCGCGGTGGCAAAACTCGCGACAGGAACCCTTCGCGGGCAGCGCCCTCGGATCAGCTCGAACAGGCTCGCCGAAGTCACGCAAACGATCCTGGCACTTGCGGCCGAACTCATGCCGGCCGATATTCTGGAATTCGAGGTCAATCCGCTCGTCGTCAGCAATCAGGCGCTCTATGCCGTCGACGTCCTCATCAAATTGGCTAAATCCCGCCCCGCCGGCTCTGACGTCGCGCAACTCAGGCCTCTCGCAAAAATCCGAAATCTGCTCGAACCCAAAACGGCAGCGATCGTGGGAGTCTCCGAGAAGCTCAATCCCGGCCGCATCATTCTCGAGAACCTCATCTGCCAGGGTTTTGATCGTTCTCGCATCACGATCGTGAAACCGGGCACCGATTCAATCCAAGGATGCCGGTGTGTTCCCGATGTTTCCTCAATTCCAGAACGGGTTGATCTGCTCGTTCTGGCGATCTCGGCCGCGCAGGTTCCGGCGGCGGTCGTCCAAGCCATCCGGTCCGAAAAAGCGGAAAGCATCATTATCATTCCCGGCGGGCTGGAAGAAAAAGCCGGTGGAAACACGCTCGTCGCCGAGATGCAAGCCAGCCTGAAACAAAGCCGTTCCACCCCTTGGGGCGGCCCGATCATAAACGGAGGCAACTGTCTCGGCATTCTTTCCCGCCCTGGCAAATACAACACGTTATTCATTCCGGACTACAAACTGCCGCTTCGGGATCGCGGTCTTTTGCCGGTCTCGCCTGTGGCGCTGGTTTCCCAAAGCGGAGCGTTCGCGATCTCCCGTTTAAGCAAACTCGCGGCCTTGAATCCCAAATACGCCATCACGATCGGCAATCAGATGGATCTCACGATCGGCGATTTCCTGACCTATCTCAAAGACGACCCGGAGCTCGAGGTCTTCGCCGTATATGTCGAGGGTTTCAAAGAATTGGACGGACTCCGTTTCCTTGCGGCTGCCCGGGAAATCACGCGGAGCGGCCGGAAGATCGTTCTATATCGTTCCGGCAGAACAGCCGAAGGCGCTCAAGCCTCCGCGAGCCACACGGCTTCCATCGCCGGAAACTACGCCGTCACGCGCGCTCTTTGCGAGAGGGCCGGCGTCACTGTCGCGGAGAGCATTTCTGATTTCGAGGAACTCACGAAGCTCTTTACGTTTCTCCGAAAAAAATCCGTGCGCGGCACCAGGCTCGGCGCCGTTTCAAATGCCGGCTTCGAATGCGTCAGTTTTGCCGACAACCTCGGTTCATTTAGCCTCCCTGCTTTCGAGGAGCCCCTGGCGGGAGAACTTCGCGCGATCTTCACTCAATTCGGGATCAGTTCGATCGTTGATCTTCACAATCCCATCGATTTGACGCCCATGACCAATGACGAAGGTTACGAGGCGGTTGTGCGGGCCATGCTGAACGATGCATCCATCGATGCCGCGATCGTCGGGTGCGTGCCGCTCACCGCCGCTCTCGCTACGTTACCAAGTGGGCCAACTCACGGCGAGGATCTCCTCGCCCCGACCGGCGTCGCCGCAAGGCTCGGCAGGCTCTTTCAGTCATCCGAAAAGCCCTGGATCGTCGTCGTTGATTCGGGAGCGCTGTTTGACCCTTTCGTTACCGCGCTTGAAGCTCAGGGAATCCCGACCTTTCGTGCGGCGGACCAGGCATTGAAGCTTTTCAACGCGTTCTGCCGCGCAGCGCTTTCCCACTGAGAACACGACGTGCAAGTCACCTGGCGGAGAGCCCCGCTTGGAAACTTCGCGCTATTCCCGCTTTATTCTGCGACATTCCGTCGCGATCGCGTCATTCGCGCTGCTCCTCACCTTTATCGGCGGTTTCTACTCTTACAAGCTCTACCGAAACCTCAGACCCGACCTCCAGGAGCTCCTGCCGACTTACGCGCGAAGTGTCACGGACCTGAATGAGATCGCGCGACGATTGAAGTCAGTAGATAATCTTGCCGTTCTCGTATTCTCAAACGACACGAAGGCAAGCAAACGTTTCGTGAATGATCTGGCTATCCGGCTCGAAAAAGGGCCCAGGGAGATCATCGCGGGAGTGGAATACACAATCAAGCCCGCCCTTCAGTTCTTCAAACGTAACCGTTCCCTGTATATTGATCTCCCGGACCTTCTGAAAATCCGCAAATACGTCAACGATCGGCTCGATTACGAGAGGGAGATCCGTAATCCGCTGAATATTTTCGCCGAAACCAATATACCGGAACCTGTTCTCGACTTCTCCGCGATGCGCGGCAAATATGAAGCGCGTACGTCATCCTTTGACCAGTTCCCGGACGGCTACTACGCGACACCGGATGAGACCAAACGTGCCATTCTCGTCTATGTTCCCGGAACCTCTTCCGAAATGAAAATAGTCAGGAGCGCCAAGCGTTTCGTTGAGAATACGATAGCCGAACTGAATCCTCGATCGTACGCCGCGGACATGCGGATTCACTACACAGGCGGAATCGAAAACATCCTAGACGAGCACAAGGCACTCGTTTCCGACCTCGACCTTTCATCGATCGTGGTCAGCGTTCTCGTCACGATCGTGATGCTGCTGTATTTCAAATCCATCCGCGGAACACTCGCCGTGATTCTAAGCGTCGTTACCGGATCTGCCGTGACCTTCGGGATTACCTATTTCATGATAGGGTACCTCAATGCCAACTCGGCCTTTCTGGGAAGCATCATCCTCGGAAACGGGATCAACTTCGGAATCATTTTTCTGGCGCGCTATCTCGAGGAACGACGGGCAATGCGACGAGCGGTCGTGGCGGGCGCGATCGCGATCGATCGCACGGCGAAAGCGACTCTTACGGCCGCTCTGGCGGCGGGACTCTCCTACGGTTCCCTCGTCCTGACGGACTTTCGCGGGTTCAGACAATTCGGCGTGATCGGCCTGATCGGAATGGTCCTTTGCTGGATCAGCGCCTTCACGGTCCTCCCCTCCTTCCTCAACCTCATCGACCGGGGCCGCCCGCTCGCTCGTCCAAGAGCGGTGACAAAGCGCGAGCCCGGCCGCATTTCAACACTTCTCTTCCGCCACCCAGGCGTTATCTGGATGGTGACCATCATTATCACGGTGCTCTCGATCATGACGTGGCCTCGCTTCAGCCCGGATATCCTTGAAGCGGATTTAACCCGACTTCGAAGCCGCTACAGCCTTGAAAAGGGCTCGGGGTACTACGCTCGGTACATTGATGAAATTTTCAAACGTTATCTGTCCCCGATCGCGGTCCTTCCGAAAACCAAACGTGATGCGGCCGAAATTGCAAAAGTTCTCAAAACCCGCAAGGAAAAGGCGGTAAAAACGAACCCCGGTAGTCCCTATTCGATGCTCGCCTCGGTTCAAACGCTGAGTGACTTTATCCCGAGGGACCAGACCCGCAAACTTCGTGTGCTCGCGGACATCCGCTCGGTCCTTCCAGAAAAACTTTTAATGCAACTCTCCCCTTCGGATCGTCGACTTGCGCGTGAGCTGATCGGCGAGAAGCTGAGCCCGATCAGCGCGGACGACCTGCCGAGCGTCGTTTTGGACCGTTTTACCGAAAAAAACGGCGCGATCGGCAATCTCGTACTGGTCGAACCGCCCCTCGGTAATGAGATCCGGCAGCGTACGCGCCTCATCGGGTTTGTAAAAGCCATTCGCGACGCCACCGATTCAGTCGCGCCAGGGACTCCGGTCGCGGGTGCGCTTCCGGTTTCGGCCGACACGCTTGAATCGATCGCGAGAGATGGCCCGAGAGCCACTCTCTTTGCATTCGGCGCGGTTGTTCTTCTGGTCGCAATCCTTTTCAGGACGCCCCGAATCACCGGGCTGGTCCTCTTTGCCCTGATGCTCGGAGTGACTTGGCTTTCAGGTCTGATTCTGGGCTTCGGGATCAGAATCAATTTCCTGAACTTCGTCGCTCTGCCGATCACGTTCGGAATAGGGGTCGACTATGGGGTCAATATATTCCAGCGTTTTCGACAAAACGAAGCCGGTGGAATTCTCCGGGTCGTTCGTGAAACCGGCGGCGCGGTCCTGCTATGCAGCCTCACCACCACGATCGGGTACGGTTCCCTTTTGATCGCCCAAAATCAGGCTTTTGTCAGCTTCGGTCTACTCGCGATCTTGGGCGAACTCTGCTGCACGACGGCAGCGGTGGTCGCCCTTCCCGCTTATCTGATCCGCAAACAACGGCGGCTCGGAACCCCCGCGCAAGCCGAACCCAAGCCGGCGCGGGATGAGCGTCGTGCCGGATAATTCAGCTGAATAATCGATCAGCCGAAGACCTCGTGATAGCACTTGAAGAACCGCTCGCTCATGACCTTGTCGTTGCCGGTAAACCCGATGCTCAGCCGCAAAAGCCCCGGTGAAAGATGCATCTTCTCCTGGTCCTCGGCCGGAATTTCACTCGAAGTGCTCACCGCGGGACAACTCATCAAGGTCCGGGAGAAACCGAGCGAAACGGCATAAAGGCCGAACTTCTCTTCCTGAAGCCGGGAAGCCAGACGGAACGCCTTTTCACGAGTCCCGCAATCGACCGTGATCATTCCGCCGAAACCATACTCCGGATGCATCATACTCTTCATGAGCTCATGCTGGGGATGGCTTTTCAGTCCCGGATAGATCACCTTCACGCCGGCTTCTTCCATTTTAACCGCAAGGTAGCCCGCGGATCGGGAATGCGCGGTCATTCTGAGCGGCAGATGATCCAACCTGAGATAAAGCTTGTGGGAAATCCGGGAATCCATGACAGGGCCGAGAAGCATCGCCATCCCGCCATTGAGATCGACGAGCTGATGAATGAAATCCTTGCTCGAGATAATCGCGCCCGCCACGAGATCACTGGCGCCGGAAATGTACTTCGTACACGAATGAATCACGACGTCCGCGCCATACCTCGAAGGCGTCACCACGGCCGGAGTGAACGTATTGTCGACGACCAATTTCAGTCCGCGTTTTTTCGCGAGCGCACCGATCGCTTTGAGGTCACTGATTCCAAGAAGCGGGTTACTGACTGTTTCGGTATAAAGAACCTTCGTCTCCGGACGAATCGCCCTTTCGAAAGCCCTGACGTCATTCGGATCGACGAAAGTGACGGCGATACCCATCCTTGGGAAGATATTCTTCAGAAGGGCGTAGGTTCCCCCGTAAATCGTCTGTGAACAAACGATGTGCCCTCCGTTCGGCACAAGTTGGAGCAGGGAGCAGGAAATCGCGGCCATCCCGCTCGCGACACCTACCGCGTCTTCCATCTCCTCGAGAGCCGCAAGTTTCTTCCCGAAATCCACTCCGGTGGGATTGGAATGGCGACTGTAAAGATAGCGCCCTTCCAGCTCTCCGCGGAATACCTTTTCCATATCCTCCGGGTCGAGAAATGTGGACGTGGATGCCACGTCGATGAC
>MEQK01000163.1:406-10284 GCA_001770175.1 Bdellovibrionales bacterium RIFOXYD1_FULL_55_31 | reverse complement strand
AATCCATGAATAAACCGATGCCGGCCATGACGAAATTCCTCATGTTGGTAAGCGATATCATCGTCAACTGGTGGTTTGTCGTGGTCGCGATCATCGGAGTCGTCGTCTGGCTGTTTCGTAAATACATCAATAGCGAATCGGGACGCCCAAAATGGGATGCGTTCAAGCTGCGCGCCCCCGTCTTTGGTTCCCTCATCCGCATGATCGCGGTGACACGCTTTTCGAGTACGATGGCCACGTTGCTTTCGAGCGGCGTGCCGATCCTGACCAGCATGTCGATCGCCCGTAACCTCGTTGACAATGTCCCGATCGCGAAGGCGATCGCCAGCGCCCGCGAGAACATCACCGAAGGGCAATCGATCGCGGAGCCCCTCCGCCGATGCGGTGAGTTCCCGCCGCTCGTGATCCACATGATCGCGATCGGCGAGAAGACCGGCGAGCTGCCCGACATGCTCAAAAACGTCGCGGAAACCTATGAGGAACAAGTCAACGCGCGGGTCGAATCGATGACCGCGCTCCTGGAACCCCTGATGATCGTCGCCATGGGCGGGGTGATCGGGTTCATCGTTTTTTCCGTTTTTATGCCCCTCATGAATATGAGTAATTTAAATCAACGCTAGCAAGAGAAGGAGAATCCATATGCTGCGCAAAGTGAGAACACTCGTTAAATTCGTAATCCGGTTGATTCAGCAGCGCAAGCCGCAAACAGGAAACAGCGGCTTCTCGCTGATCGAAATGATGATCGTCGTCGCGATCATGGGACTGATCATGGGGATCATCGGACTGAACGTCACGAAACGGTTCGATGAATCGCGCGTCAACTCGACCAAGATCCAGATCAAGCAGCTGGGAGTGATCCTTCAGGATTTCCGCCGCGTCTGCGGATTTTACCCGACCACGGAACAGGGTCTGGATGCCTTGATCAAAGCTCCGGCCGGCCGCGAATGCAAGAACTACGACCCGGAAGGATTCCTGAGTTCAAAGAAGCTCCCCAAGGATGCCTGGGGGAACGACTTCGCGTACATGTCCGACGGTAACAAATTCACAATCAAGTCGTTGGGGTCGGATGCCGCTGAAGGCGGTACCGGAGTGTCGGCCGATATCAACTCCGACGATCTGGAGTAAGGATATTGCGAAATCGCGGATTCAGTCTCATAGAAACGCTGGTTGTTATGGCGATCATCGGAATGATGACGGTGGTCGCCCTACCCACTTTGACGAGCTACTTTCAGCTTTCGCTCAACTCGGCCGCGAGGGAAATCGCGACCACGATCAAGGAGGCTTACAACTCGACCGTGATCACAGGGAAGGTCCACAGAATGGCGTACGACCTTAAAAAGAATACCTATTGGGTCGAATCCGGTCCGACCACGGCCCTGCTCGACACGAAGGAAACGCTCGAGCGAGATCAACGGCGAAAGCGATTCATGCGTGAGGAAGAGAAACCAGCGAGCCCCTTTTCGATTGAAAAAAGCGTCACCCGAAAAAAGCTATCGCTCCCTCGCGGGGTCGTTTTCGAGGATCTCGTGACCCAGGAAAGCCCTGAGCCGATAACAGAAGGGATCGTCTATTCTCATTTTTTCCCGCACGGCTTGACTGAACGCACGATCATCCATCTGAAGGATGAATCGAAACACCGCATTTCACTCGTGATCTCGCCCTTGGTCGGCCAGACCGATCTTTATGAGAGGTACATGACTCGTGCCGAGATTTTTGAACGATAAGAGCGGATTCACCCTTCTCGAGACGATGATCGCGATGGCGATCATGATGGTTGCGTTCGCCTCCATTCTGGCCGTGGAATCGGGGAGCATCAACGCCTCGAATCGCGCGAAACAGCTCAACGTCGTCGCGATGCTCGCAAAGAACCAGATGATCGAAGCGGAGTACGAAATCGAAGGGAAAACATTCGAAGAGGTGAAGAAGACGGATGGAGGTATCTTTGCCCAACCGTACCAGGACTACCGCTGGACGATGGAGATCAAGGAAATAAAGTTTCCCTCCCTCAGTTTCGGAGGATCAAAAACCTCGGGGGGCGAAGATGACGGCGGGATCACCGGACTCATGACCAAGCTGCTCACGAACTTTCTTTCCAAAGCCGTCAGAGAGCTCACGGTAACGATTTTTTGGAAGAAGGGCCCTGGCGAACAGAGCTTTTCCGTTTCAACGTATTGGGTGGATCTGAATCATGAATTCGAACTTCAAGAGTAGATTTTCGAATCAGGGTGGATTCACCCTCATGGAAGTCCTGATCGCCATGGTCATCTTGGTTTTCATCAGTATCGCTATCTACCAGGCGACCGTCGAAACTTATCGCCTGCGGGATGTCCTCAGCCGCGAGGGAGATTTTTACAACGGAATCCGTCTGGCAATGAACATCGTGCAGAGGGACGTTTCCCTCATATACTCTCCCCTTTTGATTGAACCGCCCAAACCGGCAAAGGATCCGGCCGCCCCGCCGAACGCTCAGGAAATGGAGGTACTGATGGGAGGAGACCTGAACCAGGCCACGCAATTCTGGGGACCGGCTGTCGATAAAACGGGGTTGCGTCCGGGACACTTCATCGGAACGGATTCTAAAATGAGCTTTATCGCGGCGTCGCACATTCGCGTCTACAAAGACGCGCCCGAATCCGAACTCACCAAAATCGTCTATGAGGCGAATCGGGATGAGGACCGTCCTGAGATTCAGGACTCTTACGTCCTGGTCAAAACGGCGAGTCCCAATGTTTACCAGGACGACGAGAAACGGGATACGATGCTCGTGAAGTATCCCCTGCTCCGCGGGATAAAGAAGATCCGGTTCCGGTATTTTCGCCGCGACAAGGGTGTGAACGGCTCCTGGGAAACTTCCTGGGATAGCGAGAAGGAGGACCAAAAAGACCTGTATCCTGACAAGGTCGAGATCACCTTTGAGGTGGCCGGCCCTTTCAGACTGTTTTTTGAAGGCGTGTACGTCTTCAGACCGGAGATCCCGATCTATGGCATTGACCCGAGCACCTGAATCGCATTCGCCGCAGAAGCGATCCGGCCAAAGCACACACCGCGACACGAGCGGCATCGCCCTTTTTCTCGTCATGGCGGCGATCAGCGTGCTTTCCATCCTCGTTACCGAGTTCACGTATGTCGCCCAGGTGAGCCAGACGATCGCCTTCGACGCGCTCGATCAGGTGAAAGTTCATTATTTGGCGAAAAGCGCCTACAAGCTGTCGCTCCTCCGGCTTAAGGCTTTTCAAACAGTCAAGGACTTGGTGGGCGGCGGAAAGGGTGGCGGCGGGATTCCAGCGGTGCCACGCCAGGTTCTGGATAAGATCTGGAGCTTCCCGATATTTTACCCCTTCCCGACGAACGTCCCTGGAATGACTTCGAACGAAAAGAGTACGATCGAAGCCTTCCAGAAGTCCTCCGGTCTCGACGGGAAGTTCTCTTCCACGATTTCGTCCGAGTCAGGCAAGTACAATCTGAACATGATTCTGGCGCCCTACGCTCCCAAAGCTCAACCCTCGCCAGCCGCTTCAGCTCAGAACCCACCCACTCCAGCGGCCTCTCCAAGCCCCGCTCCGACCTTCAATCCCGATGATGCGCGAAACAGCCTGAGCGACTACATCACACAGCTTCTCAATCAAAAATTTGAAGCTGATCCTGATTTCGCCAATGAGTATCGGGACCTTCGCGTCGAAGACCTGGTGGACAACATCGTCGGTTGGGCAGATCGGTCCTACGAGCGGCGAAATTCCAGCGGCAATGAATCCGTGGCTTTCAAACGCGCTCCGTTTTACAGCATGTCCGAATTGCGCATGATCCCGCTCGTCAGTGATGAGATTTACGACATTCTCGCTCCGGGGCTGACTGTCAGCACCACCCCCGGCATCAACGTCAATACGATGAACGAGTTCACGCTTCGCGCACTGGTCCCCGATCTGACAAAAGAAGAAGTTACGGAGTTTTTCAAGTATCGGGATTCAGAAGAAGAGGACAATACTTTCAAAAAAGAAGAAGACTTCTTCAAATACCTGGCCGATCATACGGGGGCTTTCAAGAGCCCGCAGGCGATCGATCGCTTTAAAGAAAGCCTTACAAAGCGGAATATCCGGGTCGTTGTGGACGAATCACTATTCAAAATCACGGTTCAAGCGCAAGTAAACCAATCTGTTCGTCTGATCGAAGCATGGGTTACGCTTGGCACGCCCAAAAAAGGGGACAGTCAAACGCAAACAGACCAGCAGAGTCCAGCTCCATCGGGAAGCTCCGGGGATCCCGCCACAAAGGTTCCTCAGGATATGAGCCCTAAAGCTGACAGTGGCTTGAAAGTAACTTTTATGAGAATTTTATGAGAGGGTGCAACTATGCGGATTCTCGGAGTTGACTGGGGCAGTCACAGTATCAAAGCCGTCGAGATCGACAGCGCCTTCGGGCGATTCGAGATTCGGGATTACCACGAACTGCAGCTCGAGGGTTCAACCGAACCCGGACAGGTCCTTCAGAGCCTGATATCCGGGCTCCCGAAAAAACCGGACCGCGTGGCCGTCGCGATGTCATCGGCTGATGTCACATTCCGCAACCTCCAGTTGCCGACGCGAGGGAAAAAGGCGATTCAAGCCGCCATCGGCTTCGAACTCGAAGACGAACTCCCCTTTCCGCTTGAACAGGCAGTCTATGACTATACGGCGGTATCACAGTCAAAGAATGCAACACTCGTCCACGTGGCGGCCAGTCTGAAAAAGCGCATCGCCGTCACTCTCGCCAAGTACGCCTCCGCTGAAATTGACCCGGACCTCCTGACAACCGAGGCTTGGGCCTATCGAACTCTTTTCAATCGCATCGTGCCCGCCCAGACAATGCAAAAACCGGTACTTCTCGTTCAGATAGGAAAAGAGCGGACAACCCTTTACGTCCACTGGAAAGGTACTCCCATCATGGCGCGCGAGATCGCGTGGGGAGGCCGGGATATCACCCAGGCGATCAGTCAGAAATACGGCATTTCGATCGAGGAAGCCGAAAAAGCAAAACTCGACCACGGGTTTGTGATTCCTTCGACGCAAAACCAGAATGCCACGCCCGAGCAGATCGCCTTCTCGGACACTTTGATTGAACCCCTTCAAACACTCATTCGTGAACTCCACCAGGCCATGTTGACCTGCAAGAGCGTGACACGTGAACACTTCGGGGCCGTTTATCTCGCCGGCGGTACCGCACTCCTCCCGGGCATCGAGGCTCTGATCGCCGAATCCCTCGAGATCACAGCAAAACCCCTGCAGACGCTAAGCTCACTCGCCGCGTCGGGCGTGACCTATTCCGAACACACGGATGCGAGCTTTGTTCTCGCCGCTTCAACAGCGCTTTGCCTCGTGGGGCAGGACCGAACCACGAGCGTGAATTTCAGAAAAGGTGAATTCGCCAAACAGGGCCGGACTCGTGAAATGGATTTCGAAACAATCCGTCGGCTTATGCTGGCGAGCGCAGCGGTTGCATCTTGTTTGGTGCTGAGCCTGGTAGTCCAGTCGTTTGAGTACAAACAACGGCTCGGGACCGTAAACTCTCAGCTTGAATCCAGCATAAAAAGCTTTTTCAACGGCATTTCGGGAAGCGCGGTAAGGAACTACATAGCGAGTCCGAGTACCCTTCGTTCGTCCATCAACAAGGAACTCACAAAACAACGGGAACTGTACCAGCTCCTTGGGCCGAACCCAAATTCGCCCCTCGACTTCCTTCGCGACCTCTCGACGACAATTCCGCCGAACATCGTCGTCGATGTCACCCAATTTCAGGTAGGCTCGGCTCCGAGCGCGCCCTACTCCCCTTCGGGCGATTCGAATGCCTCGATTTCAGTACTCGTATCGAATCCGCAGGCTGCCCAGCAGCTGGCGAATGAACTCACGAAAAAGGTCAGCGGATTACAGCAAAGCAAGCTGGAAGAAGTCAGCGGAACCGCTCCGGACAAAAAGCGGTGGAAGCTGACTTTTTCGGGCAAGCCCATTGCAGCGAGCCCCGGCTTAGCCGGTGCGAATGGAGGCGGTTATGCAAAGTAAAGCAGCCTTGAGTCGGTGGCTCAGCAACGCGGGGGATTACATCAGCGAACAGGCCTGGTTTCAGCAGATCAAGTCGAAATGGGACGAGTTCGATCAACAGAGCAAGACCTATCTCCGGTTAGGATTTATCGCGGGAGTAGTTCTCCTGGTGGTTGCGATCGTAATGAGCTCGATGGCGGGAGTCTACCGGCTAAAAAAGGAACTCCGAACCAAAAGCGATTTGCTTCGAGTGATCGAATCCGCGAATGACGAACTCAAAAGGCTTCAAGGAGTAACTTCGAGAGCCGCCGGAGCAGCAGCAGCCCAGGGACCGTGGTCCGCCTATCTTGAGAGCACGGCGGGAAATTACCAAATCGACAAAAGCGCGCTCACCATTTCCCCCGAAAAGCCGGCGCCTTCCAGCTCGGGGTCCGAAGTCAAGGAAAGCCTGCTCGACATTACTCTGAAGCACGTGAATATCCGGCAAGTCATCCTTTTCGCGTTCGGGCTGGAATCAGGCCCCCGGCCCGTCAAGCTGCGTAATCTTCAAATCGACACGAAAAATGATCCGAGCGGCTATATGGACGCGACGTTCTCGATTTCAGCCTTTTCGTTGGCGAACAAGTAAGGTCTTCTTCACAAAGAGGTTCTGATGATTGATCCCGAGACAACGCCGGATAGAACAAAAGAAACGACGCTCACCGCGACGAAGAAACCCGTTCAACCACCGCCCGGGCCCCAGGACACCGCTGAGGTTACGCCGCACGATCCTTCAACATCCCCATCCGATAACGACGTCGGAGGTCTGCAAAAAACCGGCGAAGACGGCTCGACTCATCTGGTAGTGGCCCCCCCTTCTCGACTGACGAAATCAATTCGAACCGCGACCTGGATCGTTTCATCCCTTGCCCTGCTCATCTTCTTCACGGTGATGAAACTTCCGGAAGACCGTTTTCACAACTACATCCAAAATCAGATCACATCGGTTCTTGCGGAAAAGGGAATCACCTACACCGCCGCCGAGAGCAAAATCGGGATCGGATTCGGTATTTCGTACTCACTGAAGGACGTCACCTTACGTCTTCCTCCGCCCAGTCCCGAGCTTCACATCGATCGCATCGAAGCATCACCGTCCCTTCTTCAACTTTTTTTCCGGAAATTGGCCGGCGATTTTAGGATTGAGAACCAGGGCGGCAAGCTGACGGGATCCTTTTCGATGAAAATCAGAGGTCCGGAGATTGCGTTTAATTTTGATGCAAACAAGCTCGACCTCAAAAAGATCGGCGTTTTTCAGTTCCTTCCGGTCTCCGGGACGGCCATTCTGGACGGCGCGGCATCTTTAAGCGGAGACATGCATACCCCCTCGACCCTGAACGGCGAAGGCGCAATTACGCTCTCAAAAGTCAAAGTCGATAACCAGACGGTCGCGGGTTTTCCGATACCGGCCATTTCGGTATCGGAATCGAAGTTCGATTATTCGATCGAGAAAGGAAAGCTCCACATCAAAACCCTGCGGCTCGGAAAGTCGGGGAACAGCGCAGACGATATCCACGCGACCGTCACGGGGGATATCACGCTCGCGCGACAACTCGAGACGAGCAATATCGCAATTCGGGCGAAATTCAGCCTTTCCCAGAATATCCTTAAACCGATGATTCTGCTCGAGGCCGTGCTCGCCCCTGGCAAACAGCCGGACGGCGGCTACGCCTACGATTTGAGCGGACCGCTATCGAACCCCGGATACGCGCCGGTCGCCCCCTGACAAAAGAATGACAATAGAGAGATAATCATGGAACTGGATATTGACCATCTTCTTCGGCAAGCTCTCGATCATGTGCTCGGCGACCCAGCAACGGCAACTCCGTTGCATCTCGCTGAATCGATTCGATACTCTCTGCTCGCTCCTGGAAAAAGAATTCGGCCAAGGCTCCTGGTCTCCTGCGCCGAAATGCTCGAAATCGATCAGCGAGCCTCAACTCCCGCCGCGCTGTCACTCGAGATGATTCATTGCTTCACGCTGATTCATGACGATCTCCCATGCATGGACAACGATGACTTTCGTCGTGGCCGCCCCTCAAACCACAAGCAGTTCGGAGAACCGATCGCTCTTCTTGCCGGCGACGCCCTCGTCGCCATCGCCGTCGAGGTATTCAGCAAGGCCGAGGACTATGTGCCGCCGAAGTGTTTCGTTCGAGCCTTGCGACGCCTGATCTGGGCGATGGGGCCGAGGGGGGTCATTGGCGGCCAAGCCGCCGAAATGCTGCTGGACGAAAATTCGTCAATCGAGGCGCTCGAACGGATGCAGAAGCAAAAAACAGGCGCGCTGTTTCTTGCCTCACTCCTAATACCCGTGGATTTCGCCGATATCGGTGACAAAGACACGAGGCGTTCCGTGATTGCCACGTTCGGAAACGAGCTCGGCCTCGCTTTTCAGATTGCTGATGATCTCGCCGATGCCGAGCAGGACAAAGGCAAGCCCATCAGCATCCTCTTCCATATGTCAGCAAGTGAAGCAAGAAACATGATGCTTCAACGCCTGCATGCCGCCAGTCAAGCCTTAGCCTCGTCCTTTGGGACAAAAGCACAACCACTCCTCGAGATATCCACGCAAGTTGAACGCCTCCTCGAGGCCGCACACACATGAAGCGACTTGCGAGAATGCGGCACCCTCGTTTTCTTTGGATCACCGATCCCTGGCATTTTCTCGACCACCGCCGTGACACCACTCTGCGTCTGGCCCGGGAGGCCCTGGAACTCGGGTTCCCGAGCTACTGGTGCAGCGTACGGACCATCCGCTGGGAGATGAACCGCATTCTTCTCGATGCACACCCCTTGGTCTCCGGCACCGGGACCGAAAGTTCCGAAATCCTCCCCGGGCCCGCTGAGATTTCAGACCCCGGAGAATTCCACAGAATTCATTACCGGATGGATCCTCCCGTCGATTTCAGCTATCTCCACCCCTTGCAGTTACTTTCAAAATCCGTTTCAGGAAAAAAGAACGTCGAAATCGTGAATTCGCCCGATGTCCTTTTCTCCACGAATGAAAAGATCGAGGGACTTCTTCTCAAGAACGTGACGCCTCCTTCCGTCGTGGCTTCGCAATGGGACTACCTCCTGTCTTTCGGAAAGAAAGAGGGCCGAACAGTCCTTAAACCGCTGCACCTTTGCCAAAGCAAAGGAGTCGAGCTCCTCGATTGGCGCTCTCAACGCGGCATCGACGAAGCCAAAATCGTAATCGCGAGGGAGACGGAAAACTTCCGGAACCCCGTCCTGTTGCAGCGCTTCCTGAAAGAGATTTCGGAAGGCGAACAACGGCTTTGGTTCGTCGACGGAAAACTGCTCGCCCACGTCCGTAAGCTTCCCGTCAGCGGTGATTTCCGGGTCAATGTCGACCGCGGAAGCAGGATCGAGCCTTCCCGGCTCAATGCTCGCGAAAGCCGGACGGCGCGCCTCATCTCGAAACACCTGTGTTCCCGGAAGATTCGACTTGCCGCCGTCGATCTCATCGAAGGCCAAGTGACTGATTTCAACTTCACGAGCCCCGGCCTACTCTGTCAAATGGAGAGCGTCCTCGGGCGAAATCTCGCGCGTCCGATTATCGAAAAACTGGCCAAGAGCGGCCCGTCTTAATAAGCAAAGAGCTTCGAAATCGGGACCTGTCCCTGAGATCTCAGTTGTGAAGCCAAAGCCGCGGCTTTTTTCAATCGCTCCTCAGAACGTGGATCTTTGCCGGGGGAAGCTGTTTCCTGCTTGAACGACTTCAGCTGGCCTTCGGCTCGAAGCTCGTTGATGCGCTTCAGAGCCCCCTCGATCGAATAACGCTCATTGTATAAAAGGTGTTTGATCATCAGGATCGATTCGACATCGCTA
>MEQK01000163.1:0-386 GCA_001770175.1 Bdellovibrionales bacterium RIFOXYD1_FULL_55_31 | reverse complement strand
GATCGATTCGACATCGCTACGTCGATAAATCCGCTGTCCCGTGGCGGATTTTTGCGGCTGGATAATCGGAAACTCCGATTCCCAATACCGGAGAACATACGTCTTCACTCCGGCTAGCTCCGCGACGTCACCGATTCGAAAATAGAGCCGATCCGGGATCGTGACTCTATTCGTCTCCGTCGTCATCATCGTCTTCCTTAACCTGTCCGGCCGGAATCGGCGTGCCTTCCAGGCTCGCGTTCACTTCTGCGCGGAGAACCTGGGAGGGACGAAACGTCAAAACACGACGCGCGCCGATTTCAATGCTTTCCCCGGTCTGCGGATTACGTCCAATACGCGAACGTTTCTCGCGCACGACAAAATTGCCGAATCCTGAAATTTTAATT
>MEQK01000162.1 GCA_001770175.1 Bdellovibrionales bacterium RIFOXYD1_FULL_55_31 | reverse complement strand
CCGGATCTTCGCGTCTCTACTCAGGCGTTTTCGTCCGGCATGGGCGCGATTTCTTCCACGTTGATGGCCTTGGCGAGCCAAGGCGACACAATCATTCTTGGAGATGTTCTTTATGCCGCGACCGACCATCTCGCTTTCAACGTGCTGAACCGCTTCGGGATCAACTCGGTTACGGTGAATCCCGCGGACCTCGACGCTTTCGAGAGATGTTTGAAACAGAACCCCAAAGCAAAAGCCTGCCTGATCGAAACACCGACGAACCCTCTCCTGTCGGTCTATGATATCAAGGCCATCTCTAAGCTCATCAAATCGATCAATCCCTCGATCAAGCTCGTCGTCGATAATACTTTCGCCACTCCTTATTTGCAGCGGCCGCTGGAGCTCGGCGCCGATGTTGTCGTCCATTCGACGACCAAGTATATCTGCGGTCACGGGACCGTCGTGGGCGGATTGGTTACGACCCATTCGGAAGAGGTCAAGACCTCCCTTTACACTGTTTTGAAGGATGTCGGCGCCAATCCGAGTCCTTTTGATACCTGGCTCGTGAACCTCGGGTTGAAGACTCTGCCGTTAAGGATGGAAAAGCACTGCGACAATGCGATGAAAATCGCGCAATATCTCGAGCATCACCCAAAAGTGAAACAGGTCAATTACCCCGGCCTTGAAAGCAGTCCGTACTATGCCCTTGCGAAGAAACAGATGAAGCGTCCTGGAGGGATGATCTCGTTTGAACTCAAGGGGGGGCTGGATGCGGGTCGAAAGATGATGGACAGTATCCATCTGTTTTCACTGGCCGTATCCCTGGGCTCGGTGGATTCATTGATTCAGCATCCGGCGTCGATGACCCATGCCTCTGTTCCGCGTGATAAGCGCGTGGCCAGCGGGATCACGGACGGTTTGGTTCGGATGTCCGTAGGCGTTGAGGATTGTGAGGATCTGTTGAGCGCCCTGGAACACTGTCTCGGTAAATTATAAAGGCCTCTCGGGTCCGCACCGGTCAGACATTTCGTAGAGGCTGTTTAGCGCGTTTCCAGAGATGCCCAACGGTGTGGAGCGCAATGCCGGCGACAAAGCCGATACTCAGGTTTTGCGAGGCGACGCCGGTCACTGCCGTCACGAGCGCGATCATAAGAGGAAACCAGCCCGCGGGCCAGTCCGTGGGAATTATGTCTCGGATGAGCGTGGCATGAAGAACGCCCACTGACATAAGAAGAACGCCCAGGATTCCGATCGGAAACGCGGAGATCACGTTCAGCGCCGATTCCCCAAACAGGAGCGCGACGATAATGAGAAACGCGCCGATAATGTACCCGGACCGCTCACTCTTCGCTCCAAACTTGGCGTGCGCGGTCAGGCCTCCTGAGCCATGGCACATGGGAACGCCACCCAGAAGCCCGGTCGCGATATTCGCGATTCCCATGCTGAGCGGAATCGATCTCAGGTTCAGGCGCGCCGCGCTTGCGCCATAGAGAATTTTGGCGGTCGCCTCCGTGGCGACGATCGCGTTCCCGAAGGTGAGCGCGATTTGCGGGATTACGAGCACGACAAAGCCCGTCCAAAAATCGGCAGGGGAGGGGAGCGCGGGTAGAAATGCGACGGGGCCGAAAGCGCCGACGTGCACTCGTTGGATTGAAAGGACCAGGCCAAGCGCTAAGACGGGAATGAGCGGTGGAACGGCTTTTCGAACAAAATACGCGAGTCCGAGGAGCGCCAAAGCCAGCATCGCGATCTGAATGTCACCGGTGATCAGCCCCCAGGAGGTGCGGATCAAAATCATTCCGAGCCCCAATTGAATGCCGCGAATCACCGAAGTCGGAAACAGAGCGCCCAGCTTTACACTCAACCCGGTCAGGGCCAAGGTGATCAGGAGCGCTCCCATGACGCAACCCGCGGCGTGAATGGTTCCGACGCCGATCCCGGAGGCGATCGCGATTGCCGCCATCGCCTTGAGCGGCTGCACAGGCATGGTGATTCGAAAGTAGTAGGCCGAGACGATGTAAAAAAGCCCCGCAGAGAGAAAGAGCGAGGTCGGGTTGAACCCGTTTTTGGCAATGAGCGGAATGGCCAGGGGGAACAGCACGCCGATATCCGCGAAGGCTCCCGAAAAATCCCAGAGCCAGGCGGACAGCTTCGACGTATTCGCCGGAATAGGCTTTACACCCCGCATATTCATAAGAGCATGATTGTACGATTTCGACGCAATTCGCAAGCTGAACGGCGACACCTTTGCAGCTCTGGTTCGTAATCGTGCTTTTGGAGGTTTGACATGAACAGAGCTTCAGCCGTACTGCTTATTCTCTTTTCCGTGCTGCCAGCCGCTTGCAATTCCGAGTTGAGCGAGCCGCGCCTCGCGGTCTCCGGGCCAAACGAATTTCCGAAACCAGGTGTTGATCCGGTCCAGACGGACACGGGAGGTGTTCCGGTAAACGCGGCAACAGCGCAGCGCATTTTCAGCCGGGGAGAAAGGACATACGTCCCCGCGGATTTTTCACGAGTCGATCTCGACCTTGTGATCGACAATGCAACCCAGGAAACCACCGGAACGGCGCGAGTCACCTTTACCGTCCCTCAAGAAGGCTTTCCCTACTTCCTGCTCAATGCCCCGGTGACTTCCTCTTCGCTCGATGGCGCGACGATTTCGTTGACATCGGTTTCCGATTCCGAGGGTCGAAATTCATTGGTCTCTCTTGATCAGACAGCTTCACCGGGCCGAGAGCATGTGCTCGAGATCTCCTATTCGCTGGGGACGGAGCAGGTGGGCTATCGAAGCGGGGGCGTCGGGTTGGTTACCGCGATGGCGGATATTTCGAGCGGGAACTTTTTTGAGGATTATGGGCCCGCCTCCTTTGAGGATGATCAGTTCAAGCTCACCTTGAACTTGAGTCTGAAAGGAGTGTCGAATCCGCATCGCGTATTCACCAACGGCGCTCTCACCGATTTGGGTTCTTTCAGCTGGCGGGTTGAATTTCCGGAATATTACAATTCGTCTTCGTTCTATTTTCACGTCACGGATAAGACGTTCACGATTCGCGAGTTGAGCTATCGCGGTCTGACAAAAACAATTCCGATTACCGTCTATTCGGAGGATTCCTCGGGCGCGGTCAGTGCCGCGGCGGAACTCCCGGGTCTCTTCGCGGAACTTGAAGAGGATTACGGACCGTTTCTTCACGACCGATTCGTTGCCTATATTTCCGGATCAGGAGGAATGGAACACGCGGGAGCGACGATCACGAGCCTGTCCGCGCTCGGGCATGAGCTGCTCCATTCCTGGTTCGGACGGGGAGTGATGCCGGTGGGAGGGCGCGCTGGATGGATCGATGAGGCGGTTGCGAGCTGGCGGGATTACGATTATTTCAGGAGCTCCGTACCCTCGAATCGGGTTTCGGTGAGGCTGGACAATCAATCCATCTTCGACCGCTTCACGCCTTTCGCCGCCTACGCGAGCGGGCGATCGCTGATGAGCGAGCTCGATTCGATGTTTCTGTCGAGTACCGGGGGGATGAAGCCTCTTCTCGCGGGCTTCTTCGAAGCCTATCGAGGTCGGGTCGTTGGAACCGCTGAATTGGAAGCCTACCTCGAGGCCGCGACAGGAACGGATCTGGGCCCGATTTTTCAGGAATACGTCTATGGATCGCAGGCGGCTGGAAAGTTGCCCGGAGCGGAGGAGCCGGGTACCGGGGATCGCGGCATGCATCCGCCCGCGTTGACTCAGGACGACGTCGAGGCGCTGAGGTGAAAACGTCCCGATTCATAGAGCAATAATTCCTCTTCCGCGCCGGCTTCTTCCTCCGGTCCGCTGATGTAGCACATGCTCCAAGGCGTATACGCGAACGGATTACAAAGGCTGAGGGTAACTTCCTCGGGCGTGACGGTAATGCGGGAGAGCCATTCCTGTATCGTCTGAGCCCGGTCGGGGTTGACAGTGGGATCGAGAACGAATGCCTGCCCTTCCGCCGCGACGACCGGCGCGAGGTGGTACCACCAGTTTGCGACCTGATCGCCTTTTGAAACAGAGAGAGGACCGAAAGCAAACAGCCGCGCCGGGCGGCGAAATCCGGCTTTTTCCAGCGCTTCCGAGGCAATCGCCGCGCGCGGCGAGCACGCGTCCTCGAAAAAATCCCACGGGATTCGCCGGAAGCCTGCTTCGCTGCGGATGACTTTATCATCGCGGATCATACGAAAGCCCTGCTCAACGGCTGCTACCGTCTGCCATTCGGGAAGCAAGCCGGTTCTGAACTTTTCAAAAGGCTGGCCCATGTCCATTGCGGTCATTGCCGAAGGATCAATGGACGAAGCGATTCGGTTGGCGCCTTGGGAGCTATTGATCGTACCGGTCACTTCGCGGTCGTAGACACTGACAAACTCAAACTCACCCTCGTCTTCAAATGTGCGCGCGAATACTTCTCCCGGCTTGATGCGGCCCGAATCCCACAACCCGATCGTGGAGGTGATGGAATGGTTTTTCCTGTCCGTATTGACCCAGAGGACCCGAGTTCCGGGTCGAATGGCGATTGTCGTCTTCCCGGCCGCGATGACAGTCGTGGTTACCGACAGGGCCTCTTGATCCCGAGTCTGACTCGTTCCGTTGGCGAGATGCGCGTCGTCAGCACATCCCAAAATTCCGGACGTCGCGAATAGAAGCAGTGTTCCCATTTTGCCGGGCAGCGTGCATCGCATAACCGGAGTTGCATCAATATTCATACCGACCGCCCAAGGATTCTTATGACGGCCGACTTATGGTACGTTTCCATCAGGCATGTCTTCCATTGAATACCTAATTTTAGGGGGAGCGATTCTCCTCTTTTTCAGCGTGATCGCGAGCAAGGCATCCGGGAAACTCGGTATTCCCGCATTATTGCTCTTTCTCGCGGTCGGCATGCTCGCCGGGTCTGACGGAATCGGAAAAATCTATTTTGACGACCCTTATTTGGCGGAGGCACTTGGAACGGTTGCGCTCGCGTTCATTCTATTCTCAGGAGGGTTGAACACCGAATGGAGTGAGGTTCGTCCCGTAATCCGCAGCGGTATTTTGTTGTCGACGATCGGCGTGCTCGTAACGTGCATTCTGACCGGGGCGTTCGCGACTGCGGTGCTTCAGCTATCCGTTTTAGAAGGGCTCCTGCTGGGCGCGATCATGTCTTCGACGGATGCCGCCGCGGTTTTTTCTGTTTTACGGTCCAAGAGAGTCAGTCTTAAAGGTGAGATCAAGCCACTCCTTGAGCTGGAATCGGGCAGTAATGACCCGATGGCCGTGTTTCTCACCGTCGGGTTGCTGCTTTTGCTGGGACAGCAGGAAGTTTCAGCGGTGCGGCTTGTTCCGATGTTCTTTCAACAGATGATCCTTGGGACTGTGCTCGGATTCCTGTCGAGCAAGAGTATAAAGCGGCTCTTGAACGGTATCAGACTGGAGTATGACGGACTTTACCCGGTTTTCACGATCTCATGCGTGCTCATTGTTTTCAGCCTGACGCAAGTGGTAGGGGGAAATGGCTTCCTGGCCGTGTACGTCTCGGGCCTGATCCTTGGCCGCGAGAACTTTGTCCATAAGAGAAGTCTGACCCTTTTTCATGACGGGCTTGCCTGGCTCATGCAGATATCGATGTTCCTGACGCTCGGCTTGCTCGTATTTCCGTCCAGGCTCCCGGCCGTTATGGTCCCCGGCTTGGCTATTTCCGCTTTCCTGATTCTGGTGGGCCGTCCCGCAGGCGTGTTTCTCACCCTGATCGGGTCAGGATATCAATTTAAAGAGAAGCTCATGGTTTCCTGGGTCGGTCTTCGGGGTGCCGTGCCCATCATTCTCGCGACGTATCCTCTGCTTGCCGGAATCGCGAAAGCCGATACCATTTTCCACATCGTTTTTTTCATTGTGCTGACGTCAACGCTTCTGCAAGGCACTTCTATTCCATACGTCGCGAGATGGCTTGGCGTCGATGCCCCGCTGAAGGAGAAGTTCAGATATCCACTGCAATATGTTCCGGCGGCGGACGTCAAGAATGATCTCGTCGAACTTGAAATCAGTCCAAACTCACCCGTGGTCGGCAAAACGATTATCGAAGTGGCGATTCCGAAGGACGCCCTGATCGTACTCCTGCAAAGGAAAGGCGATGTCTTCGTGCCACGCGGCGGGACCCGATTTGAAGCGAATGACACGATTTTGGTGCTATCGGATAGGTCGGCACTGGAGCAGGTGAGGAGAATTGTTTCTGGCGGGGTTTAGTCGGAAATTTCTTCAGTAAATTGGATTCTGCGGGGCCCGCCGGCAGTAACGCTCAGTTGGCCGGATAACGTGCAAAGCTGAGCAGTTTGTCGTCAGCGCTCCGGATGCCGATTCCTGATTTCGGCGATAAGTTCGTCTACTTTTGAACGGTCCTGTCCGGCCCACTCGGCCGGGAAGAAATATTCACGGCTTCCGATGCGGACGTAAAAGCCGGATTTGAGATGAATATCACCGCTCTTGGGGTCGTAGTCCTGCTCAAGGTCGGGGCTACGGCGCGTTCCAGACGAACCGCGAAACCTGACCCTTACGTCCGGGTAGTCCTTGAGTTCGTCTTCCAAATAGAGTTCCAGCGCTACAAGTGCGGGGGTCATCATACTGGGAAAGGCTGTACCATAACGGGTCCTTGTTATCACTAGGCTGAAAGTGAGGTTTTCTCGCCCGGCATATTACGCAGACAGATCAGCCAACTTTTCGGTTGACATTCTCCTTTCAATGGCATGTATTACGGTCATATGTTCAAAACCAAGAAGGGCAATTGGTTTCAATAGAGGCGGACGGAACAACAACGGAACAGTAACGGAGGCAGCGTGAACATTTGTATTCCTGTTGATTTGGATCAGGGACTTTCGAGCCGGGTTTGCGAACATTTCGGGTCGGCACCCGCGTTTTTAATCCTGGACACGAATACCCTGCAGTACACAACGATCATTAACGTCAATCAACACCACGGGCACGGTGGTTGCCATCCGCTTGCGGCGCTAGCGCGTCAAAACATACAGGTTCTCATCGTGAGCGGAATTGGAATGGGGGCTCTGCAAAAATGCCAGGCTGCAAAAATTCGGGTCTACCGTGGCCCCACGGGAACCGTTCAGGACACCGTCAAGGCGTTTAAGGCTGGGGCTCTTTCAGAGATATCTCACCACGATGTTTGTGCACACCATGGCACAAATCACGGACATTGCCAGGGCCACGGGCATTAGAAGATCGAAAATAACTATGGCACGTCCGAAAATTTGCAGACGGATCGGCGCAAGGCCCGGAGTAACGCTATTTAAGCCGAGAGGCGTACCCGCATGCGAACTGGATATTGTAATCCTTGAGATGGACGAGCTGGAAGCGGTCAGGCTTGCCGATTTGAACGGGCTTTATCAAGAGGCCGCTGCCGAAAAGATGCACGTTTCGCGGACGACTTTCGGAAGAATGCTTGGGAGCGCTCATCATAAAATTGCGGACGCGTTACTGCATGGCAAGGCTTTGGCTTTCAATACGGAAAAGAAAACCGCATCCTGATTTCAGAAGCTGTTCGGGCTCCATTCGGGCGAATAGAAAACGCGAGTGCTTTCCTACACACCCGTCGATTACTGTTTGACGATGCGGATCGCGCTCACTTTAGCGTTGTCTCGGACTGAGATGAAATCGATTTTCACGGTCCCGTTCGTCACCGTGACCGGGAAAATCTGGTCATAAGCCGCGTTTCGTCCGGCTCTCGCGTAAATATCGAAGTTCGTCAGAACCGTCCGGCCGTTGATCGCGACGTTGAACAGTCGTTGGCCAGCGGCTGAGAAGTAAATCTCGGCGAATTTCAAATTGACGCTATAAGTTCCGTTCGACACCGGAAAGGTGTACGAGAAATTCCCATACCGCTCGCTTTGATAAAGCGGGTCGTTCGTCGTCGCTATGATTGCAGACGTCGTGCGGGCAGTCGCGCCGCCGCTGAAGTACCGGTCAGCGGAATAACTTACTCCCGAGCTATCCGTGTACGCCGTGCCGCCCGCGACAACGGCAACCGACGTGGGGGCTGGAGTTGGCGTGGGTGTGGGCGTCGGGACCGGCGTCGCAATCGGAAGTGGCACGAGGATCGTAGCTTTTACGATGCGAATCGCGCTCACCTTTGCGTTGTCTCGGACCGAGATGAAATCGATTTTCACCGTCCCATTCGTCACCGTAACCGGGAAAACCTGGTCATAA
>MEQK01000161.1 GCA_001770175.1 Bdellovibrionales bacterium RIFOXYD1_FULL_55_31 | reverse complement strand
CAAGTTCCCAGCGATTAATTCAACCGACTTTGTTGGACTTTTTGAAATGATGTTTAAACAATTTCAAGACCGCATGGGACAAAAACATTGCAAGTGGCGGAGCGTTAGAATAAATGTTCCTCCGGTAAAGGATTACAGGCTTTCCGCTTACGCGGGGCCAGACGCGGACATGGAGATCTTATGTTAGTATTGACCCGGAAGTTGGGGGAAAGCATTGCCATAGATGACCACATAAAAATAGTGGTTGTTCAGATCAAGGGCAAGCAGGTGCGCCTGGGGATTCAGGCGCCCAAAGAAACGAAGATCCATCGCGAAGAAGTTTATGCAGCCATTCAAGAACAAAACAAGGAGGCGGCAAAAGCTCCGATAGCGATGGCTCAGGTTTCGAAAGTTTTAAAAGGTTAGATGGTAGTTCATATCTTTAAGAGGGGTTGGGCGTGATCGTAAAAACAGGACGTTTTGGACAGCTCACCGTCGGCGACGACGAAACGATTTCTATCCCGCTCGGGATTTTGGGATTTCCACAGTACACGAAATATTGCCTGGTCGATCCGGGTGATGACACCCTGATTCTGTGGCTCCAGTCCTTGGAAAATCCTGAAATAGCTTTTGCGATTCTCGAACCGAAGATTTTTCGCCCTGATTATGCCGCCAGGCTCTCGGCCGCCGAGCTTCGCGAATTGAAACTTGAGAATGTGAACC
Source organism: Bdellovibrionales bacterium RIFOXYD1_FULL_55_31 (assembly GCA_001770175.1). GTDB lineage: Bacteria > Bdellovibrionota > UBA1018 > UBA1018 > UBA1018 > XYD1-FULL-55-31. Next base: position 13,568 of record MEQK01000161.1, on the reverse strand, counting down.
AGTCCGCGGTTTTCAGTATTCTCACGATCCCCGAGGACGTGACCCAGATGACCGCTAACGTGAAGGCGCCACTCGTCATCAATTTGAAAGAAAAGATCGCGAAACAGGTCGTGCTTCAGGAAAACGAGTACTCAATCAAGCACCTCATGTTCAAGGAACTGCGAGCGCACCTTCTGACAATCCATGCGCAGAGGCGTGTTGCTCAGCGTGCGGGCGAGGCGGTTGTTACGCCGGTTTCGATTCACACGATTCCGCCGTCGCTTACCGTGAAGAGCCTGCAGGCCTGATTTCGAGTCCATGCCCGTCGTCCGTTATTGCTGATTCAGTTACTTCCCAGTTACTTTAATGAGGCGCTTGAATCTCGATATACGCTCGCCCTCGATGATGTAATCGATCTTCGCGGGTTCGTTTTCGATGACTTTCAGAACGGCACCGAACGTAAACTGGTTTGCCAGGAGCGCACTTCCGAATTTCGCGTATGCCCTGACGAAATTGCGAGCCGACCCGCTTTGTAATGACATTTCCTGGAGGAGCTTGACCATCTTATCGGTGGCGGCCAGAGTTTTTGACCGCAATCGCTCGATGCAGAGTGGAATGTCCTTGCGAGTTTCGAACGGAGGCGGCGGGATTTCGTCTGAAACGGGAGGGTTCGCGAGGACCGGCTGTTTCGGGCACAGGTCGTCTGGGTCATCGCCGTTTTCAAAATAATTGGTGAGCAGCGCCAGCGAGAAAGCTCGAAAAGCGTCCGCGTCCTCCAACGAAACCCGCATCAGCCGATCCGTGGCGGCCTGCGAAATCAGCATTTTGAATCGCGCCCGCAAATAGCCGGATTTCGAGTGAGGGACTTCGACCTCAAGAGCTTTTCGCAAACCTGTTTGGGCCATCAGCGAACTCAGGGCCTGCCTGAGATTCTTCGTGCTCGCTCTTTCCTGCTCGAAAGACCAAAGATACTGAGCGGCATACCCGGAGAGTGGGCCGCGGGTGAAGTGTGTCGCGTAAAAATCGGCCTTCGTGGTCTTACTGTGATTGCGAAGAAAAATGCCACCCTTTGCCTTTTCGTCCAGACGAGCTGCAAGCTCCAGGCGAACGGGCTCCCGCCCCTCGCGACCGATCACATCCATCGAGGCGTGAACGAAACCCTTTGTTCGGAAGCCGAAAACCAATTCCGGTATGCCCAAAAACCAGTTCGTAAATTTGCCGCCGAGGTGGTTGTGGCGGCGGGAAAGAGCCTTCACCCCGGATTGCGGATCTTCGACAAGAAGCTGAGTCGCGGTCATACGGCCTCTTATGAGCCCTTCGTAGGCCTCAACCGCGCGGCTATCGTTGAAATCAAAAATGAACGAGAATTCGTCTCCCACCGACTGAATGCCCGAAAGCTCGACGAAAGCAAACGCGGCCCCCGGTGAAAACGCGAGCGAATGAAGTCTTGTGCGAATGGCTTGAACATAGGCCTGCTTCGGGCCGAGCTTCTTGATCCCAACCTGCCAGTCGGCCATGACCAAATACCGCGCGCCCACCCCGGCTGCGCCCTGGTAGCCAGTTCCAGCCGATAATACCATTCCTCCCGAAGCCTTGAATTGAACCTCGAATCCGGGAGCCCAGGCCTCCAGGTCTGACCCGTGCGCCGGAAGTCTGAGATGATCTATTTTCTTCGATTCATCGAGAGTTCGGACGTATTGCCGCGAAACGGCTTTTGAACCAAAAACCGGAAGAAGTCCGAGGCTCGGATTGATCAGGCTCAATGCGGGACTGCCGGTCGCGATTCCGTTCGGGCCAAAGCCGAGATCAACCGTGCGGGATTGGGTGACTTCGATCCCGTCTCGGAAGTCGTCGCTCACGAGAGAGGGCCCGCGCTCGGTCGGGTGGGGGGTCAGGTTGATGATTTCTTTCTCGAGACGAACACCAATAAAGCACAGAACATCGAACCGAACCGGGCCGATCGCGCTTGCCCCGAAGTCCAATTCGAAAAAATTTCCGGCAACTCCGCCGAAGCTCGGGTTGGCCCTGATGTCATCAATTTCAGTATTGCCCCACGCGAGTGTCTGCCCGCCTGGAGAGGCAAGGCTGAGAGCGGAAAGAACTGCGAAGGCGCGCAAAATTCTCATTGCTTTTTGAACTGACCTGGTTGCCGTGCTTGCTTTGCCATTTCCAGGTACGCGATGGCTTCGCGGTTCATGGGCTCAATGTCGGCGATGCCTTCCCACTCGAGCTCCGCGTCGAGAAGATTACCTTGGCTGTAGTGAAGAAGCCCGAGCTGAATTCGGGCGGGGATATACTTGGGAAGCTCGTTCTTAAGGGTCTGCAATTCCTGCATGGCGCGGGATAGAAACCCTTTTTTTGCGTATGCCTTGGCTAAACGGATTCGAATTTCAGGTGTCGTCGGATCCAGCACTGCCGCCTTTCCATATTCCTCAATCGACTCGTCATAACGACGATAGCGGAAGTAGAGATCGGCAAGCTCGAGGTGTTTGATCGCGAACTTTTGATCGATGCCGAGGTCTTTGCCGGACTGCTTGTGAACCACGGATTGATTTGCCTGCTCAAAGATGTGCTTGGCTTCATCGTATTTGCCTACGTCATTGTAAAGCACGGAAAGGCAGATTGCCGCGTCCGTGTGATGCGGATCAAGCGCGAGAGAACGGCGCAGGTTCTGAACGGTCTCTCCGAGGCTGCCCTGAAGATAGTGCCAGACGCCCAAAAAATAGTGCGCGTCCGCCGAGTCGGGAGCTTCTCGAAGCTTCTCTTTGATGAGTTCCTCGGAGCCGGCGAAATCGCGCTTCGCCAGAAGATCCTGAATCTGGCGATCTCTATTTAGAGTTGGGCTGGACACTCGGGGGCGGCTCCATTTCTTGTTTTTCGGCAAGATGTTCGGACTCAATGCGCGTCAGCTTCTTCCTTGCTTCATTCGCGGCTTCAGTTTCGGGATAAAGCTCGATCACCTTTTTGTACCTTTCTTCAGACGATCGGTAATAACCCCGCTTGAAGTAGAAATCAGCGATATAGAGTTCTTTCTCGCCCATGATTCTGCGAATTTCGACGACGTCCTTGCGCGCCTCCGCTGCTTCGGGAGCATTCGGGTACTTATTCAGGAAGTCCGTGTAGGCCGCGAGGGCACGGTGAGCCGGAGTGAGATCGCGCGAAATCGGGCTCGGAATGTCGTTGTAATAGGATTTTCCGATTCGAAACATGGCGTATGCTGTCTTTTCGTGCTTTGGATGAAGATCACGAAACGATTCGTACGCTGTTGCCGCCTCGGCAAAAGAGTCTTCCATGAAGTAAACGTCAGCTATCCGAAGCTGGGCGTCCACGGAATATTTTGAATAAGGAAACTTGTTCTTAACCACGCGAAATTTATCGATCGCGATCTGGTAATGATCACTCTTCAACTCTTCTTCGGCATCGTTATAGAGCGCGGCGGGATCGCTTTCGTCGATCTGCTTGCCCGAACACCCGGACAAGACCGCGAGTTGCCCCGCGAGCAGGAATCCCGCAATCCCCGTCGTGCTGATCACTCCCAGGACCCTTCGGAGCTTGAAAGACAATTTCCAATCTGTTTTCAATGAAAAGAACCGCATAGCTTGGGTTTAGACCATGCCGCCTATAAGAGCAATAAGCTCGATGCGCGAATCCACCCGATTCCATCGGGCGAGTAGCGTACCTGGACCCATAGAACGGGTTGGCTCACCGGCTTGGGTGATTCTGCGGATGCTCCTGGCGAAGCCACGGCTGTTGGGCTCGCCTGCGCCAATGTTGCGGCTGGAGCAACGCCTGCTGCGTCAGAACCACCAGCCGCCTCGGACGATGGCCCGAGCAGACGCAATTTCATACCCGGTTCCACCTGCGCCAGCTCAATGAAGTGACTGCCAGGGCCGCTTCGAATCGACTCGCCTTCCAGGCAAACCGAAGGAGGATGAATTTCGGCGAGCCGTTGCGCGCCATAAAGCGAACCAGTGATTGCCACGCCGAGCAATCCGAACAAGGCGGCGGGTTGCAGTAGGGTTTTTCTGAGTTCTCGGATTTTGAGATACGAACGTAACCAGATCAGGGCTAAAATGAAGCACAATAATCCGAAGGTGCCACGCACTTCGTCGAGCGGTACGCGATCGGCCAGCGACTCAAGGCTGTTTGAGGCGCGATCGAGCTTTTCATCACCGATGGCTTTACCCAAAGTCGAGCGGGCGAGCTGCAGGTTGTGTTGGATGCTGGGATCGTGCGGTCTCAGCCTGTTCGCCTTTTCAAAATAAGCGAGAGCAGCGCCGATTCGACCCAGCCTGAAAGAGAGTGTCCCCAGATTGTAATAATAACTCGCATTTTCGGGGTCCGGATGGTTTAAAAAAGCCCGAAGGGCCTCTTCTGGCTTTCCGGAATCATAGAGGGCGCGAGCCTCCGCCCAATTGCCCCAGTCCATCTTTTGGCCGGACTCCGCCATGGCAGCTTGAGCGCTGAAGAAAATAAGGGTCGTCATCAATAAAGTTACCGACGAGGAGCGACGCATAACTTAAAATAGCCATCGCGCCCGCATCCTTGCAACAAAAATAAGCTCATGATATCTAATGGAAATATTTTATTAATTAGACCGGCCGGGTGAGCACATGAAGCGACTCTTAGAAGAAGCGCGCAGGATGATCAGAATCAACTCCGTGACCACGCATGGAAACGAGGAACTCGCCAATTACGCGGCCACCTTGCTTCAGGACCGTGGATTCAGGGTTCAACTGCAACCGGTGACCCATTCGCTCGAGGGCGTTTCCAAGCGCCAATTCAACGTAATTGGGATTTTAGGCGATTCGCTGGTCGATCGAAAAATCCGAAAAGGTTTACTACTCAATTCTCATCTCGACACCGTCAGCCCCGGGCTCCCCGAGAACTGGACCCAGACCGGCGGTGACCCGTTTTGCACGACCGTCAAAGATGGAAAGGTATATGGCCTTGGGGCTGTCGACGCGAAGCTCGATTTCCTTTGTAAGCTGCACGCGGCCGGACGCTTTCGAGAAAAAAAGCTTCGCAATCCCATTTACCTGGTTGGGAGTTGCGGTGAAGAGCTTGGAATGTTCGGCGCAAAGTATCTGATCAAGGCGTTGACCCTTAACCCGAAGTACGTCGTCATTGCCGAGCCGTCAAATTTGAAAATTGTCTATGCTCATAAAAGTCAGAATATTTTTAAAATTTCGGTCGGTTACCAGCAGATTGAAAGGGACGCCCGCGGCTTCAATCGCAAGGTTCATCTGAGCGCCTTCGGAAAATCGGCGCATGCGGCGTATCCTCACCTCGGCGTAAACGCGATCAAAGCGATGTTTGATTTTCTCCAACGCGCGGCCGATAGCGGCTTCGAACTTCGGTTTACTGAGTTTCAGGGCGGCGACATGGTGAACAAAGTTCCCGATGCCGCGAATTCGACTTTCTACGTGACGTCTCACCAGCTCGAGGATTTCAAGCGATTTTTTCGCGAAATGGTTCGTGTTGAGGGTGGTGAAAAGGCTTATCGAGTTGAGCTGGGCGGACTGGGAGACGCCGGGGTGCGATTCCTGCCGGATCTTTTGTTTCCGTGCTTGTCGGAAATCGTCGGATTATTCGAGAAGATTTCTTCCGACTTTTCCAAGCTGAAGGACGAAACCTATGATCCGCCGTCTTCAACCGTGAATTTTGGCACCATGGCCCAGTCATTTGGGGGGGTTGATCTTTCGTTTGACCTGCGGCTGCTTCCGGACCTGCCCACGCAATCCATCGAAGAACACGTCGAGGAGGGGGTCAAAAAGATCGCGAAAGGCTATCCGAGTCTCAACATCTCCGTGAGCCGCGAGCGGATGAATCCGAGCCTGAACATGACGCCTGGGCACGAAATCGTGAAAATTTGTCACGACGCCATGGTCGCAGCGAACATGGAGCCATTGTTCGAGAAGAAGGCGACCGCCACCGAGGCGGCGCTCTTTCAACAGGCAGGATACGAGGCAGTGGTTTTCGGCCCGGGGTTGTCTCACGGTAGCAGTCATAGTCCCAATGAACACAACCTCCTTGAGCACCTCGAGAGAGCGTCCCATTTTTATGAGAAGCTGATAGAGAAGGTCTGCTTATGATCAAATATCGCGGTTTGCGGGTTCTCGGAAATTTCATCAACGGAGAGTTTAAAATCCCGTCGGACGCTAGCGGCGAATGGGTGAGCCGAAGCCCAGCTGATTTAAGTGACGAGTTCGGGCGATTTCAATATTCCTATCGATCCGTCGAAGACGCGGTCAAATGTGCCCGCGACGCGTTTTCAGCTTGGAAGAAAACACCGGTTTCGACCCGGGCCGAGGTCCTGAGGCAGTTTCAGGCGGCCTTGACCCGGCGTAAGGAAGAGATCGCCGAAGTCATCGCTCGAGAAGTCGGGAAGCCGCACTGGGAGGCGACTGCCGAAGTAGCCGCGATGATAGAAAACACCGGAGTCGTGCTCGAAAACTCCCTTCGGCTCGTTGGTGATTACGACATTCCGAATGGTGCGTGTCGCCATCGGCCACTTGGCGTCGCGGCGGTCGTGGGGTCCTTCAATGACCCCGGGCATTTGCCGAACGGGCATATTCTACCCGCGCTTTTGACCGGCAATACAGTCGTGTTCAAGCCGTCTGAAAAGTCGCCGATGGTCGGCCAACTCTTTGCTGAATGTTTCAGTGAAACAGGGTTGCCCAAGGGGGTTTTCAATCTTGTCCAAGGCGAGAAGGAGCTGAGTCGGCGACTTTGCGTTCACGACGGGGTGGATGCGGTGCTGTTTACCGGATCGTATGAAGTCGGCACGCGCATCAAACAGGATACTCTTCAGCAGCACTGGAAGCTTCTTGTTCTTGAAATGGGAGGCAAGAACCCGGCAATCGTGTGGCATGACGCCGATCTGGATCTCGCCCTTCAGCAATGTCTGATAGCGGGATTTGTATCGGCGGGTCAGCGTTGCAGCGCCACCTCCCGGATCATTGTTCATAACAAGATTCTCGATTCCTTCATTTCGCGGTTTCACGAACACGCGAAGACCTTCAAAATTGGGCATCCGCTCGAGAATCCGTTCATGGGCCCCCTCATCGATCAGAGTTCGGTCGATCGGTATATGAAATTTCAAGGAATCGCCGCGCGCGAAGGCTGCGAAGTCGTGATGCGTGGAAAGTCACTTGAACTCGCCGTAAACGGCAATTACGTCGCCCCCTCGATCTGCTGGGTTCAAAAAAGCTCGGTCGAAGCCGCCCGGAAGAGCGTTTATCAACAGAGCGAGCTCTTCGCCCCTAACGTAGCGATCCTCGGGGTCGACGAACTCGACGAGGCAATTGCGCAAGCAAACGTCACGCAATACGGCCTCGTCGCCAGCGTTTATACTCGGGATCGCGCCGTATACCAGAAGTGTTGGGACGGGTTGCAGATGGGTCTTATCAATTGGAATCAGCCAACGATCGCCGCCTCGCCGCTGCTTCCGTTCGGTGGGCTTAAGAAAAGTGGGAATCATTTTCCGTCGGGTGCGACCGCGACTCGGTATTGTACCTATCCGGTTTCATCGCTTGAGTCGGCTGAACCGGCTTCGATTGTCGCCGATTTTCTCGGGCTGGATTGGACAAAGTAGCTTAAGGAGGCAGGATCGCGCCCCCGGTAGATATAAAGAGGAAATAAAAAAGGCGATGCGCTGAGGCGCACCGCCTTTTTTAAAACCTATTCAACGTGGAAGGTTATTGAATGGGCTTCGAAACGTTCGAAGCTTGCGGGCCTTTCGGGCCGTCTATGAGTTCGAATTCTACCTTCTGACCCTCTGCGAGAGTTTTGAAGCCGTCGCCCTGGATCGCCGTATAATGGACGAAAACATCGCGATCCGTGCCATCGGCCTGAATGAATCCGTAACCCTTGCTGTCGTTGAACCACTTCACCGAACCTGTTGCCATTCGAATACCCCCTGTAAAGATAAAAAAAGCAACTTTCTCACCCAAGTAAACGCGGATTCGTGAAATCGTCAAACAAAAAAAGAAAAGACCCCGCAAGAGAGCTATTCATGCGAGGTCTTTTCTTTTGGTCAAACTGAGCTGTTTTTCTAACTGCGTTCCGGATATCGAAGCGCTTGATCGGGTGCGTCACCCTCCCATCATGCTGTCACTTCAGAATGGTCGCGTTCCCTGAAATCCGGGCAATCCATTTGACGTTCCAGGCATTCCAAATGTTCCACCACCCCAGTAAAGCGGCTGCGATTGCTGGAATCCTTGTTGCGGGGGCATGGCCGGGTTCGGAGAACTATTCGCCTGGCTCGGGTTCCTGCTGGCCATCAGCATCTGCTGCATTCGTTGTTGGCGCTGAGACCGTTCTTCCGCCATGTTTTTAGCAACCCACGGAATGTCGTAATTGACGGTATTGAATGCCTTGCTTGCACTCGCACAGGAGTCCGGATTCGGTCTGCGACCGCCGCAGGCTTTCTGATAATCCTTTGCCACGCTTTGATACATCCTCTGATATTCGAGCGCGTAACTGAACTGATCATCTCCGATTGCAAGTAACTCAAGTTGCGCGATTGAGAGGTCGCGCTGATCCGTCCGGAACTCGCGCTTTTTCGAATCGCTGAGCCCATCGAGGTCGGCGGCTTCCTTCATGATCTCCGCGGCCGTACGATACTGGGCCAGGTCGGCGTTGTCGTCGCTGGTATATCTTTGCGCGACCTGCTTCAGGACCGAGGCGATCTTATCCGCGTGCTCCGAATCCGAGCTATTCAGAGAGATCAGTTCTTCGCGAATCGCATCGAGTTCATCCATTTTCACGGATTTGGCGATCTTCGCGTAAATATTCACAACATCACCGAGTGAGTCCGGGTGATCGGACGCGAAGGCGAGGAGATCGCTTCGCAGGGCTGAATCGGCCGGGGTCTTGGCTGCTTTTGTCCCGAGAAGCTTGATTTGAGCGCGATCAAGCTCTTGCCGGGTTGCTGCAAGGTCCTCGAGCTCGCCTCTGGCGAAGAGTTCCTTCGCGGCTTTATAGGCTATCGGAAGATGATCGAGCGAGCCACGGCAGCCGCTCAACTGGTTTTTGAACAGTTCGACCTCGGCTTCGTATTTGGCGCGCCTCCTGGCTTCGGCTTCGGCATTGAGCGTTGCCTGGTCTTTATGAACGAGCGAACCTTCGAAGGCTTCGGCCGTCAGGCGCTCGTACTGGTCTTCGTGAAGCAGGCCGAGGGTCGTTGTTCCTTTCAAATTTTTCAACGGGAACTCGGCTTGTCCCGCGACCCTGTTCAGGGGAATACATTTATAAACTTTTCCACAACCCGGAATCAGTCTCTTGTTCTTTTGTTCAGCTTTTATTTTGGCAACACAGCTTCTTCCAAGACCGTCGACATCCCGGATCTGGAATCCGGCGGTCTTTCCGGTTTGAGCGGTACCGATCTCGAAATGCCGGGCACAGCTTTCGAAAACATAGCCTTCGATAAAAGCGGTGCTGTTCGGGTCGGATCCCCTTACGCCTGGTTTGAATTCGTAGAAGGTTTGGCCGAGCTCCTCGAGCATGAGATCGTCGAGCCCATTAAAGGCGGGTTCTTCGACTGGCTCCGCGCTTGCTTGATCGCTCAGATTTGACTTCAGTTCCGGCATCGGGAGCGAGGCACTTTTCGGTTTTCCCATCGCTGCGGCGGGCATGATCAGATTCAGCGCGATAAAGGCGACCCAGAAATATCTCATTTTTCGGCTCATATCTCTCTCCACTCCACGTCAATACAACTGTCACAACGGCCTCTTTCGCTTTTTGAGGCCCTCTCTCAAATGGACTTAAAAGCAAGGGGTGGGCCAATAAAGACCCACCCGCATAAGTCTTTGTTTTCGAGAGCTTGTCAGGATTTTATCGAAATTAAAACGATCCGGGCTGTCGCAAGCCTGACAGTGCTGCCCAAAGTTTCAACAGATTTGGGGGAGAGATTCTTGCCTCTCGAACCGATTCCCGTTAGAGAAATAGTATGAACACCAAAACGAAGTTCAGGCCGGCAGATCCACTGGGAATTCAACGAGTTGTAAAGCCAAAGGGCGTCCTTCCGCAACAGGCGGATGTGATCGATGCCTCCCTTCCGATTGCGGAAGATGAGCTTCTCATTGAAGTCGAAAGTCTCAATATCGATTCAGCCAGTTTTCATCAGATCTCGGAAGCCTGCGAAAAAGACGTGACGAAGATCGAGAGACATATTCTTAATCTTGTCTCCGAGCGTGGCAAGCACCACAACCGTGTTACCGGATCGGGCGGAATGTTGATCGGGAAGGTGGTTGAGATCGGTCCCGCTTTTCCGATTCAGGAAAAACCAGTTCGCGTTGGAGACCGGATCGCGACTCTTGTTTCGCTTTCGCTCACGCCGCTTCAGATCCGCAGGATCAAGAAGATCAACCCGCAGATTGATCGCGTGGACATCGAAGGCACGGCGATTCTTTTTGCCTCGGGAATTTTCGCGAAGCTTCCTGAAGATCTCCCCGAAACGGTCGCGCTCGCCGTTTTGGACGTCGCGGGCGCTCCGGCTCAGACGCGCAAACTTGTTCAGGATGGAAACACGGTGGTCGTTGTGGGCGGCGGCGGGAAATCAGGAATTTTGTGTCTCTATGAAGCGAAGAAGAAGGAAGGCGTAAAGACGGTTGCCGTTGATTACTCACAGGCCGCAGTCGAGCGGCTCTCGTCCTTGCCGTTCGTTGATGAGGTCATTCAAGCGGATGCCAGAAACGCGAACGACGTCATGCAGAAGGTCTGGAGCGCCACGAAAGGCCGCATGGCCGACGTCGTGATCAACGTCGCGAACATTCCGGAAACTGAAATGTCGTGCATCCTGTGCTGCCGACCGAAGGGCATTGTCTACTTCTTCAGCATGGCCACCAGCTTTACCCGGGCCGCCTTAGGGGCAGAGGGCGTTGGCGCCGACGTGGACCTCAGGATTGGGAATGGTTATACTGAAGGGCACGCGGAACTGTCGCTCGACCTATTGCGGGAAAGCCCGGAACTCCGCAAAATATTTACTGAACAATACACATAGATCACTGCAATCGGGGACACCATGGCTCATCTCACTCTGGATCAAGGCAAAATCGATCGCTGCCGGCGGATGGCCGAGAGAATTGCCGTCTCGACTGAGCGGATGATCGACAGTCATACGACTGTCGCGATCGAGAGATCGGTTCTCCGCCTGCTCGGCATTGAGGGCGCGGTTCAACAAAAGGGCGGGCAGTGGTTTCCCGAAGTGAATGTCCTTGTCGAGAGCCTTCGCCAAAAGGATCGGGAGAAGAAGGCCTTGTCCCGTGGTGTTCTCTATTGGTTCGCGAACGGAATGATTCAGAAGAAGATGCCCGCGCGCGAACTCGCGACCGCCGTCGCAAGCGGGAAAATCGACCTCCTCGCGTTGCCGCGCGCCTCGGATCAGGAAATCGCGGTCAAGGCGCGTGCCTTGTGCCAGGTGGCCGTCCAGAATCTCGAGAACCAGAGGGAGAGCCGGGACCGGCTCCGGGCCGAAGTGGGCGATCAATTCGATTCCGAGGGCAAAAACGGCCCCTTGATCTACGTAATCGTCGCGACTGGCAATATTCATCACGACGTTATTCAGGCAAAGGCGGCTGCCCAGGCGGGAGCGGATGCCATCGCCGTGATCAGGAGCACGGCCCAGTCCTTGTTGGATTACGTCCCGCATGGCGCGACGACAGAGGGCTTCGGCGGTACCTACGCGACGCAGGAAAATTTCAGAATCATGCGCCGGGCGCTCGACGAGGAAAGTCGGTCCCTTGGACGTTACATCCGGCTCACGAATTACTGTTCCGGACTGTGCATGCCGGAAATCGCGGCGCTTGGGGCCGTGGAGCGGCTGGATTTTCTTCTGAACGACGCGATGTACGGGATTCTGTTTCGTGACATCAATATGAAGCGCACGCTGGTTGATCAGCATTTTTCGAGAAGGATTATCGCGCTGTCGAGAATCGTGATTCACACCGGCGAGGACAATTATCTCACCACGGCTGACGCGATCGAGAACGGCCATCAGGTTCTTGCCTCACAATTCATCAATGAGCGGTTCGCCCTGAATGCCGGAATGACACAGGATCTGCTCGGGCTTGGTCATGCACAGGAAATGGACCCCGAGCACCCGAACGTATTTTTATATGAAATCGCGCGGGCCCAGATGACCCGCGATATTTTTGAGCGCTCGCCGATCAAGTTCATGCCGCCCACGCGGTTCAAGTGCGGAGACATTTTCTACAGTCATCTCATGGACGCGATGTTCAACTTCGTCGGAGTTCTTACGGGGCAGACGATTCAACTTCTCGGAATGCCGACCGAGGCGATGCACACCCCGCTTCTTCAGGATCGTTGGATGAGCATCAAGAACGCCCGATATGTTTTCAACGGCGCCAAGGATCTCGGCCGGGAGATCAGCTACAAACCGGGCGGAGTCGTCGAGAAATGGGCCGAGAAGGTCCTGGACGATACGATGAAGCATCTCGAGTTGATCGAAAGCAAGGGCCTGATGAAGGCGATCGAGGAACGGGCTTTCGCCGAGGTCAGCCGGACGGAAACAGGCGGTAAGGGTTTCGATGGTCTTGTCGAAAAGGGACCCGATTACCTGAATCCGTTTTTTGACCTCTTGCCTTCGGGGAAGCGAGTATGAGCAACATGAACGGCGTTAACCTTAAAAAACTCAGGCCCTACGGCGACATCATGGATGACGGGACCGTGCAGCTCGCCTTCACGCTTCCCGTGGAGCCGTCGGAGGAGGCGCGCGAGGCGGCGCAACAGCTCGTCCAAAAAATGGGCTTCGATCAAATCAAGATCGCCACGCTCGAGAAAGCGGCGAACGGGTTCTCGTTCTTCGTAATATATGCGAACGTGAAGCACTCCGTCGACTTTTCCAAAATCAAGGTGATCAAGGTTCAGGCCGAGAAGCGTTCGCGCGACGAAATTGATCAGCTGATCCAGACCCGGGTCGGCCGCAAGCTCAAGGTTTTCGGAGCATGCACGGGTTTCGACGCGCATACCGTCGGGATTGACGCCATCATCAACATGAAGGGATTCGCCGGTGATTACGGCCTCGAACGGTACCAGTGGATTGACGCAAAAAACCTCGGAGCCCAGGTTCAGAACGAGGAGCTTTTGAGGCTTGCCGCGACTGAAAAGGCCGACGCGGTTCTTGTTTCGAAAGTTGTCACTCAGCACAACATCCATTTGCGGGATATGAAGGACCTGATTCAGCGGGCAGAAAAGCTCGGCCTGCGGGACAAGATGATTTTTGTGTCCGGCGGCCCGCGCATCACCCACCCCATGGCGCTGGAGTGTGGTTTTGACGCCGGCTTTGGCGCTGGGACCAAGCCCTCGCAGGTCGCGAGCTATCTCGTTGACGAATTTCTCAGGCGAGGTGAAGCCGAAGACAAGGGGCATCCCGTGAGAAAAACCAAAAGTGTGACGAAACGGCCTGCCGGAGATAAGAAGCGAAAGCGGTCATGAAGCCAAAGTCGAATTCCTCAAAGAAAACTCGCGGCAATCCGTTTTTCGTGATCGGCCGAGAAGCTGAAGCCGACAAGATGCGGAGTTGTCTGAGCGCCCGAAAGAACCTTCTCCTTGAGGGTCCCGTCGGC
>MEQK01000160.1 GCA_001770175.1 Bdellovibrionales bacterium RIFOXYD1_FULL_55_31 | reverse complement strand
CAAGTTGAGTATACAAATGAAACGTGCTCGACAAGCGTTGGATGGCACCGAGACCAGTGCCGGGACTGCCCGCCGTGGAGAAACCGTCCCGCAACGCTTCAGGGATACTGATGATTCCCGGGCCGCGATCCAAGGAAAGGAGTTCGAAGCAGGTCAAACCCTCTTCTTGGCCGGACAGGACCGTGAAAATCAGGTGCCCGGTAAGGGCATGTTTGATGAGGTTGTTGGCCAGTTCGGTGGCGATAATCGCGATCCTGCCGATATCTGTTTCGCTAAATCTCGTTGTCGAAGCGAGGACGGTCGCCCGCCGTCGAGCTTCTCCGACCTGCGAAATATCGGTGACTGGCACTAGCATCGAAAGGCGGGATTCATTGCTTCCACTTATAAACCGTGACACGTGTCCCTTCTCCGACTTTAGAGTCGATATAGAATTCATCGACCAGGCGTTTCGCGCCGCCGAGGCCGAGACCCAGGCCCGATCCGGTGGTGAAGCCATCCCGGATACCATAGATCATGGCGTTGCGGGCCAGCTCGCTGGACGCAGTCACCAGTTTGGTTTGATCGATCAGGCTGAGCTGAATCTGATTCGACCAACGGCGAACAAGGTGCCTGGCCTGGACGATGTCCGAATCAGTGCGAATGGCCATGGTCTCTGATCCGATTACGGCGATCTGTCTAAGCTGCGCCAGGTTTCCGTTCACGGAGTCCCTCACTTGGCCGCTCCTCGCGCATCGCATTCAGGAGGGCCATACCTTTATCGACGCTCAACGCGGTCTGGACTCCTGGCAACGACAGGCCTAGTTCGACGAGCGTGATCGCGACCGCGGGACGCATTCCAACGACGACCGTGTTTGCGTCCAAAACCCGGGTCATTTCCGAAATATTCGCGAGCATTCTTCCCATGAACGAATCCACCACCTCGAGGGACGAAATGTCGATCAGGACTCCTTTGGCCCCGGCTTGCACGATTTTGCTGGTAAGATCGTCCTGCAGTGTGATCGCGAGCTGGTCGTACATATCGACCTGGATCGTCACCAGGAGGAAGTTTCCCAGTTTTAAGATTGGAATCCGATCCATAAAGGTACCTTTCGCCAGTTACGCGATTTTGCGCGCGGCCGGCGTTCCGAAGAGGCTGGCCGTCTCAAGCTTCTTTCCCGGAGTGGGTTCCTCACGACGCCCGACTTCGGGAACATGGCCGAGCCGCTCGAGCGCGATCAGGAAGGCATCCGCCAGGGTTGCCTTTGTTGTGACATTCGAAAGATCAACCGCGAGGTGCACCATCGTTTGCGCGATCTGCGGCCGAATCCCGCTGATAATGCAATCGGCGCCCATCAGGCGTGCGGCCGCGACTGTTTTCAGAAGGTGTTGCGCGACGAGCGTGTCCACGGTTGGCACGCCTGTGATGTCGATGATGGCGACCTCGGAACCCGTTTCGACAATTTTTTGGAGAAGAGACTCCATGACCACCTGGGTGCGCGCGCTGTCCAGGGTCCCGATCATCGGAAGCGCCAGAATTCTATCCCAGAGTTTCACGACGGGAGTGGAGAGCTCGAGCATTTCCTCTTGCTGACGCGCGATGATTTGCTCGCGGGAACGTTGAAAGACCTCGGTGGTGAAGAGGGCGAGCATATCCAGAATCGCGTTTGCTTGCGAGATCTCCTGATAAAGCTGATCAGGAGATTCGCGCAGCTCAGCGCGAATTCGGGAGAATAGATGTTGCTTCAATGAGAAAATAAATCCAGCTGTTTCAGAAGGGGTGAAGCCCTTCTGACTTCGCGAGCGGGAAATCGTCTCGAGCAGCTGCTTTGTTTCGTTCCATTCCTGGAGCAGGATATTCGTGAGGTCGCCTTGCCTCTGCTCAATATTCGAGATCGCTGTTCTGAGTGATTCAAGAAAAGTGCTCGACTGGTCACGCAGTTCGGATTCCCGCAGGAGTTCGGGCCGAAGTCTCGGATTCCGAAATTGGTTCGCCGTCCAGTCGCGGAGAATTTCGTCCGACGATCTGTTCAGGAGCTCAAGAAGGTAAGAGCTGTCGGGCCGTGCCATGGATTGATCTCCCTAAACGACGGGCTTGCACGTCACAGGCCAGTGGGATCGAAGCAGCCAGGAAGTTCAAGTATCGTCTTTGCAATGTTTTCGCGGTGTGAACATCTTTAAAAAGAAACCGACTGAAGCCAAGAGGCCGCCAAAAGGCGGCGCCTCCCGGCCCGATAACGCGGACGTGACTGATCCGCGCGCGCGGGGCGGGCCGACAGGGGCGCCCGGAATGAGCGACGAAATGCCCGAAGGCGGCGATTCCACGCGGATGAGCAATGTGCATCCAATTCGGCAGACGAACGAAGACGAAGCGGAAATCAGACAGGCGATTGAAAACTTCTCGGAGGCTTTTCGCGCAAAGGATCTCGAAAAAATCGTCGCCTGTTATGCCCCGGGGATCGTGGCCTTCGACCTCATGCCCCCATTGCAGCACGTTGGAATCGAGGCTTGGCGCGAGGTCTGGGCGAAGAGCCTTCCGATGATGCAAGGGCAGATCACCTTGGAATTTCGAGATCTGAAGATCGATGTCAGCAACGATTTGGGTGTTTGCCGCGGCTTACATCACTTCAGGATGACCGGCGCCGAGGAGGTCGAGGTCTGGCTGCGCTGGACGGCGTGCTTCCGCAAGATGAACGGGAAGTGGCTGGTCATCCACGAGCACACGTCGGTACCCGCCGACATGGAAAACGGTAAGGCTTTGATGCAGCTGAAGCCCTAGCTCCCTGGAGCCCGCCTTGCACAACGAAACGGAAACGAGAGGAGACGCGTTCATGACATGCAATGTTGGTCCGAAGGAAAGATATGGCCGATTGGCTTTCGGAATTGCCGCTGGAACGGCCGCTGTTCTGATTTCGGGACCCGGATGGCTGCGAGGCCTGTTAGGGGTGTTTGCCACTTCAGGGATTTTCACCGGGGTTACGAAATACTGTCCCGCTAACCAACTTCTCGGTATCCAAAACTGCGAGGGTGGACGGATTTTGAAGCGTGTTGTCTGAGCCATCACTCGGTGATCGGAGAGCCCTATGAAAGAATTCGATCGAATCAGAGATGAGACCGCCCCCTACGTGAATGAACGGATTGATAGAGAGGCGGAGGGGCGTATTGCGTTCTTGAAGAATCAGGGTCACGACGCAATCATCAAGCGACTCGCTGAACTTGAGCGGGAGTGGGATGTCGACCGCGCGGTCATGGCGAATTTCGCGATTGTCGGAGGCGCGGCTTTCACGGCAGGTATAAAGGGTCGCAAGGGTTGGCTCTATTTCTTCAGCAGCCAGGTGGCCTTTCTGCTACTTCACGCCGTGAAAGGCTGGTGTCCGCCGACGACGGTGTTTCGGCGCTTGGGCTTCCGATCGCGGCAGGAAATCGATGCTGAAAAATTCGCGCTGCTCGAAGTTTTAAAAAACGAAGAGCGCGGTGAGGTTCACGGGGCTGCGTAGGGGGCGATTAGCTGTGTGTCCCCGGGGGCATGAGCCCCGGGGGGTGTCACTCACTTTATTTCGCCGCGCCTGCAGTGTCGCCGTCAGCCGCGATTTTATCCGCAATTTGAGTAATGGCTTTCTTTAGCTTTGAAAACCCGGCGACGCTCGGGGATTGTTTAATCGCCGCCTCTTTGAGCTGGGCAACTTCCGAGGCACAGGCACTCGCTTTTCCGGCACCAAGGACGAAGTGCCACATGGACATGGAAGTCATTGTGCAGACCAGAGCACATTCGTTGAATAACTCTTTTTCTTTCCCTTTGGTGGGGAGAATGCTTTTGAAATAGCCGGTTGCATTCTTATCGCAAGCCTTCAAACAAGCGGATTCGGTATGGCGTGCGACGGCCTTCCCGTCTGGATTGACTTTACAGCTGCTATCGAACGCTTTGTTGGTTTCGTCGGAAACCAGCCGATAATAGACCGTGTACCTGTGCTTCAGCATGTGTGAGCTGTTCATGAATGCTGAATAGAAAAGTTCCTTCATGCCGGGGTCTGCGCACAGCCCCTTTGAAGAATACTCTGGCGCATCCGCAGCCAGAGCCATGCTGTGCATCAATGTGACGACTATTCCAGCAATAATGCTTGTTCTCAACGTTTGCTCCGATCTCGTGTTTTTGAAAGATATGTTTAGAAGATTGTATCGGAATATAAATTCCTGACAAGAATCTAGCGCTACTTCGTTCTCACCGAGAGCGCTTAATCAGGGCATAAGGATATCAAAATGACTCTGCGCTATGCGCATCTCTCGCCGTCGGTGAGGGCGAAGGCTGTGGCAAAGTTGGTGTCCGTACCTACTGAAACTATTAATCCAGGTACCCAGCTTAAGGGCGCGGGTCAGAGTATCCGACGTTAGTTTTGAGTTTTTGGTGCGGTCCACGTAATTGAGTGAACCCGGCTATTGCTTTGGTAATACTCTATTTGAACACCAAGTTTGCGATCCTCTAAATAGGCCTCATCCGGTATGTAGTCGGGGACGATTTGTTTCGCTTCTCTTTTCTTGAAATGAGCATTCGGGAATTTGGCTATTACTGTCTTTAGGTTTTCCTCCGGGGAATTACCCCTTACAAACCAAGCCGCTGCCAGTAAGATGGTACTTTTTGAGTCAAACTGAAGAGAAACGCGAGTCGCTTTTGTGCCCGGATCGAAGTAGAGCCATACATCTCCGATCCCAGGCTCAGGATCCGTTACTTTCATGTCCGGCTCGCCGAAAAGCTGCTTTGCGGATTCTTCGTTGTCTTTGCCTGGATTAAGAGCCTCCACGCGCTCAATCGAAAGCAAAACGCGGCTTGCTGGATTTGTAGTAGATGGAATATTTTGGCCTGTAGCGCAGCTGACAAGGAGCCCAAAGCTAAGAGCCGCTAGCATCTCCTTCGAACCGACGAATTTGCGAGTCATTTTATTACCCTTTCCAATTTGAAATTAGCGCCGAAGTGCATCTTGATCCAATCGAACGCGGTTGGTGTCACTTCTTTGAGTCGCTTGGGGTCGAAAAGAAAATATTCAATGTCGTTTGCAATATCTTCTGTTGGAGATAGCTTGCCATCTTCCTCTACGAATTTATTGCGACCACGAATATAGATTTTTTTGCCGCTAGCATCGTTAAATTCGAACCGATACAATGCGGCCAGCAGGTCATCATGATCTTGAGCGGAGAGATCTCTGTATGCGATGTGTGCTAGCTCGTGGCCAAGGATGCGAGCTAGATTCCGCGATTGGTCGAAAGCGGAGTCGAAGAGTACAATTTCCAGTTGGGGCACGGGTTGAGGCCGGATTCGGATAGTCATCGGAGCGGTGCATTCGATAAAAACCCTTGATTTTCTTAGGCTGCAGGGAGTCAGGCAATGAGCCAAGAGCTTCAAGCACTCGCTCCATTTCTTCCGGTGTCCACTTCGCCTGCTTCTCGGTTGCTGGCGGCCAGTTCTCGGGACGGCCGTTGAGTAGCTTTGATTTCCAGAATTCGTACCCTTTCGGATTCTCCTGGCAATGCGCCGAGACATTACTGGCCCGAACTGGTGTGCCGTCAGCACGAACATACGCTTTACGGGAATGCGCTCGAACCCAGTGTTGCCCGGTCGGGCATTTTTCTGCTTCGGCAGCAAAGGCGAAACCGGAACAGATGGTAAAAGACACCAGGAAAGTGGCTATGATGAATGTTTGAAGATGAGATTTTGATTCGCGCGTATTCATTTTATTTAATCAGATCGTAAACCGAGCGGACGTCTCCA
>MEQK01000159.1 GCA_001770175.1 Bdellovibrionales bacterium RIFOXYD1_FULL_55_31 | reverse complement strand
GGAAAATGGCGAGATAGCAGAACCGTTCCACATGAAGCGACACGATCTGCATCGAGAGCGTCGTCCCGATATTCGCGCCCAGCATGACGCTGATGGATTGGGGAAAAGTCAGGAGACCCGCATTAATGAAGCTGACCAGCATCAGCGTCGCGGCGCCGCTGTGGATCAGAAAGCCGAGCGCGGTTCCCACGGTGACGCCCGAGAGCCGGTTCGTGGTGAGATTATAGAGAAGGCCTCTGAGTTTCTGTTCGGCGGCTTTTTGCAGTTCACGGCTCATCAGGGACATGGCGAAAACGAACAGACCCAGTCCGCCCAAGAGCTTCGTTAACGAGAAAAGTAATTGTGAGGTCGCCACTTTCCCTCCAAGCTCGATTCTGGCAGTCGGCCTTGTTTTTATCAATAGGGCAGGTGGAATTTGAGTTTCGCTTCCGACCGATTCCGGATAAAAGGGGCGTCATGCGTCTCGCAGCAGCCACCTGGCCCGAAGTATCGGAGTATCTCAAAACAAAGAATTCCCTCATTGTGCCCATCGGCAGTACGGAGCAGCACGGGCCCACGGGCTTAATCGGCACGGACTACCTTTCGGCCGATGCGGTCGCGCGGGAGGCCGGCGAACGGCTCAAAATTCTTGTTTCGCCTCCGCTATCTTACGGCGTTTCGAGTCATCACATGGGTTTTCCCGGCTCGGCGACGATCCGGCCCTCGGTTTACCAGGCCGTCCTTGCGGACCTGTTTCGTGGATTTTACGGGCACGGATTCAGACGCTTTTACGTCGTGAACGGGCATGGCGGAAATGAGGCTTCGGTCAGGGCGGCTTTTCAGGAGCTGAAGCACGAAGGGCACTCTGGTGCGACGTTTCAGCTTCTGGATTGGTGGAAGCTTCCGGAAGTTTCAAAGCTCGCCAACGAGCTTTACGGCAACGAAGAGGGCTCGCACGCGACCCCCACGGAACTTTCGCTTACGTTTCATCTCGAGAATATCGAACGCCGCGAATATCAGCCGGTTCCTGAACCGCCCTCGAGTGCCTGGCCCCTTACGTCTGACGAGATGAGGCGAAGCTTTGTTACAGGGACGATGCGCTCCAATCCGGCCCTCGCCCGCGGAAGTCATGGTCCAAGAATACTGGAAGCTGCCGTGCAAGGCCTTGTGACCGTGATCGGAAACTCTCCGGTTCTCGAATAACGAATTCGGGCAGTGGCTTTCATTGTAGAAGGCAATCTGTTGCGCGAATGTTCTGAGCGCGATCCTGAAATTCGGTCAGGAGCCTGACGGCTTCCAGGTAAGTTCCGTCGCATTGCGACCGAAGGCTTTGAAGGAGGAAGACGATTTCGCTCTGTTCACGATTGTGGAGGCGGTAGCGGGCTCGCGTTGCCGCAAGCAATACTTCGATGTGATGAACATCATCCCATCCAAGGCTGAGAAGCCGTCCGTCGTGCAGCCGGGCTGAAGCCGCGGATTCGAGCTCAGCGAGTTTCCGGTGGTGATCGGCGAGGAGTTCGGAAAGCGCTGCTGCTTCTTCTCGAATCCGGCCACGTGAGGGTCTCCACGCTGAATAATCGATTTTGCCAATCGCTTCGATTTCGCGAAGAATCGGTTTCAGTGGCCGCGCGGCCCAATGATCATTGAGGAGAATCGCGGTTCCGGCGTTCGAGAGATATTCAAAAACATAGCCGGCCGGGGTGTTCCCGCCCGTGCGCCATTTGAAAATCCAGGTTGCGCCCTTTTCGATCGCTTTCATGAGAGCGTTCTTGCCCGCTTTCGCGCCAGCCAGGGCGGCGATTTTCGCGCTGCTCAGGATGACGAGGGTCGAACCACTCGTTGCGAAGAGAGCACTCGATCCGTAGGCGGTGCTCTTGGCTTGTTTTTGAAGGCTTTCAAGATTCAGGAGCAGCTCTTTCGTGTTTTTGGCGTACTGGCCGGCCAGGAGTGCTCTGCGCTCTAGAGACTTCTCGAACGCTTGGGCCGAGGCTTCAGTGCACACAAAACAATTTGGGCATTCGGGGCTATTGGCTAAAACCTCTCGAGGGAGAAGGCAAAGAACTCCGAGAAGAAAAGCGGAGACCCTGAAATAACTTCTCATGACTATGTTCACCACTTCCGCACCACTTCCGCACTACTTCAATATGAGCCGGCCTGGACCGGCTTTGAGCAACGCACAGGACAATTCAATGCGTATGCCAGAGGTGTTTCGCGATAAGTTGAGAATATTATGTCAGTTTTTTAATTCGCGAGTGGATGAGGTCACACGTGAACCGACCTGGAGTTAGACAGCCGGGCGACAATTTGCGGCAGTCAGGGTCACCAAGATTTAAGTGTTACTCGACCTCTAGGGGCATTTCTTGCTCCAAAATCCTGAGAAGTCCGCGATAATCTGCTTTCGTTGCACGAAGAAGATCGCACCCGCGATGATCAAATAGAGTACCGAAAGCCAAAGTCGCGCTTCGGTCTGAGGGAAGAAGAATTGAGCGATAAATAACAGAAATAGCGCCAGCCCCTCGAACACGGTCAACCTGAGATTGATAAGGAAGGCAAGCCCGAGCACGGTTTGAGAAGCAGTCAGGAAAACCTCTTCTACCTGCCTCGCGTCCAGGTGCATGCTCCAGCTCCCGCCGCCAGCAAGATAAGCGAGCGGAATGCTTCCGATGAGAAGAGTCCATTGATTTACCTTTGAGGAGAGGAGTGTTCCGATGGCGCTATCCGTCTTCTTCCTGACGGCCAAAAGAAACGCGACAACAAATTCAGGTGATTCGGAGGCCAGCGGAGCAAGCCATTGAACCAGGAGGAACTCGTCAATTCGCCAAGCCTTGCCCGTGTGAACGAGGGCATTGGCGAAAGGCTCGGCCGATGAAAGCACGACAATGGCGGCATAGACAAAAAACCCGACGATGGTCATCCGGCGAGTGTTCCGCGGGAGCTTTCCGAGATATTCAGCGACGCCGACGAGCTCGGGTTCTTCCTGCTCGCAACCGGAAACCCGCCAGATGTAGAGGCCGAAAAGGAGGAGGAGCACGACGGAGTCCAAAAGCGAGATCGTTCGGGTCAGCGGAATCAGAAACGCATACACTCCGGCGATCGCGAGGAAGAGAAGTTCGATGCGGCGGCGGCTGGACAGTGTTGCCCCCGATTCGAAGAGAAAGCTCTTGAGCGAAACGGTCCGCCCGCGCGCTATGACGTATCCGCTGATCAATGCGACCATGGACCAGCCAATGCCAATGAGAAGCCGATTGCTGCCCGTCATGTTTGCAACCGCGTAAGGAGCATATTCGGGTTTATGGCCCGCAGCGTAGGCGAAATACAAATCAACCGCGTACTCAGGCAGAACGGCGATGAGGGCGAGAATGGCAACCGCGAGACTCGCCGAAATGTCCTTTTCAGCGGTTTCCGCGCCCCAGGCGAGGAGAAAGGCGGAGGCGACGATCGCGAACCCGAATACGACCATTCCGACGGGGGCGGCGGGCTCGATCCCGCTTAGGCGCAGAACAATCGCCGGAAGGCCGAGCAGCACGGCGGACAACACTTTAAATTGCCACTGGATGATCATCGCAGAATTCATACCCGACTCCCTTGTAAACAAATTTTGTAATGTAAGCCGTGCGCTTTCGCAACGTTATAGTGGTCCGAACTATTTTTGGCGAGCTCGCAAGCGCCTTTAAGCCGGGTGAAAAAAATGCCGAAGAGTACTGGTGATCCTAAGGCTCTTTTTCTGGATAGTTCCGCTTCTGGTCATGGGTTTCCATTCCGCGATGGCAGCAGCCACTCTTGGCCTGAATTACACGACTATTCACTATCAGCAATTCAGAACCGACTACCAAGGCAAAGCCATCACCCTGAAAGCCTCCCATGGTCTTATGGGGCGAAAATTCGAGTATTCCTCAAACGGGTATGTCACGGTTCTTCCCTTTTCGCAGAACCGTGATGTTGATATGCGGTTCATGGGGGCGAATCTCAGGGGCGGGTACGCTTTTGTTTCAAAACCGAAGGTGCGGATCAGTCTTCTTCTCGGCGTCTACTACGTCACCACCTTCGTGAAAGATGATCTCTTCGGGTACCAAAATTTTTGGGGGCCTCAGGTTACGCCTTCGTTTCTTTGGTATGCGAGTTCGAAACTAACGTTCGGCTTGTACGGCAAATATTCGACCGTCGCAGACGGTAGCTCGGGATTGTTCGGCAATCGGGAACTCGCGGCTGGCTTCCACCTGAAATTCGGAGGGAAGTCTTCGCGACCGATCGCTCTCACTTTCGATTTCGCATCTCTTGAGGTTGTGATCGGAGCGGTGCGAGCGGAGTCCCGGACCGTTTCGAGCGGATTCAGTTTCGGTCTGTTTTGAACCGGCGCTGCTCAGCGCCTGCGGGCCGGCAACTTTGCCTTTGCGTGAATTGCAACGCCGTTGAAAGCCGGAATCGAAATTTCGGCCCAGCCATTTCGGCTCACGCGAACGGTGTTTCCAGTGCAGGTGCCGCGAACGAACTCGCCTGAGATGACGTTGCAGTATTCGCCTTCCGGGAGTCCGGTATCGAACCACCGACGCGTCGCACTCGATTCGCCATTAAGAACGAAATATCCCAGATTGCCGCGCGCGAAGGCGATGAGGTTGCCGCCGTTCGACCACCAGCGCGTCACGTAGGGCGCACGCTGAGTCGCGTTCCTGAACTCGACCATGTTGGCGATCGCCGGCCACCGGTGTTCGCAGATCCAGTCTTTCCCGCATTGAGAGACACCGTTTTCGAAAACGTTCTTCGTGTGGCCTTCTGAATCCGAAGGAGGGCCCTGATCACCGTTCGAAAAACGATAGCTCGACATGACCTGCGGATATCCGTACGGCCAGGCGAGCATAAAGGCGTTGGCAAGAGCGTATTTCTGGCCGTCGCGGTACGTGAGGACGTTTCCGCCGGCACCGTGTCCGCGCTGCTGGTCGTGATTATCGATGAACACGACGGCCTTATGATCGGGGACGAATCCCCAGCGAGGTCCGAAAACTTCGAGACGGGAAAGGTTCTGGCCGTGGTGGCCGTTAAAAACGTCCCAGAGCATCGCGCCGTAACGGAACTCGATGACGTCACCTGTTGTGAAATACTCCGTCGAGCTGATCGGCTCGCCGCCGTGATCAATGACTTCCTGGTAGGGGTAGGAGTCGCGATCAAGTTTTGCGTAAATGGCCCGAATATCATCGGCGGGAATATGTTTGGCGGCGTCGATCCTGAACCCCGCTACGCCGATATCGAGAAGATCTTGAAGGTATCCGGCGATCGTGTTGCGCACGTATTCGGAACCCGTATCGAGGTCTGGAAGGCGATTGAGTTCGCAATTCTGGACGACCCAGCGATCTTGATAAGTGTCAATTTGGTCGTCGCCGTTTCGGCCGCAGTGGTGAAAATCCCAGGGGGCATAAGTACCGGGAAAGTCGTAATCGCGAAACGGTGAGCCGTTGATGCCCGTCTGCGCGCCACGGCGCTGAGCCATGTGATTGATCACGGCATCGACGTAGATTCTCACGCCTGCTGCTTTGCACCGTCTCACCATATTGATGAATTCGGCGCGGGTGCCGCTTCGGCTTTCGAGTTTATAGCTTACCGGTTGATAGCGTTCGAACCAGGGATGCCCTTCGAGAGCGGCATGTTCGTTGGGCGGCGAGACCTGGACCGCCGCGAAGCCCTTGGGCCCGAGGAATTGCTCGCATTCTTGCGCGATATCAGTCCACTTCCATTCAAAAAGATGGACGTAGGCTGTCTTGCCCGTGGTGACATCGCTTGCGTACGCATTTAGAAAAATCGAACCGATCGCGATCAGAATAAAACTGACCAGAACGTGTTTTGCCTTTTCCATGGCGATTCTTCAGCGGTGCGTTGCCGAATCCTGCGGCAATTGGCACCACTGCTCCCCCCGACTTGAAAGAGTAACAGGTGACGTGCAAATCGCAATGAGGCAAGAATTGGCACGTCATTTTGAAAAAAATACTCGGTTAGGGAAACCGATTTCCGAGTAAGATCCTCCGGCATAGGTATCCCGAGTTCATTGCCCCAGTTTCGCCTTTCGAGTTCGCGCGAGCGCGATCCGATGTGCGCGGTGGTAGGATTCGGTGAGCTCTTTCCAATCAAATTTCGAACTGACGGCTTCGACGCGATTCCTCAGTTCGATTCGTTCGCGCATGTTCATCGTCACGACCTTGTAGATTGACTCCGTCAGGAGCTGGGCGCTTTCTTCAAAGCTGTGTTCCCGGCGCTCAATGACGAAAAGCCCCTTATCGGCGTACATGGGGACATTCTGGCGGACGTAGCCGCCAAAACCCGCGAGGTCGCTCGTGATTGAAGGGATGCCGAGAGCGGCACATTCTTCGGGTGTGTAGCCCCACGGTTCGTAGTAGCTCGGGAAAACGCCGAGGTGGCAGCCGCGAACGAACTGATCGTAATCGAGTCCCAGAATGGGGCTCGCCGCTGTGAGGAAGTCGGGGTGGTAGACGATTTTCACCCGGTCTTCGGGGCTGTTGAACAGGCGGCACTTGCGAAGGGCGTTCATGATCGGATCGTCCGCGTCATACGCAAGGTTATGCGTGACAATGTTCGGGTAAAGGTGCGTCTGCCTCCAGGCGCGCGTCAGGCGTTTCAGGGTGTGGAGTTCGCTTTCGTCGAGGAGTGGGGTCGTCCTCGGATCGGTCCCGGAAGCCGTCGAAGTCAGGAGCTTCGATGAAACTCCCGAAGCCATGGTTTCGCAATGATTCGACATCTCTTTGAAGAGCATCTGATTCTTGAGAACGTCGACATTGAACCCGTGGGTGGCCGCGCGGGTGATGATGAACGCGACGACGGTGACGTCCTTGTTCTCGTGTTTGAGGCGCCAGTTGAGTCTCGCGAGTCCCTCGATAAAAACATCCATTCCCTTGTTCCGGAATTCGTAACGCCCGGACGTAAAGATGTGGAGAGTCTTGCTCAGGTCAAAGGTATAGCGAGGGAAGAAATGGCCCATCAAGAATTCCTGAATTCTCTTTTTGTAGATGAGATGAAGATTCTGGAATTCGTGAACTGCCGCGAATCGCCGGATGTTCAAACCGTTCGGCAGAAGGACATCGGGCTTGCGGCCGAGGAGGTGCTCGGCTTCGAGGGCGGTGATCTCGCTGATCGTCGTAAAGCAGGTCGCGCCCCAGGTGGCGGCGCGCTCGATGGCGAAACGGGGATAGATATTGCGATTCGCGGCTTCGCGGTGCGGGTCGATTTGCGTGAGGTGCTGATAAAAATTCGGGTGGTCGGAAGCGAGATAGCGGCCGAGAATCGTTGCATGCGTCGTAAAGACGGTTGAAATCGGGAGATTGCGCCTGAGAATCACCGGGATCGGCACTCCGGCCATCCACTCATGAAAGTGAGCGAGAATTGGAATTTCAGCCTCGTCTTCCTCATGGACGACGCGTGAGAGAACCTGGAGAAAATCAGCGACCAAATAGCCGAAGAGCACGACATCGTCGACTTCGGGTTCGGTTCCAAGGCTGATCTGGTGATCTTTCCAGAGGAAGTATTTGAATTCGGCCAGGCGGTCCCTCGACGAGTTGTAGTCGATCAGAACGACCTGAGGTTCCCCGGGTACCAGCCATTTACCGAAATATACTTTGACCCCATATTCCTGCGCGACGAGATCGCAGGCTTTGCCGAACATGCCGGTACGAGGAAGTTCCTCGAATTCTATTCCCGCGGCTTCTGCTTGATACGGCCCGATCAAGCAATACCGCTCGCCCCACCGGGCTTTCATCGCCGCGGATTTCGTTTTGAGCACGGTGTAAATGCCACCGAGCTGCAGACAGACTTCCCATCCGACCTCTACCAAAAGGGCCCTATCGACCGGCTGTGTTGGAACCATAACTGATAGGTTATCGAAAACCGTTCCGTAGAAAAATGGGCATAATTTGCAGGGCTTAAAGCGAAACAATTTAGCCAAAAAGATACGAGCGTTGCAGCATCCTTTCGCTGGGCCGTGGACACTTCTTTATTTGAGAACGTTTGAGAGAGTAATCGGCGCCAAAGCGGACGACTGCTTGTGAAGGCGAACGGCGGAATGGCTGGCGTGTTCGGGCTTGGATTATTGCGCTTTTTGCGATGGTCGGACGAATTTCGAAAATCTATTTTCTTGGCTCGGCGCTCGAGTGTGGCCTCGTCGGTTTGTGGTTTCTCGAAATGAAACAGGTGCGGAGATCTCTGCGGGAGATGCTCGCTGACACAGCTTGAGATCCTGCCATCCTAATGGTAACACTGAGCGACCGAGGCTGCGCACCCATAGCTCAATTGGATAGAGCATCAGACTTCGGATCTGAGGGTTAGAGGTTCGAGTCCTCTTGGGTGCGCCATTACGTTGCAGAAGGGACCACTCATCCCTGCGGCGTACAATCGTAACAACCTTCGTGCCTGAAGTGCTCCGGGTCCTCGACCTGAATCGTCGTGTGGATGATGCCGTAACGGTTCTTCAGCAATTCATTCGCCGAATTGAGAATCGGCTCCGCTTTCGAACGTGTGATCATGTGAACGGCGAGCGCGAGGCGTCCTGTTGAAACGGTCCAGATATGCAGGTCATGGACTTCCTGAACGCCAGCGATATTGAGCAAATCACGTTTTACCTGTTCCGGATCCATCCCCGCGGGCGCTGATTCCATCAGAACGATGAAGGCCTCTTTGACGAGTTTCCAAGAACTCGCGAGCATCAGGAACGCGAAAACGATCGTGATGATCGGATCGATCAACCGCCAATCGGTGAGCCAGAGGACGAGGCCGGCTATGATCGCGCCCACGCTGCCGAGAGAATCCGAAAGAATGTGGAGGTAAGCGGCCTGTACATTGATGT
>MEQK01000158.1 GCA_001770175.1 Bdellovibrionales bacterium RIFOXYD1_FULL_55_31 | reverse complement strand
ACCGGGATGACCCCGCCCTCCTCGCCGAAGTGTTGAATGTCGCGGATCGCCTGTTTGACTTCATCCATTGCGGTAGCCCCCTCTTTCAAAGTTAGTATAGAGGGAATGTCACCCGCAAGGTAGCGCTGATTCAAATCCCGCGAAACGCGGTGCGGCGTTAGAAAGCCGTTACGCGGCCTTTTCTTTCTTCTCCTTCTCCTCGATGAGTTTCCCTTCTTTCACGGGAATAAGCTTGGCTTTTGACGCCTCTCCCTTCGGAATTGAGATCTGCAGCACTCCATTTTCGAAATTGGCCATCACCTGAGTCGGGTCAACGATACTCGGCAACGTAAAGCTACGCTGAAATGCGCCATGGTACCGCTCCACGTTGTGTCGTGAGCCTTTTTCGTGACGCTCCTCTTTCCGCTCGCCCGAAATCGTCAGCTGGTTTTCGTTGAGTTCGATCTTAAGATCATCCTTCTTGACGCCTGGCAAGTCGAACGTGATGAGGTACTTGCCTTCCGTTTCCTCGATGTCGCAGGCTGGGTTAAAAACAATGTCAGCCGGCAGCGTTGCTTCCATGGGTGAAAGAAAATCATTAAACATCCGGTCAATGCTGCGTTGCAATCGTGCGACCTCGCGAATCGGGCTCCAATCACGACCCCACACGTCCGGTAGATTTCGAATAGCCATAATCTCCTCCTTAGGGATGTCAGAAACCCGATGCAAAAGCAGGGCACAATTCACCCTGCCGGATGATTGAGCTAACGCCTTGCGACGAAGTCGCTTCGCTGTTATATCTCTCGCCTCCCATGATTCACCTTACGAACATCAGCAAACAATACGGCTCACGTGTCCTTTTCTCGTCCGGGAGCTTTCAGGTCCGGCCAGGCGACAAGATCGGGCTTGTCGGGCCAAACGGTGCCGGAAAAACAACCATCTTTCGCATCATTACGCGTCAGGAAGGGATTGACTCAGGAACCGTCAATATCGCGGATAAACTACTGATCGGCTACTTTTCCCAGAGTACCGGCGAAATGCGCGGACGTTCGGCTCTCGAGGAAGTCAAGTCGAGCGGCGGCAGAGTGTCCCATCTCGCGGCCGAACTCGCCCGGATGGAAAAGCGGCTGCACGAATCAGCTGAATCCCCGCTTTCCGACGAGGAGATGTCCGACCTCCTCGAACGCTATGGGGAAGCTCAGCTCGAATTCGAACAACGCGGCGGCTACGACCTCCATTCGCGCGCCCAGGCGATCCTGACGGGCCTCGGTATTCACCCTGAAGAACACGATCGCCCGGTAGAAGTATTCAGCGGCGGCTGGAAAATGCGAATCGCGCTCGCGAAAATCCTTGTCTTGAATCCCGATGTTCTTCTCATGGACGAACCGACAAACCACCTTGATCTTGAATCGATCATTTGGCTCGAGGAGTGGCTCGTCAATTTCAAAGGTGCGCTCGTCATGACGAGCCATGATCGCGATTTCATGAACCGCATCGTGACCCGCATCGTGGAGATCGCGAACAAGGCAATCACCCCGTACTCCGGAAATTATGATTTTTATCTTCGAGAGCGGGAGATCCGACGCGACCAGCTCTTCGCCGCTCACCAGAAACAGCAGGACATGCTTGCGAAGGAAGAAGAATTCATCGCACGGTTCGCCGCGCGTGCCTCTCACGCGGCGCAGGTGCAGTCTCGCGTCAAGAAACTGGAAAAAATCGACCGCATTGAAATCCCGGCCGAAGAAAAGACCATTCAATTTGAGTTTCCTCCTCCCCCCCGAAGCGGAAACGATGTCGTCCGCATCCGGGATCTCGCGAAGGAATGGCCCTTGGAGAACGGCAAGACTAAGCAGGTTTTCTCGGGTGTTTCAGGAGCCGTGCAGCGTCTCGACAAAATCGCCGTGGTCGGGGTCAATGGCGCCGGAAAGTCAACGCTGCTCAAGACGATCGCGGGCCATACCCAGCCGACTTCCGGGACCGTCACCCTTGGGTCAAACGTGCAAATCGGCTATTTCAGCCAGCATTCCTTGGACGTTCTGAACGCGAACAAGACGATATATGACGAGATTTACGATCGGGTTCCGCACGCCACGATCGGCTATGTCCGCAATCTTCTCGGCGCGTTCCTCTTCAGCGGCGATGATGTTTACAAAAAGATTTCGGTGCTTTCGGGCGGCGAAAAAAGCCGCGTAGTCCTCGCGACCATCCTCGCCACCCCCGTGAATTTTCTGGTCCTTGACGAGCCCACGAACCATCTGGACATCCGTTCGCGCGAGATTCTCCTCGAGGCAGTGCAAAACTTCGACGGCACGGTCATGCTCGTCAGCCATGACCGGCATTTTCTGCGCTCGATCGCCCATCGGGTCTTCGAGGTCGACCACGGCGAGCTAAGGATATACGAAGGTAATTATGAGTATTATCTTTCGGCCAGAACCTCATCCGGGAAACCTCATTAATGGCCGTTCTCGTCAGCGCTCATCAGCTCACCAAGTCCTTCGCGGCACGCCCGCTCTTCTCGGGAGTCACTTTCGCCGTGGAAAGCGGGGACCGGATCGGACTGATCGGC
Source organism: Bdellovibrionales bacterium RIFOXYD1_FULL_55_31 (assembly GCA_001770175.1). GTDB lineage: Bacteria > Bdellovibrionota > UBA1018 > UBA1018 > UBA1018 > XYD1-FULL-55-31. Next base: position 21,881 of record MEQK01000158.1, on the reverse strand, counting down.
CCTAATGGCGCCGGCAAATCGACGTTGCTCGGTATTCTCGCCTCCCGAAGTTCACCGGATGCGGGAACCGTTTCGTTCGAACGCGGGCTCCGGGTCGGGTTTCTCGAACAGGTGCCACGTTTCGACGGCAACGCCACCATCCTCTCGTCCATTCTCGAAGGAGCGGACTCCAATCTCGACCATTGGGATGCGGTCGCGCGCGCGAATGAGTTGATCTCGAAGTTCGAACTCGATTCATTCGACGCGGAGGAAAGGGTCGCGCGCCTTTCCGGCGGTTGGCAAAAGCGCGTCGCCCTCGCGAGAGAGTTGATTAAAAATCCCGACCTTCTGCTCCTGGACGAGCCCACGAACCATCTCGACGTCGAAAGCATCGTCTGGCTCGAAAACCTGATCGTTCAGGCTCCCTTCGCGACCATCACCATCACCCACGACCGGGTTTTCCTGCAACGCGTATCCAACCGGATTCTTGAACTCGACCCGCGTCACGAAGGTGGCCTCCTGAACATTCGCGGGGACTATGCCGCTTACGTCGGGATACGCGAACAGATGATCAACGCCCAGGAGAGGCGTGAGGTGATTCTTAAGAATACTCTTCGCAGGGAAACGGAATGGCTGCGACAGGGCGCAAAAGCCCGGACTACGAAGCAGCAGGCACGAATCCAGCGCGCCGGTGATCTCAAGGAAGAAGTCGCGGATCTGACCACGCGCAATCAGGACCGACGCGTAAAGATCGACTTTCAAGCGGCCGAAAAAAACCCCAAGAAACTGATCGAGGCCGAAGGCATTGCCAAACGCTATGGAAGCCAGACCATCTTTTCGGAGCTGGATCTGCTGCTCACGCCCGGGACCCGCCTCGGACTCCTCGGCAGGAATGGTTCCGGAAAATCCACCCTGATCCGGGTGCTTCTCGGGCAAGAGGAACCCAGCCAGGGCACAATCCGCCGCTCCGAGCACCTCTCGGTCGCATACTTTGATCAGACCCGACAAGCTCTCAATCCCGAGATCACGGTCGCGAAGACAATCTGTCCGTCCGGAGAAACTGTCCAGTACCGAGGTTCGCAAATGCATATTCGCGGCTACCTCGATCGATTCCTCTTCACGCAAGGCCAGATGGATATGGCCGTAGGCCGCCTCTCTGGGGGTGAACAAAGCCGGCTTCTCATCGCAAAGTTGATGCTCACCGAGGCAAACGTCCTTGTCCTGGACGAGCCCACGAACGACCTCGACATCGCGACTCTCTCGATCCTGGAAGATTGTCTGACAAATTTCGATGGAGCCGTCATTTTGGTCTCGCATGACCGGTACTTTCTTGACCAGGTTGCGAATAAGATCATCGCGTTTCCCTCGTCTGCCCCCCCCGAATCCGCGGGTCAGGTAAAACTGGTCACCTTCGCCGATCTCGGCCAATGGGAAGCCTGGGAATCGCGCCGCAAAGTCGACGCTAAAAACGCCCGCGACAAATCAGGGGGAAAGGCAGATGGAAACACCCCACCCGCGGTCGGCGCAAAGAAGCGCAAGCTCACGTTTAAAGAACAGCGTGAGCTTGAACTGATGGAGTCCACGATTCATTCCGCGGAAGAAAAACTCGCGAGTCTTATTAAGGAAAGCTCAGCCCCCGAATCGATTAAAGCCCCCCTTCTTCTCGCTCAACTCACGAAACAAATGGCCGAGACGCAGTCCGAAATCGAGCGGCTCTATGCAAGATGGGCGGAGCTTGACTCGTTGCGCGCCTCCTCTGGCCTGTGATAAGGAGGCTGGATATGAAACATATCCAGCCCGCCCGAAGAACCGAGAACATCAAGTACGCCGTACGCGACATCATTCTGGTCGCCGACCAAGCCAAGGCCGCCGGGAAAAAGCTCCTCTATTTGAACATCGGAGACCCGGTTCCCTTCGGGTTTCAGACCCCGAACTTTGTTACGGACGCCATCATAGCGGCCATCAAAGCCGGCAATACGGGATATGCTCCTTCACCCGGTACGAACGCCGCGGTGAGCGCGATCCGGCGCGATGCCGAGAAACGCGGGATCAAGAACGCCCAGGATATTTATGTCACGACGGGCGGTTCTGAAGCCATCGAACTCGCGATGACCGCCCTTCTGAACGCCGGTGACAACCTCCTGGTCCCCTGCCCCGGATACCCGCTCTACACCGCGGTACTCGCGAAACTCGAAGCCGAGGCGAACCCTTATTACCTCGACGAGGAAAACGGGTGGCAAGTGGACGTCGAAGACGTCAAACGAAGAATCAACAGCAAGACCCGCGGAATCGTCATCATCAACCCGAATAACCCGACAGGGGCGGTCCTGCAGCGAAAGATCGCGCAACAACTCGTCGATCTGGCGATCGAGCACAACCTCGTGGTGTTCAGTGATGAAATCTATGACAAGCTCCTGTTCGACGGTCAGGAACATATTTCTCTCGCAAGCCTTTCCAAAGATGTCGCGGCAGTTACTTTCAATGGCCTCTCGAAAGTTTATGTCGGACCTGGGCTGAGAATGGGTTGGGGCATCGTTTCAGGACCAGAGAACGTCGTGGGCGATTACTACCGCGCGATCCAAAAGCTCACCCGTGCCCGCCTTTGCGCTCCCCACGCCACGATGGCCGCCGTCCCGGTCGCGCTGGAAGGTTCCGACCCGCACCTTCCCCCCATGATGGAGCAGCTCAAGCGACAGCGCGACATCACTCATGAGATGCTCTCGGAAATCCCAGGCATCTCGTGTGTCAAACCCCAAGGCGCGTTTTACGCTTTCCCAAGACTCGAATACAAGGGACCGGAAACCGATGAGCAATGGTGCGCGCGCCTGATCCGTGAAAAGGGCGTCGTAACCGTGCCGGGGAGCGGTTTCGGCCAGAAACCGGGAACAAAACACTTCCGAATTGTTTTTCTGCCGAATGAAACGATTCTCAAGGAAGCTTACTCGAATATTCGCGAATTCATGGCGGGTCGCTGAACTCTTCCGCTCGGCTGAGTTCCTCCAAAAGTTCGGGGGTCGAACGCGCTCTTGCGATCGCATTCCTGAAACTGGCCGGCAGCCGCTGCGGCCCGAGTGGCGGGTCAAGTGTCTGCCCAAGTGTCTGGTGCAGATGATCGACAATGCCCAGCCACTGTTTTACGCGCGAGGGCACGTACCCCGAGTTCTGGGAAAACGGCTCGGCAATTTCGATGAACCGCCGTATCGCTTGGAGCATGCCCCCAAGGACCGTTCCTGAATCGTCGGGCGCGGCGCTCTTTTCGAGCCTTTGATGCGACAAAAAGCCTGAAAACCTTTTACCGATCCAGGGATCGAGTAAGACTCCCCTTCCCACCATGAAATGGCGGCAGCCGGTCAGCGTTCGACAACGTTCCAGATCCTCTGTCGAAAAGAGGTCACCATTGGCAATCACCGGAATCGCGCTTGCACGCGCCACTTTGGCGACCTCGTCCCACCGCACCCCCGGTCTGTAAAGCTGAGCGCGAGTGCGGGCATGAATCGTGAGCCAGTCGGCCCCGCTCTCTTGAATGGCTCGCGCGATCTCGTGGACTTCGTCGGGACGTTCCCAGCCAAGTCTGATCTTCGCTGAAACCATGATCATTCGGGGAAGCCTTTTTCGAACCTCGGCGATGATGCGATGAATGCGAAGGGGCTGACGAAGAAGCGCCGAGCCCCCGTCGTTGCGGATCACTGTCGGCGAAGGGCAACCGAAGTTGAGATCGATCGCCGACGCTCCCGCACTGCAGGCTTCGATAGCCGTTTCCCCAAGAAGGTGGGGATCGCTCCCAAGGAGTTGCACCTGAATCGGGAGAACCACGCGCCCCAGTGGAGCTCGGTTCGAAAGCTCCGGAACGGCCTTTCTGATCGTGCGCGCCGGGACCGGGGCCTGACTGACCCGGATGAATTCCGAAACAGCGAAATCGAATCCCCCGATCTCGGCGACGACAGCCCGCATCGGCGCGTCCAAAACCCCTTCCATGGGAGCGAGGACCAAAGCGGTTTTAGCCGGCAATACCTCAATCATGACTTCTACTTCACCGCCGGATCGGATATTGTTCTCGACATAGATCACCTTTTGCCCCTAAGTAGCTGTCATCACAAGAACTTTTATTGAAGGTGCATGGTTGCCAAGCTTTATGCGGTGCGTTATACACTTCCCGCCATGGCTTCGTTCATCATAGGCCTGATCTTATCAGCTCTTTCGCTTCCCTTGCCTGCTTTTGCTGGCGCTGAGCATGCACGGGTTCTCGAAGGTGCCGTTCAATATCTCGATCAGACTCAAAAAAAGGAGACAGCTGGAATCGACTACTTCAACGGTGAATGGCCAAGCACCATGATGAACGCCAAACCCGTCCCGTTCATCGGCGACAAGGGCAAATCGGCTTATGATTCAAACAGCTTCACGGTTTCATCGATCCACAACTCACTCGCTTCGATCTACTCAAGGCAACTCTGGCTCGTCCGAATACCGGCGATTCTGGACCGTTCGATGGCACGAATTCTAAGCTATCGAAATGGAGAGGGCTTCAACTTCTGGCCTCTCCTGGAACCCTATCCGCCTTATCCGGGCAGCGAAAACAAGAAAGTGCGCCGTCCGAACCACTTTCTTTTCGATTCACCCCGGGTCGCCGCTGGATGCAATGTCTACAATGACGCCGATGACACGGCTGTCGCGTTTCTCGCCATGAAACTCTACGTGAAATTGCGCCCCGAGTCAAAAATCGAGCTTCCCGCTCGTATCGGAGCTTTGTTCAGCCGGTATCGCGATGTGAATCGAATGATTCCGCATTTTTACAACCTCGCCAAAAGAACCATCCACACGAAGGCTTTTATGACATGGCTTGAGGATGAGCATCCATGGGACGTCAAGTCTTACCTTCCAAGCACCGAGCGCACCTACATCCCGTTCGGATTAAATGACGTCGACTGCGTCGTAAATGCCAACGTCCTTTCGGCACTCGCGAGCTATGACGAACTCGACACTCCGGGTGTCAAGGAGGCCTGTGAATTTCTCGACTGGACGTTCCGGACGGGGCGGCAGAAATCGTGCGGTGTTTATTACCCGAGTCCGTTCAATCCTCACTATGTTGTCGCCAAAGCCTACGATTTTGGTGCGTCCTGCCTGAGACCCGCATTGAACCGCGCAATTCACGAAATACTGAAAAGCCAAAATAGCGACGGGTCCTGGGCAAGCGACATCGAGGGCGACGGCGTTCACAACACCCTCTATGCGTTGAACACGCTGCTCTATGCCGGTCACTTTGACGAATACAAAAGTCGAGGCGCGATTGAACGGGCAACGAGCTACATCCTCAGTCAAAAACTCGACCGCGCCGACGGCGCCTATGCATGGCAGGAAGGGGTATTCTTCTCAGGCGGAACCATCGCGAGGCATCGAATTTACTGGAAATCTGAACCGTATACCACCGCTCTCGCGGCCGATGCGCTTTCGCTTTACCTCGCGCGGATGGCGGACTGATGCTTGCCGACTTAATTCTCCTCATTCACTTTGTTTGGGTTCTCGCGATCATCGTTCCGATCCCGCTTATTCTAATCGGCGCGCGCCTCGGCTGGCGATGGGTTCGAAACCGCTCTGTTCGGCGGGTTCACCTCGCGATGATCGCCATCGTGGTCGCTGAGACGATTCTCGGCATCGTCTGCCCGCTCACCGAATGGGAACAGGCACTTCGAAAAGCCTCCGGTGAATCTTCTTACCAAGGATCATTCATCGAATATTGGATCAGCCGCATTCTGTTCTACGACTTCCCTCCGTGGACCTTTACCGCAACTTACATCACGGTCGGCCTGCTCGTGCTCTGGATCTATATTCGTGTCCCACCGCGGCGCGAACCCTGATGAAGATGATTTAACGCACCATAGATTTAAAAGAAGACCTAAAAAACCGAGCATTTCGGTTCTGATGGCGCATCCGGCCACGTTCTGATCGGCGGCAACCCACACATTTCGGGCATTCCATTTCGAGAACAGGTATCATCGTAAGGTAATGCTCCGGGAATCGGCAATCGGAGGCCGCATGAGATCCACGAAGATCACCTTACTGGCTTTTCTCATCAGCATTTCTCTCATCGCCCAGACCGCGACAGCGGAGCCCCTCTCACAAGAGCCAGATCGGGTACTCTATCAAGTTTACGTCGAATCCTTCAAAGACGGATCGGTGAACCTCGGCCGTCCTACCGGCTCCGGCAATTTCGAAGGTCTAAAAGACTCGCTCGAATACCTTAAGGATTTGGGAGTAACCGGACTCCTCCTCATGCCGATTTTTCGGTCAGGGGGCATGGGATATATTCCTGATGACTTTTTTGAAATCCGCCAGGATTACGCTCTCGAGAGCGAGCCAGGCAAACGCGATCAAGCTTTTCGGCAGCTCACTCGCGCTGCGCATGAATCCGGGATCAAAATTTTTCTCGATGCACCCATTAACCACATCTCCCGGTATTCGGAGTGGTTCAAAATGTCCGCCAAGAACGAATTCGGGATGGGTGACTGGTTTCTCTGGAGCCCTGAACCTCTTCTTGGTTGGAGAAGGCCCTGGCAACCCGACGGAAAGCCGTCGGATGTGTGGCACTGGGATGGAACGCGTAACGGCTTTTTTTACGGATTATTCAGCGACGCGATGCCTGACCTGAATCACCGCAATCCCAAGGTCATTGATACGTTCAACGCGTTTTTCTCGAAATATGCGGAACTCGGCGCCGACGGGTTCAGAATCGACGCCGCCCGGCATCTGGTTGAGGGTGAGACCAACCTTGAAAACGCGCATCCCGATAATCTGGCGCAATTGCGTGCGTATCTGAATACGGTTCGCAAAAACTTTCCGGACCAGTCGTTTATCCTCGAAATCTGGGCGGGCCATCATGATATCGATCCCTATCTGCCGGTCGCCGGAGACGTCGCGCTGGATTTTCCGTACATGGAAGGGATCCGGGCATCGCTTAAAGGCAAACACCCCTACGGAATCAGAAATATCCTGAAGCACATTGAAGGCACGCAGGACCGAATTACGGCCGGAAATCGCGTGATTTTCATGGGCAATCACGACATCCCCCGTATCCGCACCTTTGTCGAGAACGAGAAGGAGCGCGTCGAACTCTCCACGGCGCTGACTCTGAGCCTTCCCGAAACCCCGCTCCTGTACTATGGCGACGAGATCTTCATGCCCGGCGATTATATCCGCGAAAAGGACAACTCTACGAAGGTGAATGAAGTCTGCACACCGATGGCCTGGCATTCCGGCCCGAACGCGGGGTTTACGGATCCCTCGATTACCCTCGGGAACGACTGGAATCGCAAGCTGCATGACAATTGGCAGGAACTCAACGTAGAGTCACAATCACGCCTCGGTGACAGCCTCCTGAACCTCGTAAAACGACTGACGCGCGCCCGCAAGCTTCTCTCGATTGACAACCGAACGCGAATTCGAGTGGCTCCTCAGCATGATTCGGACCCGGTTTTGACGGTGGCCATGACGTTTGCGGATGGTTCCTGCTCCGTCGGGGTCTATAACTTCTCGCCAGCTCCCCAAAACGGCCGTTCCATTTCGATACCCGGCATCTGCGAAGACTCGCACACCTCAAGCCCCCTGATCAGCCGTCGTGCGACGATCAGGGAAGAATGGGGCAATCGGTTCCTGGACCTTTCAGGATATGGCTTTCTCTGGATTCGACACAGCGGGATTTAAGCGTCGACCGGGTGAGGACGAGGAAATTAGTTTAAAAGGCTCTTCAGACTCTTTGGGCCGCCACGATTCGAGGCGACTTTGAGCTTCTGTCCGCGAAAAATCCGGTTCGACCTCAATCGATTCAATCTCTTCAGATCAGAGACCTGAATACGATATCTTTGCGCGATCGCGATCAACGTCTCGCCTCTCCGAACCCGATGGGTCCGGGGAACGGCACGGTGTTTGACGGAAGCATAGCGTCTCAGGGTCGGCTTTTCTTCGGGGCTCTTGAAGGTCACATACTCTTTTTTCAGGGCTTCGACCGCCTCTGCTTTTCCTTCCGGAACCCAGATCTCATAACCCGTGACATATCGCGGAGTCGTTTGCCGGATGAGGTGCGGGTTGATTTCTTTCATTTCTTCGTATTGCAAACCGGCCCGAGCCGAGATTTCCTTCAAATGCACCCGCCCCGGAACCTTGGCCTTTTCCAATTTCGGGAACGTTTCGGCCTTCAGGTTCTCAAACCCGTACTTTTCGGGATTCCGGCCTATAATCACCGCGGCGAGGAACTTGGGAACATAGTTCATCGTTTCACGGGGCAGTTTACGCTTTCCGACGAGGACCCAAAAATCATTGCTTTTGCCCCGGCGAATCGCCCCTCTGATCCGCCCCTCTCCCGCGTTATAGGCCGCGAGAGCCAGATACCAGGAACCAAATTCGTCATGAAGGTCCTTCAGGAATCGCGCCGCGGCGCGAGTGGATCTGACAATATCCCTCCGCTCATCGAGATCGCGGTTGGCGGTTAATCCGTAGCGTTTTCCGGTCGCGCGAATAAATTGCCACGCTCCTACCGCACTCGCTCTGGACCGCGCATGAGTGACATAGCCACTTTCGATCATGGCAAGATAATAAAGTTCTGAAGGAACGCCGTGTTCCTTCAGAATCTCTCTTACGAGTGGCTTATATGCGAGACCCCGTTCCAGGAAAGTACGAAAGCGCGTTCGATCTTTGAGCGAGAAGTAATCAATCCATTTTTCGACATTCGCATTGATTTCGATTGGAACGCCCGAATGCGGTCCCGGCTCGATTTCAGCATCCGCGGCAAGGATTTCTTGAATGGAGACTTGTGAATCCGGACTTCTTGCCGTCAGCGAAGATGAACTGGCATTTCCCGCGGGTTCAGTCAAGCGGGTGGTCGCGCACCCGGAAAAGACGATAGCCCCTATCAAAAAACACGACCAGGCACACCTACTCGAAGTTTCGAAAATCCATTTTCTCACTCGCTGCCTCATGCATCTTCTTCTAGGTTTTAGGATGTGGAAACCATCAACATACAACGTGACGGTCTCTAGAGATGATTATGCCCGAGCAGCTTTGACCCGGCAACCATATTGGGAGCACACTGGTTCAGGCATTGCACTCCCGGTAAGCCATGATCTTCAAAAGAAAATCGAAATTAAAAAAAACGATGAGCTTTCTGGGTGCTGTGCTGGTGGGCTCACCGAAGGGTTCAAAGCTTACGAGACGTTATCGGAGCGGGCTTGGACTGATCGGTTACTTTGCTCCCATCGTTTGGGCAAACAGGCACAAAATTCGTAGCCTGGCCGATTCAGGGCTTAAGAGAGCTCAATCAAAACTGCAAAAGGGTAAAGAGGCCGTCAAGGCGGACGTACCGCCCAGCCATGAGCCGCCGCAAGAAGAAAAGCAACAAGAGCAGCCGGGAGAACAGCAGCCCCCGCAGGCCGGGAATCCCGAACAGGCGGCTTAAGCAGATCCTTGGTCCCTTGCGCCTTCCCGCATTTCAAAACGCCACTTCCAAACGGCGAAGATTGCCGGGTACACCAGCAGTTCCATTCCAAAGGATGTGATGATTCCCCCGAGCATGGGAGCCGCGATTCTCTTCATGACGTCCGCGCCCGCATTTGCCGTGCTTGACCACATGATCGGCAAGAGTGCCATGACCAAACAGGCAACCGTCATGACCTTGGGGCGGACGCGCTTCACGGCGCCGTGATAGATTGCCTCCCGCAAATCATCGAAGGTGTTCATCTTGCCCTCTTTCCTAGCCGAGTTGTACGCGATGTCCAGGTAGAGCAACATGAAAATGCCAGTCTCCGCATCAACGCCGAGGAGCGCGATCAATCCCACCCAGACGGCAATACTCGTGTTGTAGCCGAGGAAATACAGCAACCAGATCGCCCCGACCGCGGAAAACGGCACGGCTAACAGAATAATGCCGGTTTTCGCCCACGATTTTGTGTTGGCGTAGAGCAACATGCAGACGAGGAACAGGGTAATCGGGATGATGAGTTTAAGCCTCTCCTTCACCCGGATCATGTTTTCGTACTGACCACTCCAATTCAGAGCGACCCCCGCCGGCAATTTGACTTCTTTGCTGACCAGTTCCTTTGCCTCTTTGACGTAACTACCGATATCGCGATCCGCGACGTCGACGTAGACGTAGCTCGAAAGCATCCCATTCTCGTTCCGAAGCATGGAAGGGCCGCTGACCATTTCGAGGTCCGCGAGCTCACCGAGCGGAATTTGTGCCCCACTCGGTGAGCCGACAAGAACTCGTTTCAAAGATTCCGGATCAGAGCGAAAATCCCGGGAGTAACGAACGTTAATCGTGTATCGTTCACGCCCCTCGATGGTCTTTGATACGGGATCGCCCCCCACTGCGGTCATGAGCGCGTCTTGCGCTTGTCCGATGCTGATTCCGTAACGGGCAAGCTTCTCCCTTTTGAATCTGAAATCAAGAAAGTACCCGCCGCCAGCCCGCTCGGCAAAGACACTCCTCGTACCTTGGACTCGCGGCAGCACTTTTTCGAGCTCGATGCCGATTTTTTCGATTTCCTTGAGGTCTCCCCCCAGCACCTTGATCCCCACTGGCGTTCGTATACCGGTTGTCAGCATATCGATCCGGTTACGGATGGGCATGGTCCAGGCGTTGGTCGTGCCCGGAAATTTAGTTTTGGCGTCCATTTCGGAGACCAGCTCTTCCCAGCTCATGAACCGGGGCCAAAAAAATGTGAACGGCCACTGCATGAACCTTGGGAGAAACGAATACCAACGCTTTGCCTCTCGCCATTGCTGTTGCGGCTTGAGGACGACAGTGGTTTCCATCATCGAAAACGGCGCCGGATCCGTTGGCGTTTCCGCACGGCCGGCTTTTCCGAATACCCGCTCGACTTCAGGGAATGACTTTAGGATCTGATCCTGCCGCTTCAGGAGATCCTGGGCCGAGCCCACGGAAATCCCCGGCATGGTCGTGGGCATGTAGAGAATCGTTCCCTCGTTCAAGGGCGGCATGAACTCAGATCCGAGTTTGAAGAACACGGGAACGGTGAGAAGCATGACCAGGAGGGCGGAAATGATGACCTTAATCCTATGATCCACAACCCAATGAACGATCGGACCATAGTATCTAAAGAAGAACCGGCTGATGGGATGTTCCTCCTCAGAATACATCTTGCCTACCAGGACCGTATTTCTGAGCTTTGAGAGCCAAGTCGGTTTGAAGTGCCGAACGGAAAATCCGGTGAGATACACTCGAATCGCGGGGTCAAGCGTGATGCTCAAAACAGCCGCAATGAATATCGACAGGTTCTTCGTATAAGCAAGAGGCTTGAATAACCGGCCTTCTTGCGCCTCCAAGGCAAAAACCGGGATGAACGAAACGGCGATCACCAGCAGGGAGTAGAAGCTGGCCGGACCGACTTCCTTGATGGCGGCAATCACGACTTCATGGACGTCGCCCTTTCTTCCTTTCGCTTCCCAGTCCTCAAGATGTTTGTGAGCGTTCTCCACAACGACGATGGCCGCGTCGACCATTGCGCCGATGGCAATGGCGATGCCACCCAGGCTCATGATGTTGGATGAAATCCCCATCGCGTGCATGGGAATGAAGCTGATGAGCACGGCAAGCGGCAAGGTCGCAATCGGGATCATGGCGCTTGGAATGTGAAGCAGGAATACCAGGATCACCAAACTGACGATCAACATTTCAAGCGTGAGTTCATGTTTAAGGGTCGCAATGGCCCGATCAACGAGATCCGAACGATCATAGGTTGTAACGATCTCGACGCCCTTTGGAAGCGACGGGAGGATCTCATCGATCTTTGCTTTGACCGCGTCAATGACCTTGTTCGCATTCTCACCAAACCGCATGATGACGATCCCGCCGACAGTATCCCCCTCACCATCCAGATCGGAAATGCCACGCCGGATCTCCGGGCCAACAACGACTTTTGCGACATTCTTGACGTAAACCGGGGTGCCGTTCTGGTCTGCAAGGACGATGTTTTCAATATCCTGAATGTTTTTGACATACCCCCGGCCTCGGATCATGTACTCAGCACCCGAGACCTCGAGTAACCTCGCACCGACGTCATTGTTCCCTTCTTTGATGGCCTCGACCACTCGTTGAAGTGGGATCTTGTATGCCAAAAGAGCGTTCGGGTTGATTTGCACCTGGTACTGCTTCTGAAAACCGCCGATCGAAGCGACTTCGGCGACTCCCGGAACGGACTGAATATAGTAACGAAGATACCAGTCCTGAAGCGTGCGCAGATCGGCCAGCGAACGTTTACCCGTCTTATCTACGAGAGCATATTGATAGACCCAGCCAACGCCGGTGGCATCGGGCCCCAATTCAGTGCGAACCCCTTCGGGAAGCTGAGGAGTGATTTTCGAAAGGTACTCGAGTATGCGAGATCTGGCCCAATAGATATCGGTGCCATCCTGGAAAATGACGTAGACGTAGGAAAAGCCGAAATCAGAAAATCCTCGGATGTCCTTTACCTTCGGGGCACCGAGCATCGCGCTGATGATCGGATAAGTGACTTGGTCCTCGATGATGTCCGGGCTCCGGTCCCAACGCGAGTAGATGATCACCTGCGTATCGGAGAGATCGGGAATCGCATCGACCGGAATATTCTGGAGGGAGTACCACCCGCCGATCGCGGCAACGCCTACGAACAGCAGGACGAGAAAGCGATTCCTCGCGGAGAACTCAATGATTCTTTCAATGAAACCTTCTCGCATAGGGCCTCCCCTGCTGATTACGGAGTTCCATGTGCGCCATGGTCGGCATGGCCGGAAGGAGCCGCCATCACGCCACGAAGCCGTGATTCCGAGTCAATGAGGAAATTTGCGCTGGTGACGATCTGTTCACCCTCTTTGAGGCCACTGCTGATCGCAACCTCACTCCCGGCATTGAATTTGATCCCGACCACGCGCGGAGTGTAGTTTCCCTTTCCATCCGCGACAAACACCCAGGCTTCATTCCCGGTATCGAGAATCGCATCATAAGGAACCGTGATTTGCTCTCCGAGCGGCGAACGGATACTGACATCGACATAGGACTCAGGCCGAAGCAGCGAACGTGCCTCGGGTATCAGGATTCGGGCTTTAGCGGTTCGAGTCGCGGGACTGATCACCCGGTCAACGGATACGACCTTGCCCGAAAGAGCCTTGCCCCCCAAAAATCCGGCTGAAATTTCGGCCGAAAGTCCCGGACGGATATGAGGGAGATCCATTTCATAAATATCGGCGTAAACCCACGCGCTCTGCCCCGCCTTATTCAGGAGAAGACTTGAATCGGACCGGTCGCTTCGGGGGATGTTCGCGATCTGCTGATCCGAGAGGCCCAGGATCTTCAGCCGCAACTTGGCGGAGTCCACCATCTTCTTTGCGGATTGCCTGACATCAGCGACCGGTGAATTCTTCACGCTCTCAAATTGTTTAAGGGCTTCAACGTACTCATTTTGAGCGGTGTAGAGTTCCGGATCATAAGCAAGTCGTCCGGCGGCACGGATATTTTTGAAGAGCGGTTTGCGCTCCACTTTTCCGAGCTTCACGCCGATCATTTGGCTCCTCACAGCATCAAGATGAACCGGAGCATGCCCCGTGGGCTGTTTGGCTTCGTCTGCTTTGGTTCCTTCGTTCACTCCATGTGCGTCGTGTTCTTCGTGCCCTTTCTGCTGAGACTCGACTTTGACGAGATTCATCCCGCAAATCGGGCACTGCCCGGGCTCGGATTTTCTGATTTGCGGGTGCATGGGACACGTGTAGGTATCCGCCTGGGGAGCTTGCTTTGCGCTTTGTACGCCGCTTTCGGTCGACGATTTCGGTTTTGAATCACAGGCGAAAAATGAAAGAGTCGCCATTGAACCAGTGACGACCATGAAAACCAAGTATCTCTTGTTCATTGTCGATCTCCGTTTCCTGTCGGAAGGGTACTCACCGATCGGCCCAGCGCTTGCTCCAAACGCACCAACGCGTCGATGTACTGAGTGAGAGTTCGATAGTAACCGATGCGAGTTTCATAGAGCGCCCGCTCACTGTCCAACAACTCAATGAAGCTGCTTTTCCCGGCACGATAAGCGGCTTGCGAGGAATTGAGAGTATTCGTCGCCAGGGGAATCAACGACGTTTCGTAAATCTTGATCAAGCTTGCATTCGACTTTGCCTTGGCGAGAAGAGACTTCGCCTCCGCGCTCGTGTCCCGTACAAGCATTTCGTGGCTTTTTTCCGCTTCCAAGGCCCGCGCTGAAGCCGCCGCCGCCTCGCTTGTTTGTTTCATGAAGAACCAAAGCGGAATGCCGAGCTCAATCGAAAACGCGTATGCACCGCTCGGAGAGGAGGTAAATGGCTTTTGATAAGACAGCATGACGTCGGGAGCGTAATTCCACCTTGAAAGGGTTTGATTCGTGGTCGCCTCCCTGACGTTGAATTCAGAGGCGCGAATACGCTGCGATGTTTTAAAAACGGCCGAAACTGCATCGCCGATTCCGGGCGCCAAAGCGGGAACCGGGAGAGCTGTTGCCGGGAGTTGGATTTCGTCCGACGGCTCTCTATTCAGCAGCGCATTGAGCATGGCTGACATGGATTCCCGCTCTTGCCTCGCGATGAGCAGTTCATTTGCCACCTTCACCTGCTCGACATGAGCTTTCATTTGATCCTGCTGTGAAGCAGTTCCCGTCGAATATCTGCTCTCAGCGATCCGGGCGATTTGCCTCAACGTTTCCTTTTGAGCTTCAAATAGCCCCATGATCCGGTCCGCGGCGTACAAGGAATAATAAGTCGAGATGAGCTTCCCGCGAATTTCGAATCGTTTCTCAAGCGCGGCCTGATCGCTTGCCTCAGCTCGGCTCTTTTGTGCCGACCCCATCAGGAAATAGTTTACCGGGAACCTGAACTCCTGCGAGATCGTCCACGAGTTCATGGGACCCATTTCCTGCTGCATGAGATCCATGTCCTTTTCCCGCATAAAACCGATTCTGGGATTATCGGGGCTGTATTGAGCACGGATTGCCGAATGCTCAGCCGAAGCCCTGGCGTAGCTTGCGGCCAGTTCCGGATTGGCGGACAAGGCTTCCTGAAGAGCTTTCTCAAGAATGAGTGGCTCGCCCGCCCGGCTCGCGGGCAGCGCCAGCACGGCGATGAGAGTAAAAAAAATTACAGCCGCACCCTTCATTTGTGAAATCCTCTTTGCTTTCCATGCTATAGCATGTGCTCACGAGACATGTACTATAGCAGGTACGTTTGTATGTCAGTGGCTAACTGCTCGCTTCGTACAAAATGGAGTACGTCGAAAGGTGAGCCGTTGTGACACTGTCACAAAATTCTCTCGGGAGCGTATTCCTCTTATGAGCGATGAAGAACTTATGAAAGCCTATCAACAGGGAGACATTCAGGCTTTTGAACAGCTTTACGCGCGTTATTCGCCCAGGGTCTATGGCTATCTGCGAAACAGACTCTCCAACCGGAGCGCGCTGGATGATGTGTTTCAGGCGGTTTTCCTGAAACTCCATCACGCACGTCATCAATATGATCCGGCGCTGCGCTTCAAGCCTTGGTTATTTTCAATTTGCCACACCGTGCTCATTGATCAGTTCAGGGCTGATTCACGGCATCCAGAATTAGTGGAGTATGAAGAAAATCGTATTCTCACCCACTCAGAAGAAAAAGAGCCAGTGGCTGTCAACCTTGATTCGCTCAGCGTTGATCAACGAAATGCCATCCAGATGCGTTATTTTGAAGACCGGTCATTTGAGGAAATCGCAAAGAAACTGAGCAAAACCCCGGCGGGAGTCAGACAGCTCGTCAGCCGGGGTGTACGGCTGCTCAGCCGGGCTCTTCAATCCAAGGAGGACGAAAAATGAGCAAGCATCCGTCGTCCAGAACTCTGCCTGGAACTCTGCCTGGGACTCTGAATGATGAATACCAGGAATTTCTTCGCGCCGAAGAATCCACTCCGCCCCAGGTGCTTTCAGAAACGATCACGCGCCGGGTCCGCGCCGATCTCAGCCCGAGTTTCTTGAAGCTTTTTGTGAAGCTCGGCGTGGTTCATGCTTTTGTAGGAAGCCTTTCGCTTCTGGTCTGCCCGCAATTCGGAATCGCGCCTTTCGGCAATCACGGATTGATGGCCGTGTATATGCAGTTTGGCGCCCATGCCTGCTTAGCTGCTTGCGGCGCAACTTTCATGATGGGGAGCGCCCTGATCGCCAGCCTGGTTTTACGCCCGGAAGAGCTACGCGCACTTCGAAAGAAAGAATCCCTCCAGATCCTCGGGCTCGGCCTGGGGTCTCTTGCCGTGTTCCTGACGTTCGGTGAAGTTCCCGCGCTTACATTGGCCGTTGCGTGGCTGATCGGGGGGGCTATTTCCGGCTTGGCTGCCCTTGAACTCGGCTTTTATGTTCGCGCCTTGTGGTTTAAATAAAATTTTTCTCCAATGTCACATCTCTTCGCTTTCCAGCGTACTCAAGGGGTGGAGGAATCATTTATGCCGACAAATTTTCGCGCAGCCCTGATTGGAAGCAGTCTCTTACTGCTGCCCGTTCTTATAGGTGCATCCGAACAGCACGATGGCAAAGCTAATCAGGCAATAGGCGGAATCATGCCGTCCTATTTGGTCATTCAGAACTCCTTATCAAACGATTCTCTTTCGGAAGTTTCAGGGAGCGCAAAAAAGATCTTGGCCGAGGCAGACAAACTCAGCAGCCCACGGGATAAGAAGAGCCTTGAGGATTCAGCCAGAGCACTCGCAAAAGCGAAGGATCTCAAGTCGGCCCGAGATGCATTCAAAGCGCTATCTTCAACTGTTATTCCTTGGGCACGAAAAGCGAAACCGGCCGGAGTGCAAGAGTACTTCTGCTCAATGGCTGACGCCAGTTGGCTGCAGAGCTCAGGCGAAACGGCAAATCCCTATTACGGGAAAGAGATGCGCGGATGCGGGGAAGTGAAGAGCGGGAATTGACGGCTGTTGCGCCTTCCGCCTATGCACTCGCAAAGTAAGTGTCCCCCTCGCGACGTGCGCCAATGTCTCGCGTCTCAGGTGTGCGATTGCTCGCTTGAAATATTTTCTTCAATAGGATAGTCGTCGAGTAGGTCACACAGACAGGTCCCCATCGTCTAGAGGCCTAGGACGGCGCCCTCTCACGGCGCAAACCGGGGTTCGAATCCCCGTGGGGACGCCAATAAAAAAGGCTGGCAAGCGCAAGCTTAGCCGGCCTTTTTTATTTTCGTACTGCTGGATGAGAACCCCGTAGGGGTTCGAAATGGCAGTTCTCCAAAGGAGAACAAAAGAAATCGAGGCCAGGACGGCCGAGTTCCTTTCCATCCTACTTTTCGCAGGATTGCGAAAAGTGAATCCCCGTGGGGACGCCATTACGGCTCGCAATAAATCAAATCGTGTCAATATTCACGCTACCGACCTACACACCGGACAACGTAGGCAAGGCTGCGGGCGTGGCTTTCCACGCCGCCCCTGTACCCGTAAAATATCCACGCGAAACCCCGCATACTGGAGTACACGGACGCAGACCACTCGTAATTGATCCCGCCAGTTGATGCATCCACCACAGGGCGGAAGCCGCCAGCATTGCCCATGTCGGGTAAAACCATTCGGATACCGTTGGCATCTGCAATCTTGTAATCATAAATTGTAGGGAGCCGCCAGAGCACCGAAGGCGAAGTCGCGCTTCCCTGTAATCCCATTCCGCCTTTCGCTGCGAGATAGGCCCCAGCCGACCAAGTCTCGGTATTAGCGGTCCAAGTGCCTCCCGCCCCCGTGCAGCCCGCAGCAGCCGTATAGGCTATCCCGTTGCTGCACGTCCCACTGACTTTACTCATCGCGGACGGTCCTACTTCCGCACACCAGCTTTGTGCAGCCGTTGCGCGATCAGGTTGGTAATTCGTGCTGACGCAATACCCGCCGTACCCTGTATCATTTTCTATATTTCCAGCAGCTCGACACCAATTGTCGGAGGTAGTGACAGCAGAACTCCAGAGCATCCCCGTCCGCTCATCTCTCCACACTTCTTTATTAGCGCCCTGCCTAGTCACAAGTCTCCACGTTCCTTGGCCGGAATTTCCTTTGGTTGAGCCGGTCCAAGGGCTGCTTGATGCATTTTTGGACTCACAATCCGCGATCCTTCCTTCAACCGTTCCGATGCCTGAACCACAATCCACAGTTGGCCTTGGTGCGTAGGTAGCACTCGTCCCCGTGTATCCATCGTCATCTTTCATGAACGCGGGTACCACACGATGATTCGTTGGCACTGTGGGAGACCAAGTGCCAGCATTGGATTCACAGTTCTTGCGATCCGTATCACCGGGCGGGGTGCAAGTGCCCGTATCGTTCTCCGCCCGCTGAGTGATTTCGGCTGTCGTTTTGTCGCGATAGAGAGTGGTTCCCATAAAATCCGGGAACGACGCCGTTCCGTCCACACCCAAAATCTGTGAACCACTGGCAATTTTGGAAGCCGCGGGCAATGTGGGGGTGCCGTTATAGTATCCAGCGCCCGGATACGCCGTCGCTCCAGACGCATCAAGCGTCCCGCGATTCACAATACTCCCGCCCACTCCAAAAATGGTTACAGACTGCATGATGTTTCCGGCGACGAGATTTGTGTCACTCATCGTACATGACGTACTTCCATCATAGAAACCTGCTGGAATGGTTTTGGTGAGCTGGCCGTTTGATCCGGTGACGGCCGCACCGAGCGTTGCCGACACATACCGACTCGCCGCCGTCGAACATTGCCCGGCGTTCAATGCGCTGTCTGTGCAGGCCGGATAGGCAGGGATGATATTTCCCGTGACTCCAAAAATCGTGGTGCCGCTTACGATATTGCCCGCCACAAGATCCGCATCCTGAGCGGTCGCGGTTTTTGTCCCGTCATAATATCCGGCTGGAATACTGAAGCTAGCAAGACCATCCACCCCGATGATGCTGACTCCCGTCGACATCGTGCCCGTCGCCTTCGTTCCGGTGCTCGTCAAAAATTCTTTACCTGCCGCAACGTCCGAAGCCGCAGCAGGGGTGTTGAGCGTTTCAAGTGTCGCGATAGAGCCCGAAGGGTTTGCGACATACGAGTCGCGCACCGCCGGGCTACAAGAAGCCAGCGAGATTGTGACTATGCCAACAACAAAAACGGTAATAATCCTGATTCTCATATGCAACGTGCCTCATATAAACCCAACTCAACAGATATACTTTAATTTTACTGAATAATTATTTAGTAGTAAAACGTTTTAATCAGGATTAATGTCCTTTGAATTTGATGGGTTACCCGAGAATCTTAAAATCTACGACTCACTGACAAACTCAACGTCGTGGAAGAACAGCAAGAACGAAAAAGGCCAGTTGTCGCTTGATCACGCGGGTAGTTTTGCGGACCCATAATGTTTGGCCCCGAAGAATTTTAGACGGGAACCTCCGCCCGATCCGCCTACTTCTCTGCCTCCAACAAAATCCCTACTCCATCATGATCGCCCGTCGTGCAGGTCGTGTCGCCTAAAAGAGCATTATCGATTTTTACAAAACGCGCTTTCTTGTAAGCGCTCTTCTGGTCGAGCGCATCGGCGAAGTGATCACGCGCCTGATTGAACGATACGTAGGCGTGCTTTACCTTGCTGAGCGGAGCCACACGTTCGCGACTCAGAGATCCAGTAAACCAGAATTTGCCGTCGATAGAAGCGGGACCAAAAAGTCTGCCATGATTGTTCGTCAACTCAAACGGCTCATTCGAAAACGCGCGGTCTTTCTGTTGAGGAAGTTGGTCCCACAACTTGTTTCCAATGAAGCCGTGGTATCCCCCCGAATGCCCGCGACGTATCGGGTAACCCGCCTGTACACACGCCCGTGTCAGCCTGTCACGCGCTTCATCGGCCGTTTTTGCGACCGCATCCACAATAACGATATTGATAGGCTCTCGGAGTTTCTTTCCCTCAAAGGAATCACCCAACCAATGTGCGTAGGTTCCATCAGGAGCGATCATCCACTTGCCGATCGGCGGAAGCCCATTGATTCTCGCGACGTCATTGGCCTTAACTGCGGAACTGCTCAACCCGTTGTTAGAAATGAGCAGACAAGTAAGAGCTATACCAGCGATACGTTCAAGCATTCCCCTATCCTAACGATTTTAACTCAAACACTCACGTATTGAGCAACAATCCCGAGAAGAGCGTCCACGTCCACCGGTTTTCTCAAAGACACGGCCGTGAAGGGTTTTATGGATTCGATCCATTTGTCGCCGCTCGCGCCGGTAATCACCACGATGGGAATTTTGCTGAAATTAATGGCATCTTCTTTGATCAACTCAGCCAGGAATTCCTGGCCGGACATCACCGGCATCAGGAGATCAAGTAGGATCAGGGCGGGAGGATGTATTCTATTCAGACGCTCGAGGGCGTCCTTTCCGTTGCTCGCGGCTAAAACAGAGTAGCCTTCGCTTTCGAGCAAAGCCCGAATCGCATCTCTCACCTGATCGTCATCTTCAATGACGAGAATCTCACTTCTTCTCTGTCCTGCTACCATGCGATAAACTCCGCGCTGCGCCCGACCTGCCACATAGAATATCAGAGTACATTAATGAACAGTGTCATGTGAGTGTCAATGTTTTTACTCAGCGCCCCGCCCGCTACGGCAAAGTGACGCAGCAACTCACTTTGTTTAAATAATCCCGTTCAGGCGCGCACGGTCTCTGCAACAGCTTCAGCCGTTCGTACGAGGTGCCCATTATGGCTTTGATCAGCGATGATAAACTTGAAATTCTTGATCTCTCTTCACGGTACAATCGAGCGCTCGATAACCGTCTCGTCGACGTGTGGCTCGACACCTGGGTTGCCGAAGGCGTCCTTGAGACGCCATTCGGCGTCTTCCGGGGGCAGGAGCAACTTCAGAATTTCATGAACAGTCTGCTGGATACCGCGCGCGGCAAAAGACATTGGACGGCCAATTACCTGATCGAGGGCTTTCGGGATTCCGCGACCATGTCCTGCGATCTGATGATCATACAAACGCAAGATCATCCGGGAATTTTCGCGACGGGAGTTTACGTGGACACGCTTGTAAAAACAAACGGAGTCTGGAAATTCAATGAACGCAAGCTCGCGTTCGACTCAATGTTATGGCAGGCGGTCAAACATATCGCCTGACCGCCTGCCCTATTTACTTTGACTCAGGCCTGTCCTGCCGAGCCAAGGACGTTCGTATTTTTGTAAGCGATCATCTTCTTGAGCTCGTCACGCGCCGGCCCAAGGTACTTGCGAGGATCGAACTCAGCGGGATTATCCTTGAAGGTCTTGCGAATCATCGCGGTCATTGCAAGACGCCCATCACTATCGATGTTGATCTTGCAAACAGCCGACCGCGCGGCGCGCCGGAGTTGCTCTTCCGGAATTCCGACCGCGTCCTTCAATAGACCACCCGAGTTATTGATGATCTCGACGTATTCCGGCATCACCGAAGAGGCCCCATGGAGCACGATCGGAAAGCCCGGAATGAGCTTTTCGATCTGTTCGAGAAGATCGAACCGGAGCGGAGGCGGGACAAGAATCCCCTTTTCGTTCCGGGTGCATTGCGTTGGCTTGAACTTGGTCGCGCCATGCGATGTGCCGATCGAAATCGCCAGGGAATCGACGTTCGTCTTTTTCACGAAATCCTCGACCTGCTCGGGTTGCGTATAGATCGACTTCGCCGCCTGAACGTCATCTTCAATTCCGGCGAGAACGCCCAGCTCGCCTTCGACCGTCACATCATGCTTGTGAGCATATTCGACGACCTGGCGAGTGACCTCGATGTTTTTTTCATAAGGATGGTGAGAACCGTCGATCATCACCGAAGAGAACCCCGCATCGATGCACGATTTACAGAGCTCAAACGTGTCGCCGTGATCCAGGTGAAGCGCGAACTTCACGGGTGACTTCGCGTCCTGAAT
>MEQK01000157.1 GCA_001770175.1 Bdellovibrionales bacterium RIFOXYD1_FULL_55_31 | reverse complement strand
TGGTTTAGCCGGTAACTACGTGACCGGCGCCAACATCGCGGGCTTCTTGAAAGTCGCCGACGCGATGATGGATCAGGGAATCGTCTGATCGGATAAGCAGTTCTAAAGAGCTGAAAAACGGCTCACTTCAACGGGGTGCTCGTGATGGGCACCCCGGGGGAGTGGGCCGTTTTTGTATTGCTAGCATTTCTCGGGAAACTCTCAGAATTCCTGTCTGACCAAGATTTCCGCCGGAATTCCCCGGCCGGTCCACGTCGACGTTTGCCAACCTTGATTTCGCAGCTTCTGTGAAGAGATTTCGACATCAATGAGGGAATTGTATCCCGCTCGCGCGGCCTGAAACGCAAGCTTGAGAATCGTCTCGTCTCGATCCCTGGAACCTTTGATTTCGATCGCGCGGATCGCCTTGCGAATGATCCGAATATGGGATTTCGAACCTGCATAGATGACGTTTACGGCCTTGGCCTGTTCGAGTGTGGCTTCGTATTCCGTTTTGAACGGCTCGACTTTTTCGTCATAACAGGAACCGCAGTAGTAGGAGTGTTTGAGCTCGGCGGGGCGAGGGCCCTCGGCGAGCTCAAAGGCATCCTCCTCCAGGAAGATCCGGCACTTGCGACAAAGGGGAGCCGCGCAGATGCCACAGGCGGATTCAACTCGAAGTGAACGGCAATTTGCGCAAAGCTTTTCCATAGCCAGTCGAGAATAGCATGGCTGAGTATCCGAGGACCATTGCCAAAGGTCGTTGGCTCGCCTCGAATCGGCGACTTCGCCGACTAATTCTTGCTTTTCGTCCGAAAACCGCGAGGATAGTTGAAACGGAGAATACCCGCCATGGCCATCCAAGAATTGACCCCTGAACAGCTTCGAACCATGACCCTGGAAGAAAAAGATCGCTGGTGGCTCAAGAACGTTTTCAGGGGCGACATGCCTCAGCTCACGATCCGGTCGGCCCTGACCGGGATGATGCTCGGAGGAGTCCTCAGTCTGACCAACCTGTACGTCGGCATCAAAACCGGATGGACGCTCGGGGTCGGGATTTCATCGGTCATTCTGTCGTTTGCTTTTTTCAAGCTTCTTTCGAAGATGCGCCTGGGACGTGAAATGACGCTTCTCGAGAACAATGCGATGCAATCGATCGCGACGAGCGCGGGCTATATGACCGCGCCGCTCATCTCGTCGCTCGCGGCCTACATGGTCGTGACGCAGAAGCCGATTCCGATCCTGCATTCGCTTGTCTGGATCATCTTGCTGAATCTTCTCGGCGTTCTTTTCGCGTTTCCCCTGAAAAAGCGATTCATCAATGATGAACAGCTTCCGTTTCCCGAGGGGTTCGCGGCCGGGATCGTGATGGATAACCTGCATAGCGACCAGGGACGAGAGGGGATTTTCAAAGCAAAGATCCTGGCCGGCGGCGCGGCTCTTTCGGCGATGATCGAAATTTTTCGTAGCGAAAAGGTCATGGAAGCGATTCGCCTCAAATTCCTGGTCATCCCGGAATACTGGGACGAGTTAATCTACAAATTCTGGACTCCGAAGATTCTCGATACTCCTCTTAAAGAGCTGACGATCAGAGTGGATACTTCGATCGTTATGGTCGCGGCGGGCGGCCTGATGGGAACTAAGACGGCTCTTTCACTTCTTCTTGGCGCTTTCATCAATTACTTTCTCCTTGCCCCGATCCTGATCCAGAAGGGCATCATCGTCGGGACCGGGTTCAAGAACATCACTATGTGGGCGCTTTGGGGCGGCGTCGCGATGATGACGACTTCCTCGCTCTATTCGTTCCTTTCCAAACCGCAGGTCATTATTACGTCTTTTAAAGGGCTGTTTGGGCGCAATAAGGGAAAACAGGATATTCTTAAAGACATCGAACTTCCGATGAGAGTGTTCCTGGTCGGGATTCCGGTCGTGGGCGCGCTCACCGTCTGGGCGGGACATTCGTTCTTCGGCGTTCATTGGAGCATGGGGATCATCGCGATTCCGCTCGTGTTTCTTTTTACCTTGATCGCGGTGAACGCGACGGGGCTCACGTCAATCACACCGACCGGCGCTCTTGGGAAGCTGACCCAGCTCACGTACAGCGTGCTTTCGCCAGGCAATGTCACGACGAATATCATGACTGCCGGAATTACCGGCGAAGCAGCCGGAAGCGCGAGTAATCTTCTGATGGATATCAAGCCCGGCTACATGCTGGGTGGTAAGCCGCGCCATCAGGCGATCGGACATGTGCTCGGGATTTTTGCGGGCGCGTTTGTCGCGGTTCCCGTGTTCTACGCGATTTTTCACGGGGATCTCTCGCTTTTGATCTCGGAAAAGCTCCCTATGCCCGCCGCTCAGATCTGGCGCGCGGTTGCCGAGATCCTGACCAAGGGATTGAGCTTTCTCCATCCCACGGCTCAACTCGCGATCGCGATCGGCGCTCTGATTGGTTTGGGGCTCGAGATCATAAATCAGCGGACTCATGGCAAGTTCCCGATTTCCGGTGTGGGCCTGGGCCTTGCTTTCGTCCTTAAGTTCACGGATTCGCTCGCGATGGCGATCGGAGCGCTGTTTTTCTGGTACATGGGACGAACTCTCAAAAACAAAAAGGGCGTCGCGTACCGCGTGTTTATCGATAATCAGGAAACGGCCTGTGCGGGTGCAATCGCGGGCGGGTCGATCATCGGGCTTGTTCTGATCCTGATTGAAACATTGGTTTTGGGCGGCTAACGCCCCGGCAGGACGCTTTGCGCACGGCCGCTTCTGTGGTAAACGGCATCCATGGCCCGAACATTCTTCTTTCGCTACTCGGCGGTTGTACTGCCGGGATTGGTCGCGCTTGCCACAATCCTGGCGCTTTCTTCCTGCGCGAAGCTTCGTGATCTCCCGTCGGGTGAGGAGATCGATCAGGTCGTTGAAATCTATCCGCATACGAAAAAAGCCAAGTGGCGCGATGAGCACGTCGGTTATTACCTTGCGATCAATGAGCCTGGGGAGCCTGGGGAGCCTGGGGAGTCCGGGACGACGGCAACTCAGGCCGAACAGCGGTCGCCCCAACAATCAAATGACCATGCTCGCAAGCAGAAGCAAATCTGTATCTCCTGCCACAAACTTCAGGAGAAGGCCCCTCGTGCCTTGAACGTCACCTGCGGCGCGAATTGCCACGCGATGCGGCCCGCGGGTGAGGGGAAGGCGCTTTCGAAGCTTACCCCGAAAGACAATGCATGCACGTCTTGTCATGATGCGGATACGTTATTTCCAGGACGCCAGAAAAGATTTTCGCACGCGGTAGCCGCGATCGGGCTTTGCTCAACCTGCCATCAGACGAAGCCGGAACATCCCGGCATGGATACGGTGACCCGAGATCCGAACCCCGAAAGCTGTTTGAGATGTCATGATTTAAAAAAACGCGGTATCGGGACGCATGACCCGCTCGCCGACATGGGGGGCTGCACCTTCTGTCATAATCCGCATGGTTCCGAGCGCGAATTCATGGTTCGTGATGAGACTCCCGGGCTTTGTCTGAATTGTCACAGTGCTCCGGAAGGAAAATCCGTTCACGGAGTCGTTTCGTCCGGGCAAAACTGCATGAATTGCCATTCGCCGCATTCGCCTCGGGCGCAAGGACTTTTGCGGCAGGCCCCCCCCGAACTTTGCCTTTCGTGCCACAATAAAAAGATCAAGGTGTCGGGACGGACCATTCCGGATATTCAGGCTCAAGTCGCTCTGCCTTCCGCCCATCGCACGAACACTTCTTGTCGGGACTGCCACAAACCACACGCGAGTTCCGAAGATCGGCTGCTCTCGGCTAAGTATTCAATCAAGGATTACACTCAGTACGTGCCCGGAGATGCCGAGAGCCCGAACACTTATGCGCTTTGTTTTGGCTGCCACGATCAGGGCATGCTGAATCGTGACATCATCACGGGGAATGAAACGGCGTTCAGAAACGGATCGACGAATCTTCATTGGTTCCATGTGACCAATGAGGCAGGGACGACTGGCCCCCGGTTTGGGCGCTCTTGTCGCAACTGTCATGATCCGCATGGAGCGAAACAGCCGCGCCTGATCCGCTCCGAGACGGGGCCGCGTGGGTTTCCCCTGATTTATCGGGTGACTCCCAACGGTGGGAATTGTACGACGTACTGCCACAGTTCGGAACATCCCGATTATTCGCGGCAGGGACGCTGAAGGCTTACGGGTCTACGGCGGTGGTTTTGGAGACTTGCCAAAAACCGACTGAATTGATAAGAGATTGCTCATCGAAGGACGCAGAACTTTATGATGCGGTATTTTTATAGCTCTCTTTGCGTTGTGATTATGCTGGTCGTGCTCAGCGTTGGGTTGAACGCCCAGGCGGCCAGCGGGATTGAGTGCATGAATTGTCATGAGGATGTACTCAAAAAAACGTACAAACATGAACCGGCTGTGATGGATTGTGGGCTTTGTCACGAGGTGGGGCAGTTTCCGCATCCGCAAAATGGGAAACCGAAATTTCTTCGCGATAAAACGAATAAGATCTGTTTGAGTTGCCACGAACGCGACCGAATGAGGTTGGCCGGGGGGCATGTCATCGAGAAACATCCCGTTGAATTGGATAACGATCCTACGTGGGACACGGGCAACCCCCATATTGCACGTCGGGAGTTTAACTGTGCTTCCTGTCACAACCCGCATAGCTCGAATATGGACCAGAAGCTCTTTCGCTATAACTACAAGTCACCCGTCTATGGCGGTTCAAAGTGCGCTGTTTGCCACTACGACAAGTACTTCGGCGAACCCGCGCCACTGCCGCCCCTTGAAGGTTAATAACCTACTTTTACATGACTCGTAAGCCGAGTGGAATACCTGGAAACATCCGAGGCAGTGCCTTCTATTTCAAGAATCCAAAGTACTCGTCGGGATGACCATCAAATTCGAGCTCGCTTTTGCATTCGTTGCAGGTGAATGCTGGGGGGGTAAACGCCCCCTTTTCACGATGAATGGCACTTGGGGTCAGGATCTGAACAGTTCTTCGGTCACATTTCGGGCAATAATAGGGAGCACAGAAGGAACATAATGAGACCTTCGCTGTTCCGAGCACATTCGGAACAATGCCAGCTAGATCGACAAGAACTTCGCTTACTTTTTCGAATTTCAGAGGAATAAGTGCTTCCGCTTTCTCGAGAAAAATGAGCCAGGCGCGCGCGCCCAGCGAGTTCAGCGAGTCGATGTGTCCGAGATCAAAGGTCATTTCCTGGAGCCCTGGAGCGATTTTGGTAATGTACTCGAGCAGAGAATCGAAGTCGGTGTTCTCGTCGATGAACCCGGTCGGCCGTATGATTGCTTTCTTTGTTTCGGAATTCACCAAAGCTTCGACGTGGAAACGATCGCCCTTGGCAAGAGTAACCGGTATGCTCATATCGAAAAGCATTGATCGGAAGCCGCTATTTCGTCAATAGCTCTTTCACTTTAAAACTGCGGCTTTGACTCCAGTGGCTGCTGTGATTCCCGCTCAGACTTTTCACCCGCCAATGGTATTGACCAGCAGATTTCGGAACGAACCTGAAATAATTTTTAGAAACGGATTCGGCGACGAGAATGTTCGAAACGTCGGAGTCAGAAGCGATTTGCAGTTCGTACTTCTCGGTAACCAGAGTCCTTTGCCAGGTGATCAAGACATCCTTTTTAATTCGGAGCTCCTGTCCCTGTTCCGGGGTCTGCGGAACGGGAACGGCCAGTTCCAATGATATCGGGACACGTTTGCTAAAGATTCTGGCATTCGATCTCATTTTCGCTATCACCTCGTAGCTGAAGTTTTCGCTGATTGACGTGAGCGCGAAATCGAGACGAGGTTGTCGGACCGTCCTCTTTATCAGCATATCCGATCCGTCGTAGACGATGATTTCGTATTCTGTT
>MEQK01000156.1 GCA_001770175.1 Bdellovibrionales bacterium RIFOXYD1_FULL_55_31 | reverse complement strand
GGCCGACGGCAGTATTGTCGTTCATGAATACGGCGGGGGAGCGGAAAACCGGTTCACCGCGGCGTTTAACGCCCAGGAGCTCGATAAAGCGGTCGAGATGATTTCGGACGCGGCTCGAAAGTCGGGGTCGATCGGGAGCGCTGGCCAGCTTGAAGAATACAAGAAGAAGCTCAAAACCAACGCGAATTACCGGAACGAGCAATGGCAAGAATTCGTCGAGCGGAAAAAACTCGAGCGGCGTGTTCTGCCCAATGGTGCCCAGCTCCATTCAGTCCGCTATACCTATCAGTACATCACGAAAGTCGCCGGCGGATACGTCCGCACTTTTGATAGCGGAAAGATCGAAAAGTTTAACGACGCCGGGAAATTGGTTCGTATTTCGGACAAGAACAATAACTTTATCGAACTTTCGTACGGCAAAGACGGTCATCTTCAAAAACTCGTGGATAACTTCAACCGAAAGATCTTTTTTGTTTTCAACAATCAGGGACTCCTCGAAAAGCTGACCGGCGAAAGCGGGAAGATGGCCATGTATGGCTATAATCAGATCGGGCAGCTGATTAGAAGCCAGGACGTGGATGGAAACGTCTACACCTATAAATATGACAAACGCCACAATATGATTGAGATCGGGTATCAGGACAAGACGACTCTGGCGATGACGTATTACGGACCGGAACGTCACGATAATATAAAGAGCGTCAAAGATCGCGACGGGACGGTCACGGAGTATGGCTATGATACCGACAAGTCTGACCCGAACCATTATTCCGTCAGCGTGAAAATCAAAGCGCCGGACGGTAAACAGATTTCAAAAAACAGCTACGAATACTTCATCAAACGAAAGGCCGACGGTGAAGAGTGGACTTATAAAATGATCACGAACCTGGATGGCGACAGGACCGAGACCGTTTATAATGATGCCTCTTTGCCGGTATCCATCAAGCACGGTGCCGAAGAAACCACTTTCGAATATGACAACAAAGGTCACGTGACGAAGAAGGTTACCTCCGGCGAAGTGACTGAATTGACCTATGATCCAAAGGTCAGCAAGGTCAGCAAGGTGGTTCAATATCCGAAAGGGAACAAGAAAGAGGCGACCTGGTCGATCTTTCAGTACGACGAAAAAGGTAATCTGGTTTTCGCTAAAAATTCCAAAAATCGCGGCGTGAAGCTGCTTTACGATTTGAATGGACGGATCAAAACACTGATTGACCAGAACAAACGACAGATCAATTTCAAGTACAACGAGAACTCAAAGCCGGTGGAAATCTCGGACCCCGCTCTTGGGACGATTACGGTCAGCTACAAGAACACTGGCGAGATCCACAAAGTAGAGAGTAAGGCGGGACGAAAAATCGCTCTCGAGGTGACTGCGGCCTTTCAAAATCTCCTGGAAATCATTCGTCCAGCCGGAGTGAACTTATCTTTTTGAGTTGAGTTGAGTTGGGTTGAGGACTCTGGGGGGGTAACCCTTCGAAAATATTATGTTACTATTTTTTTAGCGGTTTTCTCGGGTTGAAATTGTTACCGATTTCATTGACCCGACCGGTTTAGTCAGATAAACTGGCATTACTACGTGAGCGAGATTAATCATAGGAGAAACGGATGAACATTTTGGTGAAAGCTTTTTTTATCAGCGCTTCTATCGCAGTTCTTGCTAATTTCGGCGCGTACGCAGGTGAGCTCGGGGAATCCGCAGCCCCCAATCAATGTTCCGCGATGCGGGACGAGAATGCGGCCAAGAAAGTTCAACCAGTCGTTCCCGCAAGTAGCACGACGAAGAAGGCTCCTAATTCTGACGCCGCGACCACTGGCGAATCGGAGAAAAAGTCCGAGTAGGATCGAAGAGTTTTATTCGTTCTATTTAGGTGATCGAGGGGGCGAGCCCGATGCGGGCGCTCCCTTTTTCTTTTCCGCTCGTCTTCGCTCTCGGGATGCGATAGCAAATTATGACGGGGGAGCAATGGGTGAGCACATCAGGATTATCGAAGTAGGGCCCCGCGACGGATTACAAAATGAGCCCGCGCAGGTCCCTTTTGAAGACAGGTTACGTTTTATCAGGGATCTCGTAGCAAGCGGGATCCGTGAGCTCGAGATTGGATCCTTCGTTCGCCCGGACCGCGTCCCAAGAATGGCTGACACCGACAAGATTTACGACTCGATGCGAACCGGAGGGCTTGATATCGGCGACGCGAAGGCCTGGAGTCTCGTTCCGAATCGCAGTGGCCTGGACCGCGCGGTTGCTGCTGGTGCGAAAAATGTCGCGCTGTTTACCGCCGCAACGGATTCTTTCGCTCGCGCGAATATTGGAATGTCCATCGAACATTCCATCAAGGAATTCGACGGCATTCTGCAACAGCTTCGGCGCTCCGGAAGTGATTTCCGGGTGCGTGGCTATGTTGCCGTCTGCTTCGGCTGCCCTTTCGAAGGAAAGGTGCGGCCCGAACAGGTTCTGCGGGTGATTGAAGGTTTGCTCAAGATCGGACTGGACGAGATTTCGATTTGCGACACGATTGGAGTTGCCACGCCGGGGCAGGTGGATCAGCTTGTCGTTCCGGCTTTGAAGTTGCTCGGGAAAACATCCCTCGCCAATCACTTTCATGATACGCGCGGAACCGCGCTGGCCAATGCGCTCCGTGCAGTCGAACTCGGTGTGCGGGCATTGGACAGTTCGGCGGGTGGCTTGGGCGGCTGTCCTTTTGCTCCGGAAGCCGGGGGAAATCTCGCGACCGAGGACCTTGTATACATGCTTGAGGGGATGGGCTTTGAGACGGGGATACGCCTCGACCGGCTTTGTGAGGCAGGATTGCGGATTTCGAGAAAGCTCAAGAAGCGGCAGTTAAGTAAGTATTTGCAGGCTCACCATTCGGAATGCCAGACGACCCGCAGATAGGGTTCCTCGTTCGAACGGAGATATTCGATTTTGCCCTTGAAACAGCGTTGAAGTTCTTCGCCGATGTGCCGGGCCAGCTCCGGAAGACTGACGTAAATTCTCGTTACACCTTCCATTGTACGTGACCAGAGTACGCGTTCCTGATCGTTTCGCGCGCGCTCGATCTGCTCGGTGATTCCGATGGCTTCGAAGACTCGATTCGAGTTATGTCGCCACGCTGATCCGTGAAGTTCAACAACACCTTGGGCGAAGCGGTCGCGTTTTTGTCGACATGCAGGACACGCCAGGGGATAAGGCCGACCAGCCCGAATTGACGCGCTTAAGCGGTTCGACTCGCTGAATCGTGCTTTCGCGTCCTCGGCCGCGTACCACCTGCCGCGCGAATTCATGGAACCACAATCGGGGCATTGGGCTACTCCACGGTCCAGGTTTTTGCGGCGAGGTTCACGAAGGATCCTTTTGGCGCGGAAGCGGGCGGGCGCTCGTGTCATGTCATGACATCATGGAGCAAGTCGTGTTCCGCCGCGCTCCCTTGTTCTGCCGCATCTATTCGAAATAACGTGCATTCCCGCGTTGTGGCGCGAATTTCGTGGAATAGAATTCGCATTCCTCCCTGAACCTTAAAGGGTTCGTGTTGGCGCGAAGAGTGCCCCATAGGAGGATCTGTGGACGGAAAAACCATGGAAGAGGTGAAACAGATTCTGCTTGCCCGCTGGCGTTTTCTTGCAGAAGGGACCGAGCGGGAACAGCAGATGACGGAGAATAATATTCAACAGGCTGAGATCATCGATATCGCGCAGAGCTTGGAGCAGATGGACCGGGAGATGTCCTTGGCTGAGCAGGAGCGCAGAGAGTTGGTGGCGATCGAGCGGGCCTTGGCAAAGATGGCGACCGCGAATTACGGAACCTGCGAAGACTGCGGGGAAGAGATCCCTCCAAAACGGCTGATCATTGTTCCCGAGGCGCGATTGTGCGCGAACTGCCAGGCACTTGAAGAGCGGCAGAATCAAAAATCGATTCGAAACCGGCTTCCAAGGGCCGCTTCGCGTTAGAGTTTCGTGCACATTGCACGTTGAAAACAGCACTGTTTTTAACCCCCCCGCGCAAGTGCATTGCGTTAAGTGCGCGTAGTTATTACTGGTTGCTTCGGTATAGCACTTGCGTTAGGGGTTCGCTCTCGGTCAGAGGCGTCAGCGGACCGGAGATGGGGGGGCGCACGGAACATTTCCAGTTTCTACAGAGTAGGGGCGTGCGGATTATCCGCGCACTCCATTCTTTGAAAGGACGACTTGCGCTCTTTTTCGGATCGATGCTCGCGTGCGCGATCGTGATTTCGGTGGTGCTGTTTTATCGCCAACACCAAATCAACCGTGACGGAGCCGCACGTTACGTTCGCGCGAGCGAGCAAATGGCGGACGCGGTCGAGATCCGGGAACTGCTCCGCGCAATTAACAAGCAGATCAGGTTCGGCTTGATTGACCCGAACGAATTCGCGCGACTCGAGAGTCTCATCGGTCGCCGGCCTGGTTCCAGTGCCGCGGGATCCCCGTTTAATCAGTTCAAGGCTGAGATAGCCGGCTACAGATCCGGAATTGACTCCTACCAGCTGGGCAAGACCAACGTGGCCGCCTTGAATCGATCCTATACTTCAACCCTTTCAGCTCTCGATGCGTTGATCGAATCAGATCAGCGGTCGATTTATCGCATCATTGAGGACCAGCACTATGCAAATGACAGCTTCCTGAGAATCGGGATTTACGGGTTTTTTGTCTTTATTTTGGTCGCGCTGGCCTTCGGATACCGAATGATCTCGCTCGCCACGGGGCCGTTCTCGTCAATGGTGAGATTTCTCGATGAGCTGGACATCGAACAGGATCACCTGCCGAAAGCCGGCCCTAAACTCAGGTCGGAGTTTCCTGAAATCGGAGAGATGTCAAAGAGCTTCGAAAGGTTCCTGAAAAGAATCTGGGGATATCGCGTTCTCAACGTACGACGGCTGCTCGTGGAAAAAAGAAAAGCTGATGTTCTTTCGGCGTGTATTTCGGATGGTATTCTTCTCCTGAGTGGCGATCGAATTGAGTATGTGAACCTCGTTGGCGAAAAAATTATCGGCGCTCGCTTTCGCGAAGTTCCCGCGGGTCAAAGCCTTTCAGCGTTATTGAAGGAAGCCCATGGTGCTGAAAATCCGGGTGTCAGGGCGATATTGAGCGCGATTTCGCGCTCAATATCGGTTGAGTTCTCGCTTGTGGAAGACGGCCATCGTCGGCATTTCCTGATTCAGGCGCGAGCTCTCGCCCAGGACTCGGAAATTCAGGATCTTGGACTCTTTGATCAGTTTCAGACCGGAGCAGAAGAACTCGGCGATAAGCTCCACCTCACAATGCTCATTGTGGCACAGGACGTGACCCTTGTTCGGGAGAGTCAAGAAGCGAAGGGACACTTTCTCGCTACTTTATCGCATGAAATCAAGACGCCTGTGACGAGCCTCACTATGGCTACCCGGCTTCTTCATAGGTCTTCACACCAGATTCCCAATCCTTCTCAACGCGCACTCGTTCAGACCTGCGCTGAAGATGTTGATCGCTTACGCGGTCTCTTGGGGGACTTTCTGAGTATTTCCAGTTTCGATACGCTTACGCAGCGGCTCGAAATCCAGAATGTCGATTTGGGGCGCCTGCTCAAGAACTCTGTTCAGTCATTTAAAATACAGGCTAAGGACCGGGTAATTGATTTGAGCTGTGAGGTTCTCCTTCCTGAAGGCAAGCCCGTCATTGTCGCGATGGACCCTGCCAAGATCGCCTGGGCCATTTCGAATCTCCTCACAAACGCGTTAAGGCATACTCCCAAGGGCGGAAAAATCAACGTTAAGCTGCAAGTTTGTGAGGGTTCTGCCGAAGTACGTGTCCGTGACACGGGTCCCGGAATCGATCGTAAGCGTCAGGCGCAGATCTTCGAGAAGTTTAATTCGTTTTATGATATTCGTATCGCCAGATCGGGAAGTATCGGCGTCGGTCTCGCGATCGC
>MEQK01000155.1 GCA_001770175.1 Bdellovibrionales bacterium RIFOXYD1_FULL_55_31 | reverse complement strand
AAGCGGTTGAGAGCCGCCTTGCGCCGAATAGCTGAGGTGATTTGTGCGTAGTTTTTACGACGTAGTGAAAAGGCCGATCATCAGTGAAAAGAGCACAGCGCTTGCCGAAGTGGCCGGGCGATATGCTTTTGAAGTCGCGCTCCAAGCCAATAAGCAGGAGATCAAGGACGCGGTCCAGCGCCTGTTTAATGTCAAGGTCCGCGAAGTGCGAACTATGGTGATGCATGGCAAGGTGAAGCGTGTCGGCCGTTTTGAAACAAAACGGTCCAACTGGAAGAAAGCCCTCGTGACACTCGCAGAGGGCCAAAAAATTGATTTCTTTCAAACGAAGTGAGCTGACCTATGCCAATTAAATCATTCAAACCAATTACTCCGTCGCAGCGATACAAGAATGTTGCGGACTTTTCGGTTCTGACGCCCAAGAAGCAACAGCCCAAAAAACCGCGGAGCCTCACAAGTTCCCTTTCCCAGGCTGGCGGTCGCAATAATTTTGGGAAGATGACCGTTCGCCATCAGGGCGGTGGGCATAAGCGCAAATACCGTGTGATTGACTTCATGCGCGACAAGCGGGAGATTCCAGCGAAGGTTGCTTCCCTGGAATATGATCCGAATCGGACGACCCATATCGCTCTGCTCAATTATGCGGACGGCGAGAAACGCTATATCCTCGCTCCCCTGAACCTCAGTGTGGGAGATCCCGTTCTCGCAAGCGACAAGGCTGATATCAAGCCGGCGAATAATCTGAGTCTGTCGCAAATTCCGGTAGGCACCTTGATCCACAATATCGAGACCGAACCCGGAAAGGGCGGAAAGTTAGCGCGCTCGGCGGGAAATTTCGCCCAGCTCATGGCCAAAGAGGGCGACTATTGCCAGGTAAAGATGCCCAGTGGCGAAATTCGTCTGGTGCATTCACGATGCAGGGCCTCGATTGGCCAGTTGTCGAACACCGATCATGAGAATATTACGATCGGCAAAGCCGGACGCAACCGTTGGCTCGGCATTCGCCCGACGAATCGCGGTGTTTCGATGAACCCAATTGATCACCCCCATGGCGGTGGTGAAGGCAAGTCTTCAGGTGGTGGTCATCCGAGAACGCCTTGGGGTGTTCCGACAAAAGGCTACAAGACCCGTAACAACAAGCGTACGAACAGTTTCATCGTTAAACGGCGCAAGTAAGAAGGAGAATAAATCGTGGCTCGTTCGATTAAAAAAGGCCCTTTTTGTGATGAGCATCTTGTGAACAAGGTTCAAGTTGCAAGACAGAGCCAGGATCGCAAGGTCATCAAGACGTGGTCGCGCCGTTCAACGGTGCTGCCGGATTTCGTCGGATTGACCTTCGCTGTACACAACGGAAAGAAATTTATTCCGGTTTACGTGACCGAAAATATGGTGGGTCATAAGTTGGGCGAGTTCGCCGCAACCCGCACCTTCCACGGTCACACCCCAGCCGACAAAAAGGCAGCAGCCGAAGGAGCAGCTCCAGCCGCTGCCCCGGCGGCAGGCGGAGCCGCCAAAGCGGCAGCTCCGGCGGCAAAACCGGCGCCTGGTGCGGCCCCTAAGGCCTGAGCAGGCAAGGAGAATGAACAATGGAAGTCACTGCTAAACTGAGTTCAATTCGGATTACGCCTCGAAAGATGGGGCTGTTGGCGGATGAAGTTCGTGGCAAGGCCATTAATGATGCGCTGACGTATCTGAAATTTTCGCCGAGAAAACGGACTGCCGATATCCTGTATCGGCTTCTGAAGAGCGCCGCGGCCAATGCGGATCAGAAGGGTACGGTCGATGTTGACACCCTTTTCGTGAAAACGATTCTCGTTGGTGGAGGGACGATATTGAAACGATTTCGTCCCCGCGCGAAAGGTTCGGCATTTCGGATTAACAAGAGAACCAGCCACGTGAGCGTTACGCTCGCGGAACGGTAAGAGGAAAACATGGGTCAGAAAGTCAATCCAGTTGGATTTCGCATTGGGATCACCCGGACGTGGGACAGCCGTTGGTTCGGCAAGCGTGATTACGCCAAGCTTCTCCATGAAGACATCAAGCTTCGTGAGTATTTGAAGGAGAAGCTGTATAGCGCCGGGATCGCGCGGATCGAAATTGAACGTGCGGCAAATAAAGTGAAGGTAAATGTTCACACGGCCCGCCCGGGAATCGTCATTGGCAAAAAAGGCGCGGGCGTCGAGTCTTTGAAAGCTGACGTTCAGAAGCTTTCAAGGAACGAAGTTTTCCTCAATATCATTGAGGTGAAGAAGGCCGAGTCCAATGCGCAACTCATTGCTGAGAATGTAGCTTCTCAGCTGGAGAAACGTGTTGCCTTTCGTCGTGCCATGAAGAAGTGCATGACCGCCGCTTTCAAGCAAGGCATCAAAGGTATCAAGATTCGGGTCTCCGGGCGGCTTGGGGGCGCCGAGATCGCTCGTACTGAGTGGTACAGCGAAGACAGCGTTCCGTTGCACACGCTGCGGGCGAATATCGATTACGGCACTGCGGAGGCTCGTACGACGTACGGTGTAATTGGCGTGAAGGCGTGGGTCTATCACGGTGAAGTGGCCACACTGAAGAAACAGGCCGCGGCTGAAGCCAAGGCGTTACAGCGGGACTAAAAGGAGTTGATCATGTTGGCACCCAAGCGAGTCAAATGGCGTAAGCACCAAAAAGGGAAAATGCGCGGCAGAGCGGATCGCGGAGGAACTTTGTACTTCGGCGAGTTCGGATTACAGGCCACGGAATGTGGCAAGATTACCTCGAAGCAAATCGAGGCGTCTCGCGTAGCTATGACCCGTTACGTGAAACGAGGCGGGAAAATCTGGGTTAGGGTGTTTCCGGACAAGGCGCTCACAAAGAAGCCCGCGGAAACTCGAATGGGATCTGGAAAAGGTAACGTCGAAGAATGGGCGGCAGTGATCAAGCCGGGTCGGATCATCTTCGAAATGGACGGAATTCCAAAGACGGAAGCCTTCGAAGCGTTGCGTTTGGCTAATAACAAGCTTCCGATCCATTGCAAGCCGATCAGCAAAGCCACTGAGGCTTTGGCAATGGCTAAGAAGAATCAAAATCAGGCAACCAAGGCCTCTATTCAGGCTTGATGAGGTAATCGACCGTGGCAACGAAGCGTTTTAAAGAACTGAAGAATCTGTCGAAGGACGAGTTGGCGACGAAAATTCGCGAGACTGAAGCCCAGCTCTTCCAGAATAAGATGAAGCGTGTGACGGGGCAGTTGACCGATGTCGCAAGTATTTGGCGTGCTCGCAAGGACATCGCCCGAATGAAAATGATCAGCGCAGAGAAGGCGGCGACTAAGCCGGCTGGAGGTAAGTAAGATGGCAAACGAGAAAACATCAAAAAAGCCGGAACGCTCGAAGACTCCGAGCGCCGCTCATACGAAAGGGCACTCTGCAAGCACGGTTGCTGCTGCGAGTCCTGCAATGATCGATTCCCGGAATCCTCTTCAGAAGCGCCGTTCTGTCGAAGGCATTGTCGTCAGTGATAAGATGGCGAAGACGATCGTTGTGAAAGTGGATCGTCGTGTTCGGGAGCAGCTTTATAAGAAGTATGTCGTGCGTTCCCGTCGGTTCAAAGCTCACGACGAAAAGAATGAAGCGAAAATTGGCGATCGGGTCGTTTTGATCGAGTCCCGTCCGTTGAGCCGGGATAAACGGTGGGTTTTACAGTCGGTTCTTCGCCGGGCCGGACAGGCTCCTGAGATCAACGTCTAAAGAAGGGGTAGGAGGATTAGTTTATGATTCAAATGCGTACTCGTTTAGACGTTGCCGACAATTCGGGCGCGAAGTCGGTTATGTGCATTAAAGTGCTCGGAGGGACGCGCCGGAAATACGCGACTATCGGTGACGTGATCGTCGTCACGATCAAGGATGCGGTTCCGAACGCAAAAGTGAAGAAGGGCGAGATTGTCAAAGCCGTGATCGTCCGGACCAAAAAAGAAGTCAATCGGCATGACGGAACGTACATTCGATTTGATACGAACTCGGCCGTGCTGATCAATGCGCAAAATGAGCCGATTGGGACGCGTATCTTTGGCCCCGTCGCTCGTGAACTTCGTGCCAGGGCGTTCACGAAGATCATTTCGCTCGCTCCTGAAGTGTTGTGAGGTTTTAGATTATGGTTGCAACGAATATTGGTAGATTGTCGCTCCGGAAAAATGACCAGGTTCAGGTGATATCCGGACGTGAAAAAGGCAAAATCGGAAAACTCCTGAGCGTGAGCGCGAAGTCGGGGCGCGTTCTCGTGGAGAAGGTTAACATGGTGAAAAAGAACACCAAACCGACCCAGAAGAACCCACAGGGCGGAATCCTTGAAAAGGAAGCTTCTCTTCACTACTCGAATGTTCTCTTAATGTGTCCCAAGTGCAATCGAGGCGTTCGTCACGGTTATAAGATGGTCAAAAAGAGCGCGTCGAAAAAGGGCCCCAAAGGTGCGAGTGATTCGGCGAAGGAAGCCAAAGTAAGGGTTTGTAAGCGATGTGGAGAATCGCTGGATCTCGCGTAGCCGAATGGCTGGCGCGGTCTTAAGGAGGTAATGTGGTAGCGGCAAAAGACGATACCGAGAAGAAGAAGAAAGCTGGAAATTCCGAAGATGTTGCCGGTGAGAGCAAGACGGCGGACGTTGCTGGTGCTCCTGCTGAAGCAAAAGCTGTGGATCCGGCGGAAGCTGCGAAAAAAGCCAAATTCGAGGCTAAGAGAGCTGCCGCGGAAGCAGGCAAGGCACGGGCCAAGAAAGCGAAAGAAGAAGCTGCGGCTTCGGCGATGAAGATAGCGGCCCCAGGCGAGACGAAGGTTTCTCCGAGCAAGGCTCCGAGGCTTGTAGCTCATTACAAAACGAAGGCTGTCCCTGCGTTAATGAAGCAGTTTCAGTTCAAGAACGCGATGCAGGTTCCTCGTTTGACCAAAATCGTGGTGAACTGTGCCGTTAAAGACGCGGTTGCGAATCCGAAAGTCCTCGATGGAACTTTCGACGAAATCATGGCCATCACAGGACAGAGGCCGGTCTTGACCCGGGCGAAGAAGGCGATTGCGGCTTTCAAAGTTCGGCAAGGAAATCCGGTTGGCGTCATGGTTACGCTGCGACGGGCAAGAATGTACGAATTCCTGGACCGCTTGATGAACGTCGCACTGCCGCGCGTTCGGGATTTCAAGGGTGTGGGAACCAAGTTCGACGGTCGCGGGAACTATTCAATCGGACTCCGGGAGCAGATTATTTTTCCGGAAATCAATTACGATAAGGTGGATAAGATTCGTGGAATGACCGTAACAATCACGACCACTGCGAAGACTAACGAACATGCTCGTGCCCTGTTGGCCGAAATGGGCATGCCGTTCCGAAAGTAAAGGAGATCGATCTTGTCTAAGAAGTGTAAGCTTGAAGAAATCGGAAAGAAGCTGAAGTTCAAGGTCCGGGTTCGGAACCGTTGCCCCCTGTGCGGTCGGCCTCGCGCCTATATGCGCAAATTTAACATGTGCCGCCTTTGCTTTCGAGGGCTGGCCCTTAAGGGACAATTACCCGGCGTGACGAAGTCCAGCTGGTAAGATTTAAGAGGATACCAATTTTATGAGCATGACGGATCCAATCGCAGATTTGTTGACCCGAATTCGGAACGCCGCGAAAGAAAAGCATGAGAAGCTTGAAATTCCGGCCTCCCGTTTGAAGGCGAACGTTGTTCGTGTGTTGAAAGAGGAAGGTTACATCAAGAACTTCCGTCTTATGCGCGAAGAAGGACGCCCGGTCATTAAGGTGTATTTGAAGTACCTGGATAGTGGCGAAAGCGTTATTCAGGGGGTTCGCCGCGTTAGCCGACCCGGCTTGCGCCGCTACTCAAGCTACGAGAACATGCCCCGACCATTGGGTGGCGCCGGGATCGCGATCGTTTCCACTTCAAAAGGAGTGACGACCGGTCATAAGGCGCGCGCGCAAAAAGTAGGCGGTGAAATTCTTTGTGAGGTTTGGTGATTTATGTCTCGTGTAGGCAAAGTCCCTGTGAAGATTGCACAGGGCGTGAAGGTCGACATTAAAGACGGCATCGTTAAAGTCGAGGGGCCAAAAGGCAAGCTTTCGCATAAGTTACCTCGTGGCGTTTCGGCAAAGATTGAGAACGGATCAATACTCCTGAGTCGAGACGAGAAGCTCGCCGCGAATGCAGCGGCACTTCACGGTTTGACTCGCACGGTGATCCACAACATGGTTCATGGTGCACAGGTCGGCTTCAGTAAAGAATTGGACGTTGTCGGAGTCGGTTATCGTGCGGCTGTAAAAGGCCAGGTTCTGACTTTGACTGTAGGGTATTCGCATCCCATCGACTATCAACTGCCTGCCGGTATCACGGGTAAGGTGGAAAATAACACTCACATCGTTTTGAACGGTGCTGACAAGGTTCTGGTGGGGATGGTGGCAGCCAAGATTCGCTCCTTCAAGAAGCCGGAGCCTTATCAGGGCAAAGGAATCAAGTACACGGACGAACACATTATTCGCAAGCAGGGCAAGGCTGCCGGAGCGAAGTAACCGGTTCGAGAGCCGGGAAGGGCATTAAACATGGCAACAAAAATTCGTCGTAAGACATCTCAGAAACAGGTGGTACGGTTTAAACGTAAGTTGCGTATCCGCTCACGAGTTGAGGGGACTGCCGAACGGCCGCGACTTTCAGTTTTCCGATCCAACCAAAATCTGTATGCGCAGCTCGTAGATGATACGAAAGGCCATACTATCGTTTCGGCATGCACGCTTGAAGAGGAACTCAAGGATAAAGTTGGTCGAAATATTGAGGGAGCAAAAACGCTGGGCAATCTCGTCGCAAAACGAGCGCTTGCAAAAAACATTTCCCAGGTCGTTTTCGATCGCAGCGGCTACCTCTATCACGGCAGGGTGAAAGCCCTAGCGGATGCCGCTCGCGAAGCTGGACTTAAGTTTTAACGGTAAAAGGACAGGAGATACTCATGGCAGGGCCTCAGGATAATCGGCGTCAGCATCAAGAAGATTCCGAATTCGAAGACAAGGTGATTCATATTAACCGCTGCGCGAAGGTCGTAAAAGGCGGACGTCGTTTCAGCTTCGCCGCGATCGTTGTGGTTGGCGATAAAAAGGGACAGATCGGGGTTGGCTTGGGCAAGGCAGGAGAAGTGCCCGAGGCGATAAAGAAAGCGGGGAAGCAGGCCAAAAAGAATTTGATGAAAGTTCCGCTCGAAGGGAACACGATTCCTCATGAGGTCGTCGGCCATTTTGGAGCGAGTCAGGTTCTCATGAAGCCCGCACCGGAAGGAACCGGTATCATCGCGAGTTCTTCCGTCCGAGCCATCATGGAAGTCGCGGGCATTCAGAACATTCTTACAAAATCGATTCGTCGCGATAACCCTCACAATGTCGTTCGCGCGACTTTGGAGGGGTTGAGATCACTTCGTAGTTTTTCTGACATCGCCAAAGCCCGAAATAAGACGGTCGGCGAAATACTGTGATCGAGAAGGTGATTTATGACGACAAATAAGAAAACCATTACCATTCGGTTAAAAAAAGGCACCATTGCCTGCAAACCCGATCAGAGGGCCACGATCAACGGCTTAGGGCTAAAAAGGCGGGAACAGGTCCGAACACTTGAGAACACTCCGTCTGTTCGTGGAATGATTAAGAAGGTCCTTCATCTCGTGGAAGTCGTTTCCGAGACCCGATAAGTCTGGCCACGGATTATCGGCTTCATTTGATGAAGAGTGAATTGAGCGAGGGAGATTAGATATGTTGAGGTTAAACGAGATTCGCAGGCATCCTGGAGCGACGAAGAAGCGCAAGCGTCTAGGTCGCGGTGCTGGTTCTGGACATGGTCCTACGGCCGGCAAGGGTGACAAGGGGCAATTGGCTCGCTCGGGCGGTACTTCGAGGCCGGGATTTGAGGGCGGACAGATGCCGCTTTATCGCCGGATTCCGAAGCGAGGCTTCAAGAATATTCAAAGGCGCACCAATGCGATTTTAAACCTCTGTGATTTGGAAAAATTTGATCCAGCGCAGATGACTGAGATTTCGTTGGAGTCCCTTACGAAGGCGAACAAGATAAAAGGACGCTACGATAGACTTACCATCCTTGGAACCGGTGAATTGAAAAAAGCATTTCAGGTAAAGGCTCATCGAATCAGTCCCTCAGCGCAGGAAAAAATTGTTAAAGCAGGCGGAAAATTCGAGCTTCTGCCTATTCCTGGCAATAAGCCGGTGAAGAAGGCCGCCGCGCGGGCGGAGTAAATTGCGGGAAGTGGAAGTAAATAGAGAGATCGAGTTCTTTTAACATCAAAGGGGAGCTAACCGGAAATGTCAGGCGCCGATGGGCTAGTCAAAATTCCCGAATTGCGAAAACGAATTATTTTCACCCTCGTCATGCTAGCCGTGTACCGGATTGGGGTTCATATCCCGACTCCCGGGATTGACGGCGATGCGCTGGCCAATTTGTTCGCCAATATGAAGGGGACGATTTTCGGTGTTTTTAATCTCTTCAGTGGCGGTGCTCTTGAGCGGTTCAGTATCTTTGCTCTCGGAGTCATGCCGTACATCAGTAGCTCGATTATTTTTCAGCTTCTGACGGTAGTTTGGCCATATCTTCACGATCTTCAGAAAGAGGGCGAGCAGGGCCGGAAGAAGATCACTCAGTACACCCGGTATGGGACCGTTCTGCTTTGCCTCGTCCAGGGTTATGGAATCGCGGCAGGCTTGGAACATTACAATAACCCTTCCGTGGTTTTAGATCCTGGAATGACTTTCAAACTGATGACGACTGTCACGCTCACTGCCGGAACTGTCTTCTTGATGTGGGTGGGGGAGCAGATGTCGGAACGCGGTATCGGTAATGGTATTTCCCTTCTGATTTTTGCCGGTATTGCCGCAGGAATTCCTTCGGGCATCGGTGGGACTCTGAGCCTGTACCGATCGGGAGAGCTGAGCTTTTTCAAGATTCTTCTCGTTCTTGCCATCATTTTGACCACGTTTTTCGTTATTATTTTTGTTGAACGCGGTGCTCGAAGGATACCGATTCAATACGCGAAGAGAATTGTAGGACGGAAGGTTTATGGCGGTCAGAATACTAATCTCCCGCTCAAGGTGAACACCTCGGGTGTTATTCCGCCAATTTTCGCCTCTTCTTTGTTGATGTTCCCGGCGACTATTGCCACCTTTTTCCCTTACGAACAGGTTCAACGGATGACGTCGATGTTGCAGCCGGGCGGCGTTATGTACGAAGTCTTCTTTGTCGCGCTTATCGTATTTTTCTGTTTCTTTTACACC
The DNA here is from genome assembly GCA_001770175.1 of Bdellovibrionales bacterium RIFOXYD1_FULL_55_31. Classification (GTDB taxonomy): domain Bacteria; phylum Bdellovibrionota; class UBA1018; order UBA1018; family UBA1018; genus XYD1-FULL-55-31. Next base: position 1,809 of record MEQK01000155.1, on the reverse strand, counting down.
GCGGTCACTTTTAAGACGGACGATGTTGCCGAGAATTTGAAAAAGTACGGCGGCTTCATTCCAGGGATTCGCCCAGGACCTCCCACGGCGCAATACATTGATCATGTCTTGTCTCGAGTTACTGTGGGCGGCGCGGTTTACATTTCGGTGATTTGCGTGCTTCCGACACTTCTGACTCAAACGATGAAAGTGCCGTTTTATTTTGGTGGCACGAGCGTATTGATTCTGGTTGGCGTTGCCTTGGATACAGTGGCTCAGATCGAAACGTTTTTGTTGACCCGTAACTACGAAGGCTTCATGAAGCACACTCGATTGAAGGGGCGCGCGGCCTACTCATGATCCTTGTATTACTCGGCCCACCCGGCTCAGGAAAAGGTACGCAGGCAAAAAAGATCGTTCGGGATCGCGACTGGCCTCAGCTCTCGACTGGCGATATGCTTCGTGCTGCGATTGCGGCTGGTACGGCTCTCGGGCGAGAGGCAAAAAGGTACATGGATTCGGGAAGTCTAGTTCCCGATCAGGTGGTTATAGGCCTCATTCGTGAGAGAACCGAACAACCTGACGCGAAGGCTGGCTTCATACTGGATGGATTTCCGCGGACCGTTCCTCAGGCGCAAGCTCTTGATCAAATGCTTCAAAGTCGAGCGTCCAAGGTTGACCGTGTAGTGTTGTTTGAGATTCCTGACGAGGAATTGGTTCGCAGACTTTCCGGGAGAAGAACCTGCTTGAAGTGTGGCGCAATGTATCACATCGAGAATGCTCCTCCTGAGAAGAAGGATGTCTGTGGCCACTGCGGTTCCGAGTTGACTCAGCGGGACGACGACCGGCCTGAAATTATCAGCAAACGTTTGAAAGTATATCACGAGCAGACCGCGCCGGTTGCGGAATATTATCGGAAGCAGTCCAAGCTTCGAACGCTTGATGCTCTGAAATCGCCGGATGAAGTTTCTTTGGCCCTCGCTGAGACTTTGGCGAGATAGAGGGTGCGCTTGTGGTTTCGCTGAAGTCTGATAGAGAGCTCAATTTCATGCGAAAGGCTAATTCTATCGTCGCGCGCATCCTGGACGAAATGGCAAGGATGATTAGACCCGGGCTGCCCACGATTGAACTCGACCGCTATGCAGAAACCCGATGCAAGGAGCTGAATGTGGTTCCTGCATTCAAGGGGTATCACGGATTTCCTGCTTCTGTTTGCGTCTCAATTAATGACGAGGTTGTACACGGCATTCCCTCTTCAAAAAGAATTCTGAAAACCGGCGATATAGTCGGGATTGATTTCGGGATCCATTGTGAGGGCTGGTACGGTGATTCGGCCAGAACGATCGCTGTCGGGACCGTGTCGCCTGCGGCAAAGAAGCTGCTTGATGTAACTCGGGAAGGTCTTTATCGCGGGATACAACAAGCGCGCGAAGGGAACCATGTTTTCGATATCGGGCACGCCATCCAAAATTATGTTGAAGGGTTTGGATATAGCGTGGTAAGGGAGTTCGTTGGTCATGGTATAGGCAGAGACTTGCACGAAGAGCCCCAAGTCCCGAATTACGGCCCAGAAGGCAAAGGGATGGTGCTTAAGGCAGGGATGGTTCTTGCCATTGAACCGATGGTAAATGCTGGTAGTCATGAAGTGAAGGTCTTGGGTGATGGCTGGACGGCTGTGACTGTGGACCATTCCCTTTCTGCTCATTTCGAGCATACGATTGCTATCACACCCGGCGGTCCTGAGGTTTTGACTGAGATTTCAAGTGGAACGTAAAACAACAGTGAATTGAGGGTATTAGCAGGTAGTTTGAGATGGCCAAAGATGACATG
>MEQK01000154.1 GCA_001770175.1 Bdellovibrionales bacterium RIFOXYD1_FULL_55_31 | reverse complement strand
GCGTCTTAAGAAATCACCGCCCGCTCCGAAAAGATAAGTGACTCAGAACAGTCACACGAGGGGGGACTCAGGTGAAATCTATTTCGAAGGGCATTGCTCTGATTGGGATCTTTTTCGCGTTCGGAACCGCTTTGGCGTACGCCGAGGCTCCGGTCGAAAAGGAATGGACCTTCTTGGTCTATCTGAATGGCCACAATAATCTCGATTCTTTCGGCACCGCGGATATGAAAGAAATGGAACAGGTGGGTTCGAATGACAAAATGAATGTCATCGTTCTCCGGGATACCGCCTCGACCGCAAAGAGCACGAAGATGTACTACGTCGAGAAAGGCTCCTCACGGGTGATCAAGGATTACGGCCAGAACATCGACATGGGCGATTGGCGTAATCTCGTGGAATTTTTTAAATTCGCCAAAGCGAATTATCCCGCCAAACGATTCGCGGTCGACATTTGGAATCACGGGTCCGGATGGTCCAAGAAAGCGGCGGCGGAACCGGTGCGTGGTATTTCGTATGACGACGGCTCGGGAAATCACATCACGACCCCTCAGTTGAAAATCGCTTTCAAGGCGATGCAGGACGCCAACGGCGGCCAGAAAATCGATCTCTTCGGGATGGATGCCTGCCTGATGCAAATGGCCGAAGTCATCTACGAAGTCGCCGAAAGCGTCGACGTGGTTGTCGGTTCCGAACAGACGGAGCCGGGTGATGGTTGGGCTTACCAGCTTTTTCTCGCCCTTCTGGCCAACAAGCCGGGAATGGATGCTGAAGAGCTTGGGATGCTGATCGAAAGAGAGTACGCGGCGTCCTATAACGGCGGAGTTCAGGGGCGCCAGTCGGTTCAGGGTAGCGCGGTTTCGGCCACGCGGCTGCTGCTCGCTCGTGAACACATCGACAATCTGCTTTCGTACATGATCGCGATTGCTCCGCAGTACCAGCGTGTGATGGCTACAGCTCTGGCCGCTTCCCAGCACTTTTATTACGCTGAATACAAGGATCTGATTCATTTCATCAAGTTGGCCAAAGAAAAGATCGATGACCCCACTTTCCAGGCGTTGGCGGACACCGCGCTTTCCGCGATTGGTGACTCGGTGATTGCCAACTATGTCACGGGCACCGGGCTGGGTAATTCCTTCGGAATCTCGGTCTGGGGTCCCACCCAGAAGCAATATACTTCGAAAAAGCTTTCCTATCGCGACTTGGCCTGGACGAAGGAGACAAGGTGGGAGGAGTTCCTTGAAAATACGCTTTTCCCGATCGCTCCGGTTCTCAGCCTCGCTGAAATCACTCCCATGCAGGAAGATCAGGACGGGTTCATCTCAGCGGGTGAGCGAGTCGGCTTTCGCGTGGATATCAAGAATGAATCGCCGATTGCCGGCCAGGATGCGAGGTTATCAGTGGTTCCGGCCGAAGGCTTCTTCGCCGAGGTCGGTACCATCAGTATCGGGGTGATCGAGGAAGGCGCCAAGAGCGTTGAAGGCCTGATTACCGCGATCGGGAGCAATGTTCCGGCAGGGACTTATACGTTCAAGTTCATTCTTGAGGTGGCTGGGCTTCCGCCGATCGTACGCGAAGCTCCAGTTACGGTCGACGCGAATTACACGATCGAGGGTTATAACCTCTCCTCCGCGCACAATTACGTGAACGGCGCGACTGTCGAATGGGTGATATCCAAGCCGGGCGTGGCCGGGATGCGAGTGCATTTCGCTAAATTCGCGACTGAACCGAAGTACGACTATGTTTTGATATTGGACAAGAACGGAAACGTGATTTCAAAGCTCGACAATAAGAAGGGGGCCTTCTGGGCTCCTTTGGTTCCGGGTGATACGATGAAGATCCGTCTCGTCGCTGACAGCAGTGTGAACGACTACGGTTTCGATATCGATAAACTGGCGTATTGAGTTCCCGGTCCTACTTGAACCAGGGCTGATCGTCCCAGAGAATGGATGAGATGGTTTCGTGTCCGCGGCGATTCGGATGGAAGCAATCCATGGCGAGCAGCTCTGAGTTGATTTCGGTTTCAAAAAAACGATTGCTGTAGTGGATGTCAAGGTTGTGAAACTCCGAATTCGCATCGGCGACGGCGCGTTCGATCACCCGGTTTTTGCCGACGATGAATGCAAGCTGTTCCTCGAATTCGTTGGTGCTGTTCCATTTCGTGTAACCCGGACAGAATTTGAAAATGCGGCTTCTTGCGAAAGCGCAGCTGAATTTGCCGAGGGTGATGCTTTCCTGAACCTCTTGTCTTCCGAGAGAGGAGATACTTGGAATGCTCGATACGAGAATGCGTATCGGCTCGGTTTGCCGGATTTGGGCAAGTCGGCGGAAGGCATCGCGTAGGTTTCGTGCCATTTCCTCATCGTCGACCGGGCCGCTTCGTTTGCAGACATCGTTTGAGCCCACCATGATCGCGATGTAGGTGATGTCGAGATACTTCCCGCTCAGGGCGGCTTTTACCAGTTCATCCGCCTGTTTGCCGAGGGCTTCGGTTCGTTTGCCTGGAATTGCGACGTTCAGGACGTTCAGGGTTTCGGTGCCTCTCGAGGCGCGCTCGATCAGGTTTCGCAGGCGAACGTAATGTGAATCGACGCGTTCACCCGAGGCCCAGGAGTAGGTCGGCTTATTCTGAATCAGAACCGGCGCGTCCCATCGAATTCCCGAAATCAAAGTCTTCCAGTCGCGCCAGTCGCTACGAATGATCGTTTCCTGAAGGTACGGAATCGTCGAAAGGAAATCATTGCTGGTTGTTGTGTCCGCGAAAGTGCCTGAGGGGATGGAGTCGCCCATAACACCCATCAGATGTGCAGGAGGGCCGTTCTGTTGTTTCTTTCCCATCGCGAAGGCCTGAAGTGGGCTCATGAGAATTGCCAAGATCAAGATTATCGGGGCAAGGTGCATAATTAAACTCCCGCTGGAATATATAGATATTTTAGTCTTGTGAAGATAAATTTACAATACGAGAGTGCGTGATGTAAGTACTAGTAAGGCCAAGGAAAATTAGGGCTAGGCCGCGAAGTCTTTACCGACCTTCAAGCGGAAGTGGACGTGGCTTTCCGTCTTCACGAGGAGAATGAGACAGTGCGCTTGCCGTAGAATATGTTTGAGCACGCGTGCGTGGCCTCGTGTGAGCCGGCCGTGCCATTCGATCGCGACGAGACTGGTGTGCCGCTTCTTCATTTGATTCACGATTTCCCGTGCGGCCTCCCCGGTGCAGAAATGGAAATCACGGATACTGGCCTTTTCTTCGATGCTCGTGAGCGGGCTTGCTTCAGCAATCAGCTCTTCGAGCATTCTTGGGTACTCATGATAGGCGTCGTCCAAAAAACTCAAAAGCGGACAGGGGCATTCTTCGCTGACGGTTTCCGGATCGACGACATAAATCAGGTCGAGCGGAACCGCGAACTCACTGGCAAGCTTGATCCCGAGGGTCAACGCATGACTTGTCCGGATTTCGCCACTCATGGGAACGAGCACTGAATTGAACTTTCGAGGGACGGGGGATTCGGGAACGAGGAGAACCGGAATCGGACTTTTATGCATGAGTTCCTGGGCCCGGGATCCGAAGACGATCGCGGTCGGTAAGACGAGGAGGTCCGACGAGAGTCTCTCGATGGTGGAGAGCATCTTAAGAGGCGATTCGTAGCGGAGGTCGATTTCAAGGATGTGAAACTCGGCTCTCATGCTTTCCGCGATCGCTCTCATGCGCTCGATAGAGGGATGTTTGATTCTTCCGGATGTGACCGGCATCAGGAGTGAGTTGAAGGTGCTCATGCGACATCCTCCTTCGAGTAGACTCGCTCCCGGTAACGCAGGTTGAAACTGATCGAGCGAACCCCTTTGGGAAGGCCCGCTGGATCGATACGAAGATCGGGGTCAGGATTTTGTTGGAAGCGTACGCCGAGATAGCCGAACATCAGGGCCTGCCAGGCCCCGCCCATGCAGGCGGCATGAATACCAAGCGCGGTATTCTGCATCAGGTTCATGAGATCGAGTTCCAGGCTTTGGCGGTAGTATTGATCCGCGATTTCGGTGAGGCCGAGTCGTGCGGCAACCATCGCATGAACCGGGGGGGAAAGACTGCTGCCGTGATCGCAAACGGCTTCATAGTACTCAAAGTTCGCGCGGATGATCTCCTCGGGAAAGAGATCCGGAAACAAAAAGAAGAGCATCAGAGTGTCGGCTTGTTTTATGACTTTGGTTTGGTTGACCTCATCCCAATTGAGGAGCCGCTTGACTGGAGCTTTGAATCGGCTCTTCTTTTCAATTTGCACGTCCCGCAACGAAAAGAACCCTCGAAACTGCTCGATGAGGCCGTCCTGATTCGGTTGAGGAAGGAAGAGGCGCTCTTCGAGGTCCTTCCATTCCGCTAACTCGTGATCCTCGAAATTCAAGCGATGAGTGAGTTCCCGCCAGTCGCGCGGGAACCGATCTCTCATCCACTGAACGGTTTCGATCGCTTTCCTGAGATTGTGGCGCGCCATCCAGTTCGTGAACGCATTATCCGTGACGTTGTGGTGATATTCGTCCGGGCCGACCACTTTGACGATATGGAAAAGCCGGTCGGCTTCGAGCTGACAGCGGGTAACCCAAAAGCGCGCCGTCTCGACGAATATCTCGCAACCATATCCGCGCATGAATTCGTCATCCCCCGTAGCCTCCCAATATCGCCAGAGCGCGAAAGCGATATCGGCCGTGATGTGAACCTGCTGAGTGCCGGTGAAAATCGGGATCTCCTCGTGCATTGAACGCAGGACGATGGTCTTCGGCGTCACGTCTTCGCCGGTCACCGTGGATTCCCAAGCGTAGCAGGCTCCTCGATAACCCAGTCTGTGGGCTCGCTTTCGGGCTCCGGGAAGGGTGTGATAACGGTACATCAGGAGTGTTCGCGCGATTTCGGGAAATGTGTGGAGAAAAAAGGGCAGAAGAAATATCTCGGCGTCCCAGAATATGTGGCCGCCGTATGCTCTCCCGGAAAGGGTGCGCGCGGCAATGGATGTCCTTGGGTCGTGATCAGCCGCGATGAGAAGATGATAGATGTTGAATCTTTGGGCTTGTGTGAGCGATGGACTCCCTTCGAACTTGATGTCCGCCCGCTCGTAGCGCCTTGCCCATTCGCGCTCGTGCTCGAGAAGTTTTCCGTCAAAATCGGACCAGCTCTGGCTTGAAAGGTGAGCGCTTGCCATTTCGTGAGGCGTCAGCTTTGAGTCATGGGGAGTGTCCAGGGTCGTGAAAGCTGAAATATAGCGGCGAACGCGAACAGACTTTCCAGGAACGAGTCTGGTAGTCCAATTAGCCGTGTTGAGCTCTTCCCCGTCCTGGGTTACTTTCGCCGCCAAACAGGCCTTCAGACCTGATGATTTGGTTTCAAAGAGGAGAACTTCCGCAGGGACCTCGGGAGAGGGTAATTGGTTGAGATGAGGGTGATTGAGAGCGAGATGCGGGTCGTGCATCGAGGTGGAGATTTCCAGCAGACCTTGGCGATTTCCGGCGTTGATTTCGATATCATGCATGAGGAGATGGCGATCAATCGCCGAGCAGCAGCGCATCGTGGTGAGCACGACCGGTTCGCCGCCGTGACTAAACCGGTAAACGGACCGGTCAAATGACAGTCCCTTCTTCATGTCGAGAATGCTCGAGTGATCGTAGTTCTCCCTGTCGAACAGGGTGAGAGGGTTACCATCCAGCTTCAGAAGAAGCTGAAACGGAAATGGAAAAGACGCGAGTTCCCCGAACGGATGCTCATCCGAGTCGGGAGTAAGAAATTCCAGTTCGGAATAGGGGAGAACCGGGCTTTTCCGGTCGTAGATGCCGGCGATGAACAAATCGGCCTGCGAGATCGCCAGGGGAGATTCAAGTGATCCCCGGACTCCGAGATAGCCGTTACCGAGCGTGAAGAGTGTTTCCATTTCACGCTCGCGCGAAGGATCAAAGCCTTCTTGTTCGATCCGCCAGGTCGGATCGGTCACAGGTTCGTGTCGCTTCCATGGGGGTTGCTGCTCGAGAGATTTCCGAGATGGGTGCATTCGACGATTAAGTTGCACGGAGCACGCCATTGCGGTGGCTTGCGCTTTGCAGCCTGCAGGAAGACGGGAGGTCGGCTCTCATGAAGGGTTTATTGATGTCTTCCGCTATGGTGGCGCTGATGATCGCGATCGCGGCTGCCGCTGGAGCTGCATCGAATGTGGGGAAGAAGGTAATCGAGCGTTTGGAAAACCAGCGGTCCGGCGAGCGGCAGGCACCAGGCAGGGTCGGCGAGCGCGGACCACACGGGGGGGAAATCCTCGAGGACAAGACAACCAGCTTCGAAGTGAGCATCTCGCCGGGGACCGGGCAAGTGAGTGTCTATGCGCTTCGCGGCAATCAGTTCCCACGCTCGATGTCGTTGACGGTATTTCGAGATCCGTTTTCGTCAGAGACGATCGAGGTCGCGGCAATCAGTCCGCCCGAGGTTCCGGTGCCGCTTTACGCGGGAAAGCTTTCATTTGATGCCGGCAATTACACGGGGCTTGAACTCAGGATTGGCTCGGACCCGCATCCGAAAATCCTGCGATCAGGTCCGAGGTGATCTGAGCGCTTCGATTCTCTTCAGGACAGGTGGATGGCTGTATTCGAGCAGGACTTTGAGAGGGTGGGGCGTCAGGTGTGACAGGTTATCCACGCTGAGTTTCTTGAGGGCGGTCGCGAGAATTTCGGGATGTCCAGAGGTCCTCGCCGAGAACTCGTCGGCCTCATACTCAAACTTCCTTGAAAGCATGTTGACCAGAATGGAAAGAAGGCGACTCAGCGGCGAGTAGAGGAAGCCGATGAAGATCAGGCTTGAATAGATAGAAGGCTGTGCGAGTTTAAAGGCGCTCGAGAGTTCCGGGTTCGCGATGAGAAAAGAAAAGAAATAAAACATGAAGCCCGTCGTAAGAATCGAAATCGTGGTGAATTTGATGATGTGCTTTCGCTCGAAGTGCCCGACTTCATGGGCCAGGACCGCGATCAGTTCGTCCGTCGTATGCTTCTCGATCAAGGTGTCGAAGAGCACCAGACGTCTGAATTTGCCAAAACCCGTGAAGAACGCATTCGCTTTCGTTGAGCGACGCGAGCCATCCATCGTGTAGATGCCTTTCAATTTGAACTTCCTGTTCTGGAAGTATCCCTCGATGGCCCTTTTCAGTTCACCATCGGGAAGCGGGGTGAATTTATTGAAAAGCGGCATGATCACGGCCGGGGCGAGATAGAGAAGGAGGAGCTGAAACGCCGTAATCACGAACCAGCAATACAGCCAGGCGTTACTGCCGGCCTTTTCGAAAAGGGTGACGATCAAGGCGAATGCCGGCCCTCCGATCACGGCAATGATGAGGCCCGCTTTGAAAATATCCAAAACGTAGGTCTTGACGGTCGTTTTGTTGAAACCGTACTTCTTTTCGATCTCAAAGGTCGCGTAAACCGAAAACGGGAGTTGAACGATGAATCGCAGGGCGGCCAAAATCCCGGCGAAGAGTACGCCTGTGATCACGGATCGGGAGCTGCCGGCCCGGGCGAGCTGATCGGCCGCACTGAAGCCACCGAGCAGCAGGAAGGCGATGGTCACCGTTATCAAGAAGGTCCTTTTAATCGTATCAAAAATCATCCAGTCCCTCTGGTAGTGAAGGGCTGTCCGGTACTTCTCCTGGTCATAGAAGCCCTTGAATTCCTCGGGAAGCTCTTCATGAAAATGTCTGAGATCGAGCAGGTCGGTGAGCGTGTCGAGAAGATATTCGAGGACCAGGAGTGCCAGAACCAGTGTGAGGTAAAAAGTCGCGGTCATGGGATTCAAGTCCCAGATTTGGTTCGGGAGATCAAGGAGTATCGGGGCGGCTATCTGAGGTCGGGGTTAAATTCCTGGAGTTCGTCCGCGTAGATCTCGCGATATCTTTCGGCAAACCCGGGTTGGAGCTTTTCGAGGGTTCGTTTCAGCGCGACGACCTCCATCCGGAGTTGTTCGACCTGCGCTTTCCGTTCAAGGATTTCCGAGGAGAGCAGCTCCCCCTGAGCTTCGAGTTCTTTCTTGATCAAGGAGAATTCGGTAGGACTGATTCTTGATTCCGCCACGGGGATTACTTAAGCAACGCTTGTGCCACCAATTCCAATGCAGCGCGAGCGAAATACTGTTTGTTCCCGGTCCTGCCGAGCCCCTCGGGCGCATGGACTTCGCGCACTGTAGCGGATTCATTATCCACCGCGAGCGCGATGTAGCAGAGCCCGACTTGTTTTTGAGCCGTTCCGCCGCCCGGGCCGGCGATCCCGGTCGTTGCTATGCAAGCGAAACGCTGGGGAACGCTGCGCCCCGTTGAACGAGCCGCAGCCCACGCGTTCTTCATGTTCCTGAGTCCGGATTCAGCCAGCATTTGCGCCACCTCGGGGGAAACCGCGCCGCGCCTGAGAAGGACGTGGCCGGGCACGTCCAGCAGACCCTCCTTCGCCGAATTTTCGTATGCTACGATACTGCCCCAAAACATGTCGGATGACCCGGGAACTTCGGTAATCCGGTCGGCGATCAGGCCACCCGTGCAAGACTCAACAGCGCACAAAAAGCAGTTCAATCCCGGGAGTCGTGCGACAAGCGACCGGGCGATATCGTTGATTTGCGCGTTCAGCGGATTTTCGGAATCCTTCATGACGACCCTTGTAGCGATCAGGCGCGCAATTGGCAAGCGTGGGGCTTCTCCATTGAATCGCATTCATCGGTATGGCATGGTTGCTACGCGGTATGTCGAGTGAAAGTGCGGATTTTTCGGCTTTTTATGAAAGGGTCTATCCCGAACTGGCGGGCCATGGCGTTTGGCTTCGGGGCGGCGAACTCAACACGCTGGCGCGTCAGGAATATCGAAAGCGCGAGTTCAGGATCCTTTTCGCCCGTCTTTCTACCTATGCCGATACCGCGGCGTCCTTCACTCATTCGCTCCTTTACCAAATCGCGGCCGGAGTTCCGGGCGTTTACCCCGATCTGAGTTACCTTCCGCCGAAACAGGACCGCGCTCTGTTCGCGCAATTCGAGGGTGCGGAGGTGCCTTGGTTGCTCGGGACCCAGAGCAAGCAGGGTCCGATGGGTTTCGACGTCATCGGTTTTTCCCTTTCCCTGGTGCAGGAGCTGATCAATTTACCGACGGTTCTCTGGAAAAGTGCCATTCCTTTGAGCAAACGCGAGAGGCTGCGGCGGCCGGAGGTGCCACTGATTATCCTCGGAGGAGCAAGCGCACTTTACAGCTCTGTCGCGTGGGGGCCCGACGCATGGGTCGACGGGGTTTTTGTCGGCGAAGGAGACCAGGACATCCGGTCTTTGCTGGGGATGATGGCGGCCGCCAAAACCGAGCGTCTCTCGAAGGAAGACCTTTTGAAACGTCTTGCGGCCGAGATTCCCGGTTTCATTCTTCCGGATGAATCGGAATCGGCCCCATCCGCCCAATCAGCAAAGAAAGCCAGGAAATCATATTCGCGTGATCTCAATGAGGCTTCGACGTTGATTCGGGGGTTGGTTCCTTTCGATTCGGAGGTGGTGGGGAGCAGCCCGGTTCAAATCAGCGAAGGCTGTCCGTGTTTCTGCAGCTTTTGCGCGGAATCCTGGGACCGTAAACCCTATCGCGAACGAAAGGCGCTGCAAATATCCCAAGCCGCGCGGGCCATGAAGGCGGCGATGGGATTGGACGGAATTGAGCTCTATAGCTTTAATTTCAACATGCATTCGGAATTTTACCGGATTCTGTGGGATCTTGTTCCCGTTTTTCGAAGGATCGGCTTGAAGAGCCAGCGGTTCGATATTCTCGCGCACGAGCCCGGAATGGCCGAATTCCAGCATGTGCTTCAGAAGTCCAACTTCACCTGCGGGCTCGAGGGGATTTCGTCGCGTTTGAGACGGTACCTACATAAGAACCTCGAAGAAGAGCAGGTGATGACGGGCCTCGGCGCGATCTTCAGATCCAAGGCGCGCGAGGTCAAGATTTTTCTGGTTGCGACCGGGCTGGAAGAAGACGCTGATTTTGCCGAATTCTCGGATTTCGTGGAGCGCGTGAAATCCGTGCGAACGGCGGGATCGGCTGGGGCGCGATTGATTTTCTCGATAACGCCGTTGGTGCGGTTTCCCTGGACGCCGCTGGAGTTCGGGGATGCCTATCCGGCCGATCATTACCGGAAGATCGTCGAGAAAGTATCAGCCATCGTGCGCCGTAACGGGTTCGAATTTCGTGAAGCCGCGGATCTTCCGGAATATCAGGTCACGCAGATCCTGGTTCGAGGTTCTGACTCCCGCATCGGTTCGGCGCTCTTTCGAGCGGTACAGAAGACGGGCTTCGTGTATTATCGCGATGTTCCAGAAAGCTTCGCCCGGGAGTTCGAGGTGGGCTTGCGCGAAAGCGGCGTTGACCCGACGCATGCGCTTCGAGGTTTCTCGTTCGAGGAAAGCCGCGGGAAGCCCTGGACCAGGATCGAAACGGGCGTAAAGAGGGAATTTCTCTTTGAGCAGTTTCAATCGGGCTTGCGTTTCGTCGAGAAGGATTACTGCCTCGGCCGTAGCTGGAAAAAAGCGCGTTGCCTGCACTGCGGCGGTTGTCCGACCAGATTTCACGCGCGGGATATTTTACTTTCGAAGCAGGAACGTGATTATTCGCTGGATGCTTTCAAGGCGCGGGTCCGAGCCTCCAGGGAGGACGAGGGAGAAGTTCGTATTCGCGTCCGTGCGGGCGAGGCCGCCCGAGGTCTCTCAAGGAGGATGCTCGGAACCGCCGTTGCGCGTTCGCTGATGCTGGCCGAGCCAAAACTCATCGAGGGCTATGCGGGTTATCGTATGAGCGATTGGGCCGGTCATTCCGAGGAGCCGGTGTACGTGACGGGAGAGGACGTTCTGACCTTGAGCTGGAACCGCAAGTTCTTGCCCGAGCTGGACCGTTCATTGGCATCCGAATCGATACTCGCGCGCGTGAATGAGGAGCTCGCGAATTGGGGAGAGGTTGTCGGGATGGCGGGCCCTGACGAAGAAGCGTTCCGGCGTGTGCTTCGCATCGAGGCTCCGTTTTCAAGTCAGGTGGATGCTTACCTCAAGGACCATGACTATAAACATACGTTGCGAAAAGCGGACGGCGGCTCCTACCATTATGAATTCACGCCGCAAGTCAGGCGAAAAGGCAAGATGTACCAGCTCTGGGTATTACGAAAAACCCCCGCCTCGATGGTTTTGAGTCCCGGCCCGAAGTTTCTGAACGAGGAGTTTGTACTATTCATGAGGAAGGCGTTTCGATTGCCGCGTGAACAGGACTGGGTCCGGGTGAGGTGTGAGGCGCAGCGGGGTGCATAGCAACAGACGATCTGCTATAATCCGGATATGCTGAAATTTCTTAGATTCCTTCCTGTTGTTGTCCTGGCTTCCCTGGTCTTCTCTCCCAATTCGAGGACGGACGAAATCTACACGTTTGTCGTGAAAAAGCAGGAAGAAAAAGCAAAGAACCGCTGGACGCTTGCCGAGTGGCTCGAGACGCGGGACCGAATGCGTCTCATGGATCTTTGGCTCGCGCTTCATTCGCCGACACCTTATGAATTTGTCTTTGAAGGTGCGTACGAATCCGGCGAGCGGGTCGGAGCCGTGCCGCTGAAAGGGACGCGCCTCGGGGCAACGGCCTATGCCTCGATCTTCGGCCTTGGCGTCAGCCGGACCTCGGTGAACGCGACGGACGTTCGTGATGTGGATCTGCTTGGGACCTTTTTCCTTCGAATCTTCGGTTTCCACGCGCAAGGCACGAACATTACATTGCAGGCCGGAGTGCGCGGTTTTCAGAACAACACTTTCGATTCAAGAAATGCGTTCGCGGGAGTGGCCAGTTCGATTTACCTGAATCGTTTCTTCGGAATCGAAGGACTCTATCGTCATCATTTCGATTCACTACCCGGGGCCTCGGGGAGCATTCTTTCGGGGGCTCGTCACGAGGGCGGCGCCTTCATCGACTTCCGGTTTTTTCGGGTTTTCGGGAACTATTTTTCGGACTCGGATAAGTTGGTCGTTTCTGGAATCGCAGCCGAATCCCGTCGCACCGGAATCAATCTCGGGACGAAACTGTTCTTCTGATCTTAACCGTCGTTCGTGACACGCGCATTAAACTGCTTTTGCATCGCCGCGCTCAGGGCCGCGCCGGTCAAGATAATCAACCAGACAATGTAGATCCATAGGAGCAGGATCGGGACGGCGCCGAGGCTTCCGTAAATCTTGTTGTAGGTGATCACTTTCCTCGTATAAAGCGCGTAACCGAGGCGAGCAAAATTCCAGAAAATCGAAGTCGTGAAGGCGGCAAGCAGGGCGTACTGCCATTTAACGACGCAATTCGGGACCCATTTGTAAATCACGAAGAACAGCGCAACCGCGATGACGAAAATGCCGGTCCCGCTCGGAAGAAGCTTTGTAATGGGGAAATCAGTCGAGGTCGCCGCGCCGACGACGACGGCCAGGGCCAGCGGGCCCAGGGTGATAAAAAGCCAGTAGGCCGAAACCCGCTGAAAAACGGATCGCGTATTCGTCGTCTGCCACACCTGATTGATCGCGTTCTCGGCGCTCAAAAGCATGCTCATGCTGGTCAGAATGAGGGCGATCAGGCCGCCCGCGCCGATCGCGTTCGCGTGGGCGTTGGCGATAAAGCCCCTCAGGGTATCGATCACTTCCTGACTGGTGCCTTCCGTCAGATTCTGCAGAATCAACGGCGAAAGCGTGTCGTAAAGTTTATCGAGCCCGCCGAAGGCCTGAAAAATCGCGAAACTCACGGCGAGCAGCGGGATAACCGAGAGAATCGTCGTGTAAGCCAGGCTGGACGCGACGAGCAGGAGCTTCGCTTTGCGCATATGCGCCCAGGTATCTTTGAGGACGTTCGAAACATGCTTCGGCCAGGGTTTGAGTTTCATTCAGGGTCCGCTCTTGAGAAGTTTCCGCGAGCCGCGGAAAAGTTTCTTGAAGTCCCCGCGTTTCTTTTCCCAAGGAGAATTCCAGGGGAGCTTGGGTTTGAGAAGCGCATGGCAAAGCTCGGTCATTCCGGCGACGTCGGCGCGGTGTACGAATTCCGGCGCGGGCCCGAGCGGACCCAGCGAATCCGGACCGCCTTCGAAACTCTGGTTGTGGTAATTGCCGAGTGGAATCGAAATCGCGACCGTTGGGAATCCATAAACCGTGGCCGCGCTTCCCTCGCAGGTCCCTCCGTCCATGACTCTGCGCTGAAATCGACCGGGCAGCGCCTTTTCGGCGACATCGAGGAACACCCGAAGTGACTTGGCATCGAAGACGGTGAAGCGGTCGCCGAGCCTGACGACCGGGCCTTTGCCGATCTCGGCATCGGGGAGCGTGCGTGAGGTCTCGAGAGAAACGCACAGCACGGGCCGTTTTGCCTTCTGCATCCAGCCGAGCTCGAGATGCCCGATCGCACCGATGAACCCGACCTCTTCGGCGCGAGTCAGGAGCCCGAGGAAGGGGGCTTTTGGCCTTCTTCCTCGCGACCAGAGGTCGAGGGCGAGTGACGCGATTGCGAAGGAACCCACGAGGTCGTCGGCGGCTTTCGTGTAATAGATGTCACCCTCAGTCCAGATCGGTTCGCGAAACTGAAAGGCCCCAAAGAGCATCTCAGGGACTGGGTATTTGGATCTAAGGCCGGGAGCTTCCAGACGGATGAGGGCCCTGTCGATCGCGAGGCCATTCGGTCGGAGTTCCGCCGAAACGATTCTTCCTTCGGCCAGGTAGCCGGTCGAGTCCGCGACAAAAACGTCCGCGTTCTCGAGCGAATGTACCGGAGATCCGCCGTGCCATTTTACCAGCAGGTCGGATTCCGATTTCCACTCCAGCCCGTGAAAGCCCGGGTGATCCATGTGCGCGATGAAAACGCGAAGCGGCTCAGACGGACTTCTCGTCGCGAGGAGCTTTTTGTAGCTCTTTTGAGAATCGACTCCAACCACGATATTGCCGATCGGGTCCGCGAAATACGGGACGCCCGCTTTGTCGAACTCAGCCGTAATCGTCCGGATGACGTTTCTTTCGCGAAACGGCGCGGTGGGTTGGGAAAGGATCGACCTCAATAGGGGTTCGCGTTTTAGCATTCGAGCGCTCCTGATTGCTGTTCACGGCGAGAAGCCAACCTCAGTCTAACCAGAGAGCGGCTAAATTCACAGCCGATTTTGGCCGGTCAGATTCCCGGTTCACGCCGCGGCTGCTCGGGCGGCATCTCAGGAGGCGTGATTTCAGGAGATTTCTGGGGATTGATTTCGGGAGAAGTGATGTTCGGGAACACTTCCGGCTGCTCGCGGTGTGGCTGAATTTCCGGGTTTTGAGTGGGCGGTTTAATCTCCGGATCGGGCGAGGGGCGGCGATCGGGTTCAGGCTGTTGTTGAAGTTGAGTCATGCAGGCCAAGTTGCAAAGCCCGGCCCAGGAACGCGTTGACTCACGCCTGCTTCCAATAATCCTCTTTTTCCATCGCGTCGAAGACATCGTGAAGAATCGCGACCGCGTTGTCGATCGTGCCCTCGTCGATGGTCATCGAAGGCTGGATCCTGAACTTCGCGTCGTAAGCCATGGTGAGAAGACCGCGTTTCACGCACTCGTTGAAGACCCGGTGCGTGACGGCTTTCGGAAGCGGCTCGCGAGTCACCTTGTCCTTGACGAGTTCAACAGCGAGGAAGAGTCCCGCGCCGCGAACTTCGCCGACAAAGGGATAACGGTCCTGCATCGGCTCAAGTTTCTTTAGAAAGTAGGCTCCCATGCGCCGGGAGTTCTCGACCAGTCCTTCTTCATCGATGATCCGCAGGGCGGTCGCCGCGGCAGCCGAGGCGAGCGGATTGCCGCCGTAGCTCGAAGAGGAGCCCGAAGGATTCGACCAGGGTTTCGCGTTAACGATCTCGTCACGCGAGATCACGCCGCTGATCGGAAGGCCGCCGCCGAACTGCTTGCCGATCGTGATGATATCCGGTTCGGCACCCGAGTGCTCCGAACCCCAGTATTTGCCGGTCCTTCCGAAGCCCGTGATCATCTCATCCGTGATGAGCAGCGCGCCGATTTCCTTCGCGATCGATTTCAGCGCGGGGAGAAAGTCATTGGGTGGAATGATATTACCCGCGGAACCCTGCATCGGTTCGACGATCAGGGCGGCGACGTTTCCCGTCGTGTTCATTTTGATCTGCTTGCGCGCGATTTCGGCGCAGGCCAGGCTGCAGGATTCGTATTTCAGTTTGAACGGGCAGCGGTAACAATAGGCATAAGGAGCAATGGTCGCGCCCGGCACCATGGGACCGAGTTTTTCCTTGAAATCAGAACCCATCAGCGAAAGGACGCCCATGGTCTTCCCGTGGAACCCGCCCCAGAAACTCACGAACTCGTATTTTCCGGTGTAGCACTTGGCGAGGCGCAGGGCCGATTCAACGGCTTCGGCGCCGCTCGAATAGAGC
Organism: Bdellovibrionales bacterium RIFOXYD1_FULL_55_31; assembly: GCA_001770175.1. GTDB lineage: Bacteria > Bdellovibrionota > UBA1018 > UBA1018 > UBA1018 > XYD1-FULL-55-31. Next base: position 64,139 of record MEQK01000154.1, on the reverse strand, counting down.
TGCGCCCGATGAAGCTGGGGCGTCCGCGCGTGTTCGGCGAGCCGCTCGAAGAATTCCACTCGCGGTTCTGAACTGAAGCTCCCGACTGAACATTCCTGGACCTGATCACTCAGGGCTTTCACGAACTTCGGGTGGCTGTGCCCAAGTCCGTTCACGCCGATTCCGCCGATGATGTCGAGGAAGGAGTTCCCGTCGACGTCCGTGATCATATTACCGCGGCCTTGTTTCATGACGATTCCCGCCATCTGGGCGAAACGCTGGAGTCCCGGCGCGACATGCCGGTTTTCGCGTTCAATGAGGGCGCGACTCTTGGGGCCGGGAATTTCCGTCTTCAAGACGACTTTCTGATTCTTTGGCTGGCTGATGTTCGACATGGTTTCTTCCTTCGATTATCTGAAGACGAAATGTCTCTGGAATGGAAAATTGAAAAAAACGCCGATCACAATCGATACGACGATCACGGAAATCGAGTAGTGGATATGCCCGTACTCGGTGACGAGATAAACGCCCCCGGTATTCAGGATCATGCTGGTCCCCGAAATCAAGGTGTAACGCAGAGCCTGGCCGTGCCATTTTCGATGTCCCGCCTGAAAACTCCAATATCGGTTCAGCAGGAAATTCGTCACGCCTCCGGTCAGAGTGCCGAGCGCGGTCGCGAGGACATACCAGACGCCAAAAAACTCAACGAGGGAAAACAGCAGGCCGAAATCGGCCATGGTCGCCACGAAAGAGGCCACTTGCGAGCGGCTGAATGTTTTGATCAAAGATGGTCGTGCCAAATCCAGGGTGCTCATTGAAGCGTCACTCCCCTCTTAACGGTGAGGCCGGGAGGGCGCTTCGTGCTCGATCATTTCAAGCTCATGACCCGAGTCCTGTTCCGCTTTGCGAGCGGCCTCGGCTTCGCGGACGCGAATCGCTTTCATTGTATGGAAGAACTGCTCCACCGCGCAGACGTTGGCGAATACGGCCACGACGCCGAGCGCGATCACCATGGGATGGCCGATCGCGACCGGAAACTCGCGAACTCGTTCCAGCCAGGGAATGGTGACAGGCGAGAGCGCGGCACCGGTAACGAGATAGACGAGACGTTCAGGGCGGCGCATGCTCCATTTTGCGGGTGGAAGTTTTACCCGCTCGGCTCTGGCGAACAGGGAGGAGTAGCTCACCATAAAGGAGCCGAGCAGCGCGACCAAGGTGAGAATCATGAGCGGCATGATCTCGTGATAATAGATTACGAGGCCCGCGAGGAAAAAGAATTCGACGTATCGATCCATTGCGGAATCCAGTACTTCTCCCGCTTCGGATGAAGTGCCCGTCATTCTTGCGACCATTCCATCAAGCGAATCGAGAATGCTTGAGATCGCGATCAAAGCGGCCGCGAATCCGAAGTGCCCGAAAACCAGGCATGCTCCGCCGAGAAAACCGAAGAGAATGGAAGACCAGGAGATCTGATCCGGCGTGACTTGAAAGAAAACGAGAAGTTTGGCGAAGGGCTGCATGCCCCAATAGCCCATTTCCATGACGCTCTTGCTGAGAAAACGGCCGCTCCCTTGTCGATCAACTCGATCATAATGGGCTCGGCCCTTCATCAGAACGCGAACTGAATAGGCCAAAACCAAGATAAGCGGCAGCGCGATCAGGATAATGGCGTAGGTGGGATCGTAATTAAATGTAGCACTCATGTCAGATACTCATTTCTGGAATTGCAAGAAATGTGTCTATCGCAATTGAGACGATTTTTGAAGTAGATTGTTATAGTAAAAATCACTGAAAATTCAAATAGTTAAACCTCTTTTCGTGGTGGTTTTTTGACCTTCATGACGAGAAGGACGCCTGCGAAAATCAGGAGACTCGCAAGCGTGGTCCGGAGACTCACCGAGTCGCCGAACCAGAGCCACGCGAGGGCAGCCGCCACGATCGGTTGAAGATAGATAAAGATCGCAACCGACGAGGCATTTGCGTATGCCAGTGCCCAGAAGTTCAGAAAATACGTCAGGAGCGTTGCTCCGATCACACCGAAGGCCATGCATCCCATCAGGAGGGGGGTCATTTCGGGCATTTTGAACACGATCCAATCCGGGAGTGCTAATACGGTCAGTCCGACGCTTCCGTAAAGGAACAACCAAGCGGTCGTCCACATCCGGCTATAGCGCTCGAAAAAGGATTTGCTGTAGGCGAGAAAAAATCCATAGCTGACGCAATTCAGGATCGTCAGGAGATCGCCGATCAGCGTTTTATCAGAAAGTGAGAAGTCCTCGATCTTTCGCATGATGAGGACGCCGCCGAAGGCGAAAGCAAAGCCCAGCGCGCGAGTCGGGGTGAGCTTTTCCTGCCCTCGGATGGTCACGATCGCGAAAGTCACGATCGGAATCAGCGTATTCAGGATCGCGCTGTTTGTTGCCGTCGTGTATCGCAGCCCGACCAGAAACGACGACTGATTGATGATGATCCCGAGCAGGGCGAAGATAACGAGCGGGCCGAAAAATTCCTTACCCCTGGGCGAATCGGTTCCGGAGAGTCTAGCGATCCAGAGCATAATCCCCGCCGAAACAATGATTCGGGCGCTTGCCCAAACAAGCGGGGGAAATGCCTCGACGACTACTTTCGAAACGACATAGTTGACCCCAAAGAGGATCTGAACCGTAATGAGCGCCAGCAAAACCAGAATCGGGGATGGTACGTTCTTAGTCATTCGTTCTTGGGCAGTGATAGTTGATCAGAAAACATGGTACATTAAATATCAGGATTCCGACATGATAACTTTCTCATGAGAGTGGGGAGTGGGGCGGATGTTGATCCGAACAAAACAGATGAGCGTAGTTTCGGTCTTTTTGGTGACATTCGTTTGGGCGTTCTTGACCTCGGGTGATCGTGCGCTGGCCTATGTTCTTTCGATTCCACCTCAGCTTTCGATGGAGGTTCTTTCGGAATCGGTTCCGACCGCGTTCGCGCCGACCGATTTTAACGTCGGAGATTTTCGGATTGAGTGGATTGGAGAGCCGATTCCGGGCGTGACGGTGAGGATCGAGGAAAGGAGCCTCGAGTGGGTGAGGGTCTCCGAATTGCTCGTTTTGCCGAGGGCAAGGATTCTGTTCGAGATGGATCGAATCGAAGGTGGCCGGATCACGAGTGCCGGCTTTTCCCAGGCGGTCTCGGTGCAAGGCGGCCATCAAGGGAGGGCGGAAATCCCGGTCGCGCTGATTTCTGGCGACCAGAATCCGATCGAGCTCAGGATCCGACCATTTCGAGAGGGCGTCCGTGCCCCTGACACAGGCGTTACAAAGGATATACACGGAAAATTGCGTGTCGTATTTCGTCCGCGCAGTGAATCCAAGACGGCTCGCGTGTACTTGGATACAAGTTGTTCGAGGTACGGGCTCAAGACCGAATCGCTTGGATTCAAGGCGGATGAATGGGTTTACATCGGATGCCGGATGGTTCACACCGAGTCGATTTACCGCACTTCAAGTCTGGAAGTTCTGGTGTATTGGGATAATGTCGGACAATCGATTCTTGTTGGCGGAATCGAAACCCCGTCTTCTTCAGTGTCGCTATGGCCTCTTCGTCTTTACGCGGATCCCGGGACGATTCTGCTGCGGGCCGGATCGCATGAAATGCGGTTGCGTTATTCTATTCCGAGACAGCTCCATCATGGGGCGGTGAGCCTCGGGATCGGACCGTATGCTTTCAATTTCCGGGATGAGAGTCATGAGGTTTCCAATACCACTCTCATGCCCACGCTGTATTCTTCCTATTTCATCACGGAGAGCATGCGCCTGGTCGCGTTTGGCGCCGTTACCGCGAACGCGCAACTCATCTCCGATTTTGGAGTTTACCTGAGCAGCGAATACATCCGGACTCTCGATCGGCGTGTCGCGGTGAATTTGATGTTGGGCGTGCACTCGATCGCTTTTCGGACGGGGGGACAGTACTATTTTCTGCTGGGCGCCCCGCAAGGAGCTGAGGTCGTTGTTTACGATTTCCTCGGAAGAGCACGTAATCTGACCTTGGGTGGTTTTGTCTATCCCTCGATTCAGGGAAAAGCCTATTACAATACCTGGATTCGTTGGGGGTCTGGGGCGCTCTTTGGCGAGATCAACTACATCGCCTGGGAAGAAAAGCTTGATTCCGAACAGTATTCCTCGAGGAGCATGGGCGTCACGCTGGGGTTTCCGTTGGGCTTTCTCGGGTTTTTGTGAGTAGCGCCAAACTCCGACTTTTTATCGGCGTTTCGCCCGGTCGTACCGTTCTCGAGCGCGTGGTTGAAGGTGCGGCGCGGCTGCGGGCCGAGTGTGAAAGAATCGGCCTGCAAGTCGGATGGACGTTACCCGGGAATTTTCATCTCACTTTGAAATTTCTGGGAGAGACGGAACCCGAAAAGCTTGGCTTGATCAACGAAGCACTTCGATCGTTGTGCGGCGAATTCCCCGAATTTGAATTGCGACTGGCCGGAGTCGGGGCTTTTCCGGGAGAAGATTGCGCGCGGGTGATCTGGGTTGGCGCGGACGACGGCGGCAAGCTTCAGCAGCTCGCAAAGGCCGTCGAATCAGAGATGGAGAAGCTCGGTTTTGCTCCCGAGGATCGCGCCTATTCCGCCCACCTGACGATCGGGAAGATCCGAAGGGCCGCACGGATCGGCGATCTTCTTTCGTGCTATAAACAAAGCGAGTTCGGGGCTTCCCTGATTCGCGAAGCTATCCTGTACGAAAGCATTCCACGGCCGGGCGGCTCCTGTTACATCGTGCGGGCAAAATTTCCGTTCAAGACGAACGGCTGACTATTCTTTTCCGATCGCTTCGACGGGACAGGCCTCGAGGGCCGATTTGCACTGAGCTTCTTCTTGAGGCGACGCAGGCTGCTTCACGACGTAGGAGTAACCGCGTTCGTCATTTCGGGCGAAATTGTCGGGCGCCTCCGCGCGGCAAGCGTCGCAATCGATGCATTGATCGTCGACGAAGTAGGAGCCGGGAGCGTTATCAGGCCATTTTTTGCTTTTTTCTGCCATACTGAACTTCCTAATACGGATTTTGGGCCGGGTCAATTGCTTTGCTATTGAGTCCCGAGCAGTCGATCCAGCTGGATGAAAACGTCCTCACTCGCGAGTCGCTTCGATGCATCGCCGAACAGGAGCTGCAGGCCCTGAATCCAAGCTGAACGGGCGCGCACCACTTCGACGTCGCTCGTGCGGTGCGCGTCGGGTTGGATCGCTGAAATGATCCTGGCATAGTGGGGCGGGTTCGAGTTTTTCAAGATGATGCTTTTTTGGCTGCTATTCAGTGGAAAATACCCTCCGGCAGCGACCCAGCGCGCGGCGACTCCCGGCGAGTAGAAAAACTCCAGAAATGATTTCACCTCGGGGGAGTTCCGCGTGATCACGAGATTTGTCCCGCCCTGCAGGGTCGCCCATTGCGGGCTGTCGCGTTCGCTGATACGAGGCATGGGAGCCGCGATCCAGCGAAAGGTCGCTTGGGACGTGATCTGAGGAAGAGCGTCGAGCGCGGTGACCAGAAGCGGGGCTTTTCGGTCGAGAAAGGCCTGCACCGCGCGCTCCCAGCTTTCTTCGGGGCGGGCCAGTCCGGGCGTGTCCAGCAAGCGCTGAAGAACGGAAATCGGCTCAGAAAGTTTGCGCTCCGACTTGAGTCCTCCGGGTTCTCTCTTCCAGAGAGGCTTTCCGGCCAAGGCTTCAAAAAGCCACAATCCGCGAGTCCCCTGGAGTGGCAAAGCGAGCGCATACTGTTCAGCGGCCGGCCTCTCCTGATTCTCATTTTTGAGCAATGACGAGAGTTTTTGCGCGACGGCCGTGAATTCATTCCAGGTCTTGGGCAATCGGTTGGCCTCCAGCTTCAGACGGAACAGAACTTCCTGGTCGGCCACGAGCACGGGAAGCGTTCTTTCGAATGGAAGCGCCATCTGTGGCTGCGAGTGCGGAAAAGCGGACCAGGCCGCCGGCATCGAGTGGCGAGGCAGACGCGGGAAGGGCTTCAATAAGCCCGTCGCTTCGGCAGCGGGCGTTTCGCCACATTCGATGACCGCGATCTCGGGAACATCGCCGGCCAGGTACATGGCAATCAGATCCCGTAACGATGAGAATGGGTCGCCCCTCCGGATCAGCTGAACCTGGGAATTGGGGTGAATCGCGTTGTACTCCTGAAGGAGTGCTGTGATCTCCTTTTGAAGAACCATGGAAGTCCCGGTATTCGGGAGGAGGAAACGGGTGGAAGATTTTGCCGGGGTGAGGCTGGGCCGGGGCTGGGGCCGGGGAACATTTCCGGCCGCGAGTCCCGTTGCCGGGGAGAGGCAATAAAAAAAAATGCAGAGTCGCGCAGCAATCTGGCTCATCGAGTTCTGATTGTAGGCTATAATAAAAATCGTGGACAAGATTAAACTCGTCATCAGCGATTGTCATCTATCGGCGGGCAAGTTTTTCGAAGGCCGGCTTAATCCGCATGAAGACTTCAAGTTCGATGACGAAATGGTTGATTTTCTCGATTATTTCTCGACGAGTTTTTATGACGAGAGTGCCGAGGGCCCCGTCGACGTCGAACTCTTCTTGAACGGTGATTTTCTTGATTTTTTGAATGTGCCGTATTTCGGAGAATTCGAGGACGCGATTACGGAGCAGATTTCGCTGCACAAGCTCGAGGCCATCATTGCCGGACACTCTAAGGTCATGGCGGCCTTGAAGCGTTTCGCCGCTAAGCCCAACAAGAGAATCACTTACATGATCGGTAATCACGACGCCGATTTGTTCTTTCCCAAGGTCCGTGAGCGGATCATTCGGGAATGGGACCCCGAAGCGAAGTTTCCAAGCGACAAAATCGAGATTATCGCCGATAGGGATCGGATTCGCATCGAGGGGGGCGTTGAGATCCGGCATGGAAATCAGTTCGAGGCCGTTCATGTGCTCGATTTCGAGAAGCCTCTTCTGGAGCCATACCTCGACGAACCCCTTTTGAATCTCCCGTGGGGAAGCGTTTACGTCCTGAAGATCGTCAACCGTCTCAAATGGGAACGGGAATTTCTCGACAAAGTCAGGCCGGTCAAAATTTTCGTTTTCTTCGGCCTTCTCTTCGATCCCTGGTTCACGATCCGGTATGTTTTTCTTTCTGCCTTCTACTTTCTGAAAACCCGGTTCACCTATAGCCGGAAGAGGCACGCCAGCTTCAAAACGACGGCCGAGATTCTGAAGCAGGAAACCGCGCTTTTTCTTGATCTCGAAAAGCAGGCACGGACGATCTTGGATACGCAAACGGGAGTGCAGACCGTGATCATGGGGCACGTCCACAAGCCGATTTACAAGATTTACCCGGATGGAAAGCAGTATATCAACACGGGGACCTGGACGAAGATGATCAACCTGGATTGGACGAGTTTGGGTCAACAATACCTTCTCACGTTCGCCCTGATCAGGGTCTCCGGTGAACAGGCCCGTTGCGAGCTTCGGCAGTGGGTCGGTGAGCAGAGTCCCCACCGGGGGTTTCATCATTAACTGGCGGACGGGTAAAACGATTCGCTAGATCTTTTTTGCTTTGGTAAGATCAAATCATGTCTGGTTTGGCAACGCGAGCGGGCCGGCGGCTGCAGCAGGCCGTTGTTCAGGTTTTTTTTCAGGTCGTTTTATTGTTGCTCGTATGTGTTGGTCCCGTTTTCAATAGTCATGCCGGGGATTGCGCTCGAAAGCAGTTGAAACAGCTTCGGATAAAAAATGTCGAGGCGACTGTCCCACTGAACTTTTGGAAACAGAACCAGCCCATGCTTCTGACGGCGAAAGATGGTTCGAAAGTTCCGCTTACTTTTTCTCACGACTCCGAGATCGGAAACACGATCTTGCATCGACTTTTGCGAGATGATCCCGAAGGCTGGGCTGCCCTGAAAGAAGCGGCATCGAGGTATACGTATCCCATAGAACAATTGATGCGCGAGTTCGGGCTTTCTAGAAAACAGTTCATCGCGTTCGCCCTCCGCAAGGGGGTGGATCCGTCGAAACCGCTGACCCCGACAGACCTCAATGCGTTCTATTTCGCTGTTTTGTGGGATAAAGTGCAGCATTCCGCACTCAACAGGGTCGGATTCAACGTCAACCGTGATTTGGTGACGCCATTAAAAAATGCAATGGCCCGGAAAGGCTTAAATTTGGCTGCCCATATCGACGGGGGTTTCGTCGAATTCACGCATCCCTCCTCTGAACAGGTGCCTCGGGTGTTTGCGGATGAGATGAGAAAATTCTACAAAGCCACTGAGTCCGCGGCGGAGGTGCACCTCCACGTCGGGCTTCCTGCGAGAGCGATTAACAGATCTCAGGGACTTGCCATCGCCCGGGCGCTTGAGACCAAAGTGGTTTTGGGTTTGGCACGCCGTTATTCAGAAGTCGATAACGTGACAGCACCGAGCCATAATGTGGCTTCGAACCTTTGGAATAACGAACTTTCAGACCGCGGTTTGGTCTACTACAAACCCGGTGAGTTCAAGGAACCCGTGGCAGCGCACGATTTAGAATTGCGCTTGGTTCCTGACCTGGAGGAAGGCATGGAGCAGGTCGAATTCGTGGCCCAGCTCGCGCAGAGAGCCGGAAGGCTTGATATTTCGGGCGAAAGTTTCGGTGCGACTACTCTTGACCGGTATGTCGGCAACCTATCCGGTGCCTTGGAGTATGCCGCACGAGCGCTCGCCAACTCCGGTAACCCGAACGATGCAGGATTGGCCTCTGGGTTGAGGGAACTCGCGTCCCGCGCGCAAGAGCGACTGAGCCCCGCAATGAGGAAAGAGATTTCAAAATTTCTGGCGAAAAACAATGTTGAGTCCCGTCTCACCCCTGAGTTGTTTTTAAAGCCAGAGTGAGTTTGTTTAATCGCATTCCTGCAATCGTCGGCCGCGAAGATCTCTTCGCGGGCTCATTTCCTAAGGTTAACGCGCCGCAGATATTCTGAGGACAAGGTCACTTGCTCGAACACGCGCCAAATTTCCGACACCAGTGCCACTTGGATCTTGGATGCGCGACACCCATTCAAGTAGCCTCGCGCGAATCGCTCGGTTACACTTATCAATGGAGAGAAGGAAGCCGGGTTTTATGGAGCAGAGTGGGAAGAGCTATCTCAGTGGACTCGGCGCTGTGCTTTACCGCGAGCTTCCACTCCTGTCGTTTATCGCGGTGCTTTGCGGGTGCGGTGGCGATTTCGCCGATAATGCGGCTGAAATGGTGGCGTTGAAAACATGCAGCCCCGTTACCGGGATACCCTGGACCCCGTATATCGAGGGAGCCGGATCTTCGGCGCATAGTTCCTCGATTTCCGTTTCCAAAACCGTATTGACCGGGACGGGGCCGCTTCTGGGTTGGGAAGATCCCGTATTAGCCGCGAATCTCGTGTCCGTGAACATCGATATGACTCAGGATCTTGGTACCGGGGGTTCGCTGACTCTCGTCGCGCAGGCAACCGGGTTTCCGGGAGCGCTGAGCGGTGGCGCCTATCCCATGCTGATTTCGCTCAGTGACGGCACGAACGAGTATGTTAATCTCAATAAATCGGGCACCGGCGGGTATTGCGGAGACTCGAGCTTGTATACTTGCTCCGATACGAGTTGTAATTTGAACGGCACTTGTTCGATTGCCTGGCCAAGCGCGTTTTTTGACCTCACTCATTGGGAACAGAGGCAGATCGGACTGGGGTACGTGAGCTCAAATACTTTTCCGACCTGCAATTGGGCCGATGGTCCCGATGGCGTGACGGATTGGTCAGGGTGCGCGTTCAACAAACATTACTTTGTCGATGGCAAGCTTCGATCAGGCGTGAATTACACCGCGAAATACGTGATTCTCGCGAGCGATTATCTTGAAGTCAGCGGATACGACGTTGGGCTGAAAGTAACAGTTCTGAAGAAGACGAATGCCACGGCCGCGAATGGCGCCATCGATCTCAATGTCTTCCTTGTCGGCGCGAAGAACGTCGCCGCCTCACGCACTCCTAAAGGTCAGCAGAATTTGGATCTTCTTTTCAAGTCCGTTTTCGCTCACTACAACCAGGTGAACATAAAGATCGGAAGTGTGCGAGTGATCGAATGGGGTTGTCTCGAAGGCGGGGATCTTTTCGCCGCCGCCGATTATTATAATTACAACGCGGCAAACTATCTCGGAAAGATGTTCGCGGCCGGCTCGGGGTCCCTTCCGGCCGAGCTTGAGTCAAAAGCCCTGAATCTTTTTCTCGTCTCTACAATCGGCGATCAGACCAGCAACATGTCCGTCGTGGGACTCGCTGGCGCGATCAGCGGGCCTCTGGTCAACGGAACCGGATCGAGTGGGGTCGCGATCGCGACCTTCAACAGACTCGATCAGTTCAATCCGTCCTGTTCACCGGGACTTACTTGCGAGCTTGCAAGTCAGGAGTCTGATTTCATTGATATGGGAGCGACCATCTCCCACGAAATGGGTCATTATCTCGGCCTGAATCATCCCAGCGAACGGACGGGCACGACGCACGACAGAGTTTATGACACTCCGGTTTGCGTTACCAAAGGCCCCAAGGGCTATTTGACCGTTAATTCGTGCACGGCTGATACGACTTCATTCCTGCCGACCGGATTGAGCTGTCTGGATGTTTGTGCGAGTCGGACCACCGGCACCTACTGTCCGACCGCGCTCGAATGCCAGTATAATCATTTGATGTGGTGGTCGACGAAGACCTATATCAACGGAACCGGGGACGGGAATCTCCTGACGCCGAACTCGGGAACAATCATGAAGTTCAATCCTTTTGTGCAGTGAAGATCGCGATGATATGACAAAGAGGCAATTTCGGCGATTCCGTTTCTCGACAATCATGTTCTTCCTATCCGTTTGCGTATTAACGCCCTCGGGGGGGGCATGGTCGGCGACGGATGCCGAGCTCGAGAAGACTATTTCGGAAGCCCTCAGCGTGAGACATCCGACTGAAGGCGCGGACTGGTGGCGGTCTCTCGGGCCGAATGCGCCGCGTGTGATCATCCGGATGTATGAAGCTTCCGATCAGATTTATCAGCGGCTCAGGCTTCTCGAAGCGCTTGCCTGGTTCGACGATTCAACGAGTGTCGAATTTCTCAAGCTGCAGGCGGAACGGACGGCTGATGATGTCCTGCGAAATGCCGCCATCCGCTCAGTCGGAATCGCCCGGGGAGCGAACGAAGAAGAGTTTGTTTCGAAATTTCTGAAACACCCCGAGCCCCAGACCCGACTTGCCGCAGCCGAGACGCTCAAACGCATGAACGATTCCAGGGCCGATAAAATTCTCGAAAAATATCTGAACGAGGAAAAGACTCCTTGGATCACCGCGCGTCTGAAGGGCGAAGCCGTCGTTCAAAGGCGGCTCAAAATCACTTCGAGTTCCGACGACCGACTCAACCCTGAGCTGACCGGGACTTGGGCGGGGTTCTGGGTCGCGCCGGGAGCTGGATCGCCGGGGATGGAAAGCCGCCCTGCCGTGCTTCGCCTGAAGGTGAGTGGCGCGACGGCAATCGAAGGAGAGCTCAATCTGAAGAAAGGCGGAAAGGCCGCCCAGCCGAAAGCTTTTGTTTTGGCAGAGGTTTCGGGAAAAAGTTCGCGAATTGCCGGGGTACTGGTCGAAACGCCGGCCAGCGACTCGGCTCAAACGTCGGCGCAACGCGACATGCGAAAACAGCCGCGAGAAATCCCCTTCGAAGCCGAGCTCGTCGAGCGCGCCGGCCTGAAATTGATTGAGTTCAGGGCTCCTTCGATTGCCGCCATTTTGGTGGTCAGGCGAACCGGAACTTCCCAATAGACTCTGGCACTGGGTTGCGATAGAAAAATTTTAAACAGCTTCAATATGAGGGGAATCACATGAGCGGGATTCAATCGACTTCCGGTCCAGGTTTTTTCACGTCTTCTATAGGCAAAAAATACGTGGTCGGTCTGATGGCCATCGGGATTACTCTTTTCGCTTTGACGCACATGTTGGGGAACATGCTTCTGTTCGTCAGCCCGAAGGCATACAACATCTACAGCCACACGCTGATTTCGAATCCGGCTATCGTTGCGATCGAACTCGTGTTGCTCGCGATCTTCCTGGTCCATGTCGCGTTTACAATCTGGACTACGATCGAGAACAAGGCCGCGCGCGGGAATCGGAAGTTCTTGACGACCAAAGGCGCGAAGTCCGTGAGCTGGTCCTCAACGACGATGTTTTATCACGGCGTGGTCATTTTCTTCTTTGTCGCCTGGCATTTGAAGACTTTCAAATACGGGACGAATTACGACGTCACCTATAACGGCGTCCTCATGCGCGACATTCACCGGTTGTTGGTAGAGGTTTTTCAGAGCCCCTTTTATGTTTGGAGCTATGTCTTTTGCGTCGTGTTCCTTGGCTATCACCTCAATCACGGCGTGCAATCCGTTTTTCAAACGCTCGGGTTCAATCATCCGAAATATTCGCCAGCCATCAGGAAGCTCGGAGTGGCTTACGCGGTCGTCGTGGCTGTCGGATTCATCTTGCAGCCGCTTTACGTTTATTTCTTTATGAAACAATAGAGGTTCCTTATGAAGCTCAATTCTAAAGTCCCGAAAGGGCCGCTCGAACAAAAATGGGAAAGCCACAAATTCCAGATGAAGCTGGTGAATCCGGCGAACAAACGGAAATACAAGGTCATCGTCGTAGGGACCGGTCTGGCCGGTGCTTCGGCGGCGGCAGCTATGGCCGAACTCGGGTTCGAGGTGAAGGCGTTCACCTATCATGATTCTCCGCGCCGGGCGCACTCGATCGCGGCTCAGGGGGGGATCAACGCCGCGAAGAATTACGCGAACGACGGCGATTCCGTGTACCGGCTGTTTTACGATACGATCAAGGGTGGCGATTTCCGGGCCCGTGAGGCGAATGTTTATCGGCTCGCCGAAGTCGCGAACGCGATCATTGATCAGTGCGTCGCGCAGGGCGTGCCGTTTGCCCGCGAATACGGTGGCCTGCTCGACAACCGATCCTTTGGCGGCGCGCAAGTTTCGCGCACGTTCTACGCCCGCGGACAGACCGGCCAGCAATTGCTTCTCGGCGCTTATCAGGCGCTGATGCGGCAAGTGGGGCTCGGCACCGTCGAACTTTACAACCGCCGCGAGATGCTTGAATTGGTGGTCGCGGACGGAGCCGCCCGCGGAATTGTCTGTCGCAACCTGATGACGGGGGCGATCGAGTCGCATGCGGCGGACGCCGTGATTCTCGCGACGGGCGGTTACGGCAATGCGTTTTATCTTTCAACGAACGCGAAGGCCTGCAATGCGACCGCGATTTGGAAAGCCTACAAGAAGGGCGCCGCCTTCGCGAACCCCTGCTTCACGCAGATTCATCCGACTTGCATTCCGGTTTCCGGCGAGCATCAATCGAAACTGACCCTGATGTCGGAATCGCTCCGAAACGACGGCCGGGTCTGGGTGCCGAAGAAGGCGGGTGATCATCGTCCGCCGAGTCAGATTCCGGATGAGGAACGGGATTACTATCTCGAGCGCGTTTACCCGAGTTACGGAAATCTCGCGCCGCGGGACGTATCCTCCCGGCAAGCAAAGTTCAGGGTGGATGAGGGTAGGGGAGTCGGCGAAAGCAGAATGGCTGTCTATCTCGATTTCAGGGACGCTTTGAAGCGGCTTGGTCATTCGAAAATCACCGAACGGTACGGGAATCTTTTTCAGATGTACGAAAAGATCACGGATGAAAATCCGTATGAAGTCCCGATGAGGATCTATCCGGCGGTTCACTATACGATGGGCGGACTCTGGGTGGATTACAATTTAATGAGCACGGTTCCGGGACTCCACGTGCTGGGTGAGGCCAACTTCTCCGATCACGGCGCGAACCGCCTCGGCGCATCCGCCTTGATGCAGGGCTTGGCGGACGGATATTTCATCATTCCGTATACGATTGCTGACTATCTCACCTCCGCGAAACTCCCGAAAGTGGACACGAAGCACGACGCGTTCCGTGCCGCTGAAAACGATGCTCGCATGCGGATGCAGAAGCTTCTAAGCGTGAAGGGCGGCCGTACCGTCGACGAGTTCCATCGCGAATTGGGACTTATTCTTTGGGAGTACGTCGGGATGTCGCGTAACGACGCGGGACTCAGGAAAGCGTTGGTCGAAATACCGAAGCTTCGCGAGGAATTTTGGCAGGATGTGCGCGTTCCCGGTGAATTGAATTTCCTGAATCCGGAACTCGAGAAGGCGAGTCGCGTCGCTGATTATTTCGAACTCGGTGAACTGATGGCGCGCGATGCACTTCACCGTACTGAATCCTGCGGTGGTCATTTCCGCGAGGAAAGTCAGACTCCCGACAACGAAGCGAAGCGCGACGACGAGCGTTTCGCCTATGTTGCCGCCTGGGAGTACAAGGGCGAGAGCAAGGAACCGGAAATGCACAAGGAATCGCTCGAATTTGAACGAATTCAGCTGGCAACCCGAAGTTACAAGTAAGGGAGAAGTCATGAGCAAAGCGAAAACGATCAATCTCACCTTGAAAGTGTGGCGGCAAAACGGCTCTTCCGGCATCGGTCATTTCGAAACGCACCAGGCGAAGGATATTTCGACTGATATGTCGTTTCTTGAAATGTTTGATGTCATTAACCAACAGATCATCAAGCTCGGCGGGGATCCGATCGCTTTTGATCACGATTGCCGCGAGGGCATTTGTGGCATGTGTTCGATGACCATCAACGGGAACCCGCACGGGCCGGATCGCGAGACGGCGACTTGCCAGCTCCATATGCGGCGATTCGAAGATGGAGAGACCTTGGTCGTGGAGCCGTTTCGGGCAAGGGCATTTCCGGTTCAGAAGGATTTGGTCGTGGATCGATCCGGCCTTGACCGAATCATTGCAGCCGGCGGTTTCGTTTCCGTCAGCACGGGAAATGCGAGAGATGCCAACGGTATTCCCGTTCCGAAGCTCGATTCTGATCTTGCGTTCGATGCAGCGTCTTGCATCGGTTGCGGAGCCTGCGTCGCGGCTTGCAAGAACGCTTCGGCGATGCTCTTTACCGGCGCGAAGGTGTCACATCTGGCGCTCCTGCCGCAAGGCGCCGTCGAAAAAGACCGGCGCGTGTTAAAGATGGTGGCCCAAATGGACAAGGAACAATTCGGGAGCTGTTCGAATACGGGTGCCTGCGAGGCGGCGTGTCCGAAGGGGATTACGCTCGAGAATATGGCGCGCATGAACCGGCAGTATCTCGCCGCGTCGGTTACGAGCCGGTAATCCGGGCTTTCAGCGCGCTGATTCAAACCATCCGAGGCCCATTTGGTTCACGGTCTGGGCTAGGATGGTTTGCAGTGTCCGGATGGTATTTCGGTCGAGATCCCTGAAGTGAACTCCGGCGCCCTCAAGTTCGCCGGGATTTTCCCCGTGTTTTGCCCAGACGACCTCGCCCTTGAGCGAGACGGATTGGCTTGGCTCCGTTGGATGTTGGAACGAGATATCCAGCTCCGTTCCGGCTGGGATCGGTTTCTCTGTTTCGACGAATGTTCCGCCGAGAGAGAGATTTCGGAGGATCCCCGTGGTGACCTCAGGTCCTTTCGCGCTCCATTGTGCCGGAATAGCGGTTTTTACGCGAAATTCGCTTCTTTTATGAGCTCCGGCCGGAACGGGAGAATTCATCACTTTCATCAGCGCCTTGAAGAACGCAGGCGGGGAGAACGGCTTGTGTATCGCCAGAAATCGCGAATACTTCAAAAGGTCCAGGAATACGGTTTCAGGAATGCCCGCCGTCATCAGAAGAACCGGGGTCAGCGTATTGAAAGTTTTGATATGGTCGATGAGATTGCGGCCATTCATCCGGGGCATGTCGTAATCGGTGACAATCGCGCTGTATGTATTCGCCTTGACGAGGAGAAGGGCCTCTTCTCCATTCGACGCGAAGGTGGTGCTGTAGCCCTGCTCTTCGAGAGCGAGGCAGAGAACTCGCCGTAGACCTGGATCGTCGTCAACCACCAGAATTTTCGGATCATCTGAAATGGGATCAGCCATAGCTCTGTCTAATGGTAACCGTGAATCGACCATAAAGTGAAGAAGCCAAATTTTTGGCGCGGTTTTCGACCGATGAAGTTTAGTTTTTTACATCCGCTCGGGGAGGGGGATCCCGAGTAGCTGAAGCCCTCGCGCGAGCACCCGCCGCGTCGCTTCTACAAGCATGAGCCGTGCAGAGGTGACTTCCGGAGCTTCTCCGAGGACGCGGCATTCGCGGTAGAACGCGCCGAAGGCTTTTGTGACATCGATTAAATAATGCGCGAGCTGGCTTGCCTTCGCAAAGGACAGCGTACGCTCGAGATGGAGCGGGAACTGCCCGAGAGTCTTGATCAGGGCGACTTCCTCGGTTGCTTTCAAGACATTCGGGGCCCGATCCGAAAACTTGACCTCCACGGTCGAGAGTTGGCCTGTTTCGCGGGCTTTTCTTAAAATGCTGAGGCAACGGGTGTGTGCGTACTGGAGGTATGGCCCCGTCTCGCCTTCGAAATCGACGACGCGTTCGAGGTCGAACTCGACATCACGAACAGGATCAGTATGGAGGTCATGGAATACGACTGCGCCGACCGCGACGGCTTCGGTGGTGTCCTCGTTCGGAGTCGCGCCCGCGCTGTCCGGCTTTTCGGGATCCTTGGCGCGTTCACGCATCAGCGTGGCCACGCGATCTTTCGCCTGCCCGAGGACTTCCTCAAGGGTGACGAAATTCCCTTTTCGCGTCGACATCTTCGCGTCTTTAAAGCGGTAGAGGCCGAAGGGAATATGTTCGCATCGCGCGGCCCACACAAAACCCATTTTGCGTAGTACCCCGAAAACCTGTTCGAAATGGAGTTTTTGCTCGGCGCCGACGATGTAAGTCATCCGATCGAAATGGAAACGCTCGTAACGGTAAATCGCGGCGGCCACGTCCCGCGTCGCATAAATCGTCGCCCCGTCGCTCTTTTGTAGAATGCAGGGCGGAATTTCCTTTCCTTCCCGGTTTGTGACCGGAACCACCCAAGCTCCTTCGCTCTCGATGAGGAGTCCACCGCTCCTGAGCTTCTGAAGCAGCGGCTCGAGCTGGTCTTTATAGAAACTCTCGCCCCAAATGTAATCGAAACGGACTCCGAGGCGGCGGTAAATTCTCTCGAATTCACGAATCGAAATATCTACACATTTTCGCCAAAGCGCCGTGACATCGGGGTCGCCCTGTTCGAGTTTGAGAAAGGCGTTGCGGGCTTCCGCTTCGATTGAGGGATCGGCTTCCGCGGCGGCATTCACTTTGACGTACATGTCCACGAGATCCATCATTCCGAGATCGGAATCGACGGTTTTGTTGAAAAGACGGAAGGCGGCGGCAAGCATTCCGTATTGCTTGCCCCAATCCCCGAGGTGGTTGATCGAAATCACGTCAAAACCGCGATAGCGGCCCACGCGGTCGAGCGCTGCACCGAGAGCGGTGGGTCTCAGGTGGTAAATATTCAGCGGCTTGGCGACATTCGGTGAGCTGTACTCGAGCGTCCAAGCCCCGCGATGTTTCGGGGGAAGTTCGCCGTAATGACCGATTCCGTCGCCGGCCAGGATGTCCTTGAGCAGGCTTCGAATCGCTTCGTCAGCGGGAACCGTAAAATTGACGTAGGGGCCGGCTGTCGAAACCGAGAGTCCGGTGGGGACGGCGTTTCTGGCCTTCAGGTCGGCAACGAGTTGCTGGGCGATCTGCGGAGGCGCCTTGCGAAGTTCTTTCGAGAGCTTAAAGCAGGGGAACGCGAAGTCGCCGAGCTTCGGATCGGGCGGAATTTCAAGATCGGTCGTCCGAATAGGCGAGGGCAGAACTTGGCTGAGAGCTTCAGCCGCGAGCTTGGCGTAACGTTCCATGAGGCTGTTGATCGCATTGATTGAAATCGAAAGCAATAGAGGCGTCCGAGTGGGAACTGGGCAGAACCCGACCGGTTACATCATTGCTCATCCTTGTTGCATAGTTCGCCTGGAAAATCGGGGACATAGGCCTATGGATGACGTCGTGGTGGTGGTGGAAATTTGAAAAGAGTTTCAAGTGGTACTGGTCGCTTACGGAGTCCTGGTCGATGGCAGCTACGAATTCCTGCAATGCGTCGAGGTTGGGCGATGATTCCTCAGAGCGGGAACTGGTTGTAATTCCGATGTTTATTATACTTCTTCGACCGTGCGATAATATTCTTCTAAACGACTCGCCCGCGCTTCAGCTCCCTGTTTTCGCTCATCTTCTTCCGCCTGAATGCCGATGAGTTTGCCAGAGGAAGTGGATTCTATGGACAGAGTCAATCAACTCACGAACGGGTTTATTATTTTCGCGTTTTTACTCGCGCCCGCTATTTCGGCGGATATGGTCTTCGCGCCACCTCCAACTCGCCCCGATCCGATGCAGGCAGGAGAGCGCTTTCCTGAGTCACGCTTCGGACAGCCGCCGGCACGAATCGACCTTGGAGTGACTCCGCGGTACGCTGCCCAAGCAGTCGAAGAATTCGAGGGAAGCGATGAGGCAGTCGGGGCTTGGACCGCGAGCGCGCCAAACCGCCGAATCGCTGGTTTGGAGATCACGAACGGCGTGCCCGCCGGAAGATCGGTCGCGCAGCCCGCTCCTGGGACACGCAATACGGACCTCAGGCCGGATCTTTCGCCGAAGGATGTCGATCCGACTTCAGCTGCGAGCGCGATCGTGCGCAAGGGGGTTCAGGAGGTCGCCGTGATCGCCGGAGATCTCGGGTTTTTCCCGAAGACCGTTTTCGTGACTCGCGATGTTCCGGTCCGTCTGTTCGTGACCGGGGCTTCGAAGAACACGCTTTGCATCATGATGGATTCATTTCAGGTCCGCAAACAAGTTCGTTCCCAGAAGATTGAAGAGATCACTTTCACGCCGAATATGCCGGGCAAATATCGATTCTACTGCCCGGTGAACGGGTCGGAGGGAACTCTCGTCGTGAAGGAGTTTACCAACAGAATTTCCGAAAACGCCGCGACGGGAGAGTAAGCACTTGGGAGTTTACAACGAATCAGTCGGGGTCTTTTTGGCCCCCATCCAGGCTTTTCTCGAGGACGACAGTGTGTCGGAAATCCTGATTAACGGGCCGGACGAGGTCTTCGTCGAGCGCCGGGGAGTTCTGGAGCGCACGGACGCGAAGTTCCATGACGAACAGGCGCTTCAGGCGGCCGTTCGCAATATCGCCCAGTTCGTGAGCCGAAGAATTGACGATGACAACCCGACGCTGGACGCGCGTCTTCCGGACGGCAGCCGCGTTTCGGCGGTTTTCCCGCCCTGTTCAAGGCGAGGGACCAGTGTTTCAATTCGGAAGTTCGCGAAGGGCGTTCCGACTTTCGTCGATCTGATCAATCGCGGCTCGATCTCGAAGGAAGCGGCCCGTTTTCTCGATGTTTGCGTTTATCTTTCCAAGAACATCATCGTTTCAGGCGGCACGGGCGCCGGTAAAACCACTCTTCTGAACGTGCTCGGGTCGCGTATTCCCAAAAATCAGCGGCTTCTGATCATTGAAGACTCGAGCGAACTGAAGGTCCACACCGATCACATGGTCCTTTTCGAGACGAAACCCGCCGATGCGACGGGAAAAGGCGAGGTCAGTGTCCGGGAGTTGCTTCGAGCCGCTCTTCGGCTCAGGCCTGACCGGATTGTCGTCGGCGAAGTGCGGGGGCCCGAAGCTCTTGATCTCGTGACGGCCATGAATACCGGACACGGCGGCTCGATGGGGACGACTCATGCGAATTCCCCGTATGACAGCCTGGTCCGGGTCGAGACGCTCGCGATGATGGGTGAGACGCAAGTCCCGGTGATGGCGATCCGGCGTCAGATCGCTTCGGCGATTCACATTGTCGTGCAGATCAAGCGTATGCCCGATGGGAGCCGGCGCGTGACCCATATCACCGAAGTCATGCCCGAGGTCGATGAGCATGGTCGATATCAGATCCAGGACATCTATCGATTCATTCAGCGCGGCAGGACTCCCGAGGGACAGATCATCGGAGAGATGGTTGCGATCGGCAATTTGCCAAGCTTCATGGGTGAGATTGAAATGAACCGTTTGCCCTTTGGCCGGGAAAAGTTCCTGGCACCGGAGTGGTATCGGCAGCTCGTCGAAATGAACAAGAACGCGGCCTAACATTCAGTACGACAGAAAACGTTTGGACAGGTTAACTCGCGTGAGAGCGTAAAGGCTACACCGTGAAGAGATACTCTCCAATGATCCGGAACTCACTTTCGTGTTTCGGGAGAAGAACGATCGGTTCGTATTCGGGGTTGAGCGGTTTCAGCAGGATTTCACGGTGGCGCCACTCACTTTCATTTGAAGCGATTTTCGATGAGAAATACTGCTTAACCGTATAGCTCCCCCCGGTTTCAGGATCGGCGGGACCACGATATTGGGCAAGGACGATTTTTCCCTGGCGGCTTCCGGTGGGATCGGCTCGGAAGACGAGATAATCGCCTTCATGGATTCGCGGCAACATGGAATGTCCGGTTGCTCTTACTACGAACATTTTTCGATCGAGTGGTCCATGCCCGGTCACTTCGATCCAGCTTTCGGGTTCGGCGATTTGTCCCGTGCCAAAATATCCCGCGGCGGCTTTCGCTGAATAGAGTGGCAGCAAGTTGAGGTAAGCCTGCTTCCTTGCTTTCGGATCATCCCAACCGAACAGCTTCGGCTTCAGAACTTTGCTGTGGGTCTGATCCGCGAATTCAAACTCGAAAAGCGCGCGGGGCGGGATCCCAAGTCCCTGAGCGTATCGAAACAGTGCGGAAACGGTTACCGCCCCGGAGCCGTTTTCCAGCCGATGAATCACGCTCGAACTCAGCTGGTCACTCTCTTTTGCGAGCCGGTCGATCGAATAGCCTTTTTGATTGCGTAAACGGCGGCAGTGCTGACCCAGGGCTTTGAGAAAGCTCGCGTTCCTGAAGTGCCGCGACCGGCTACTCTTTTTTAACATACTGAAAATAATAACTTTTCACGCTCTGTTTCACTTTCTGTTTACAGAATAAATTCTGTTCTGTACTAAGAACAGAATGAACCAGGAGGTTTCGCTGAATCACATTCTGATTGCTGACAATTCGGTCGAGTTGCTGGCACTGTACCGTTTGGTGTTTCAGAGGGCGGGATTCAGTCCGCTTTTGGCCAATAGCGCGCGGGAGGCTTGGGAATGCTTTCACAAGAAACGCGAGTGTATCAGAGCGGTCGTGACGAACGGGAAATTGCGCGGCGAGACGGGGCTTTGGCTCGCGATTCGAATTCGGGAGGTAAGCCCCGTCCCGATCATCCTGTGTACGGCAGAACCTGAACCCTACTTCAAAGTTCGCGACCAAAACCTTTTGAGCGTGATTCTCGAGGAGCCGTTTGAACCGGAACTTTTATGCCGGATACTTCATGACTGCCTGTCGCGGATCGATCCGGGTCCTACTCGGTTTTATCGGGCGCTTCTTGGGTTCGTGGGACGGGGCTGATGACGGTTATCGTTTCGGCTTCAGTCGCGGTTCCTCGTAAACGAGCACGGTTTGAGCTGGAATCGCGAGCGTGCCCCGTTCAGGGGTGAAGCTTGAATCCAAGACGCGCGGTTCGATCTCTTCGGTCCAGTTCGGATGGAGCCGGAGCTTTCGATCCTTTAAAAAGGAATGTCTGAACGAAATGGGATGTCGGGTGACATTGATCGCGACGAGGAGAAGCTTGCGACTCGAATCGAGCTTCGGGCGATTCCGGATTGAATCCTGGAGCGCCATCACGATCAGTCCGGGAGGTTGCTCTTTGCCGAAATCGGTTTCGAGGAATCGCAGTCTCGCCTGAACGTCTTCAGTCGTGGTCAATCGCAGGAGTGCCGAATCACGCCGGATCTCGAGCAAGGCCTGGAAGTAGCGTGTTGTTGATTCCATGTCTTTGGCGCTTGCGCGAAGCTCGGGGTCCCGAAGCCGCGGCGCCCAGAAAGCCGCGTCACCCGAGTTTTCACCCGGCGGCAGGCCGACGCCCCAATTATTGTCGCGCAAGCTGAAGTCCATCCGGTTGAACCAATCCCCGGAGTTGTAGCTGTTGTTGTCTCCTGATTTCGATCGAAGGAATTCGGAGCCGGCGTGGAAGAAGGGGACGCCCTGTCCTAACGCGACAAGAGCCAGCCCGAGTTTCTGCATCCGGACGCGATCCTCGATGGATGCCGTTTCGGGATACCGGTCCGGCTTCTGAAACGCGGCCTTCGCGGCGATCTGGTCCCAAAGATCGTAATTGTCGTGCGCTGATACGTAATTAATCGTTTCGCCGGGGCGCGCCGCGTAGCCGACTGGCGAACCATGATAATCGATCTGCGCGCCCGTCACGCTTTTGCCTTCGGAGTTTCTGAACCGGAAGTTGCGAAGGTTTCCCGCCATGCCGACGCGAATAGCGTCGGTGTACTGAAGCAACCGGCCGCGCAAATCACGAGGTTTTTGAGGCAGGGCTTTCGAACCGATCCCGTTATTGTCGTAGTAGAGCCCGGTGATGAAACCCTGGTCGGCTTTCGTTTCAGTCATGAACCCGCCGCCTCGGGCACGATCGCGAAAGCGGTCATTGAAGCTCCCCACGCCAGCTCCATATAGGTTCATCTGATTCGCGGTCTCATTCGGAAGAATCGCTTCAAGCGAACCGAATTTCCAGCCTTCGCCGTAAAGGTAAATGCGTGAGCCGTCGATTCCGTCCTTTTCCAGCGTGAGCTGGTTCAGGGCTGCCCGCAAATGCTTCAGGTTCGAAAGCGTATGAAACCCCATGAGGTCGAAGCGAAATCCCGCGACTTTGTAATTCTTGGCCCAGGAAACAACGGAATCGATCATGAGCTTTTCCATCATGAAACGCTCGGTCGCGGTGTCGGCGCAGTCGCCGCAGGCGGTGCCCTGGATTTTTCCGTTCGCGTCGAGGCGATGGTAGTAGCCGGGAACAACGCGGTCGAGAATTGATTTTTCGTCCTGTCCTCCGCGGTAGGTATGATTCAGAACCGTATCCAGGACCGCATTCAGCCCCGTCTTATGCAGTCCGATGATCATCTCGCGAAACTCGACAATCCGAGCCAGACCGTCGGGATCGGTTGCATAGCTCCCTTCCGGAGAGAAGTAGTGTACGGGATCGTAACCCCAGTTATAGGCATCCTTATCCTTGATGCTGTCGATAATTCTCGCCGCTTCAGGAGAGTCGGGCGCGAGGCCGTTGGGAATTTGCGGCGTGATCTGCTGCGAAACATCTTCGTTCACCGAACCAAAGTCAAACGCCGGCAGAAGATGAACGTGCGTTAAACCGGCGGCGGCAAGCTGGCGGAGATGCTTCATTCCGTACGACTTGAGGTCTGAAAATCCCAAGAATTTGCCGCGAAGCTCCGGATCAACGGTTGTGTCGTTCGCGCTGAAATCACGGATGTGAAGTTCGTAGATCGCGATGTCCTCCGCATTCGGCGGGCCTTGCACGCGAACGGACTTCCAGCCGGTCGGGAAGGTCAGGGGATCACGCAAGTCGATCATGAAGCTTCGTTTTGCGTTGGTTGAAAGGCTGGTCGAGTAGGGATCGGTGACGAGGTTTTTCTCCACTTTTCCCGTATAAGGCACGTACACCTCCACTTCGTAGAGGTAATAAGCGCCTTTCCATTCGGGTCTCCCCGTCGCGGACCACACACCTGAGTCGCTGAACGTCATATCGACCACTTCGGCCGGCGCGGCATCGAGAGGATCGGCGAAGATCCACAAAGCCACCGATTGTGCCGTCGGAGCCCAGAGTTTCACCGTGGGGATGTCTGCCTCGGAGAAACGGACACCCAGGTCATCTCCTTTGTATGTCGCGATGGCGTCAATCACGCCGAATGTCTGCACCCCCGAGTGGAAGACCGTTCCGCGGCTCGGATGCCGGACAACCACGGAAAGCGGCTGCTTGATCATCGCGCGCGCGGCCGACGGGGTGATCGTGCCCTGGAGCGTCTGATAGTTCAGGAGATAGGGGAAGCGCTTCGCGAGGGTCCGTTTCACGCCCACGTTTCCGCTCGGCACGAGCGGGTAGGGTTCCGTGCCCACGAACAGTTGGAATTCGCATTCGGCGGAGGGGGGGGCGTCCGCAGGGGGATTCCAGGCAAGCGTAGAAGAATCAAGCCAATAGGCTCTCGCGTGGTGTTCATGTCTCATGGTGTCCTCGGTTCCGGCGCTGCTGGCAGTAAAAAAGGCAATTGCAAGTACCAGCGTTAATACGCTTTTCTGGAAAACAGGTCGCATATTGAAAACTTACCGGCTCGCCTGAAGTGAGTCAAAGTCATTTCGATCAGGTCAGAAGTTCGATGAGATCCTCACGGGTGAGTTGAGGTTCGCCCGGCGGGATTGCAGCGTAGCTAGAGTCGCCATCAGTGAGAACCGCATTTGCCAGCTCCCGCTTGGACTTTTGCAGAACAATGATGCGCTCTTCGACTGACTGCGAGGCAATCAAACGATGAATGAGAACGGGGTTCTTTTGGCCGATCCGGTGCGCCCGGTCAGCGGCCTGTTCCTCGACAGCGGGATTCCACCATGGGTCCATCAAGTAGATGTGGTCGGCAGCTGTCAGCGTCAGGCCAAGTCCACCGGCCTTCAGAGAGATCAACATCAGGGGAGGTCCTTCAGGACTTTGGAACTGCTCAACGATTTCCTGTCGTTTGGGCGTGTTGCCATCCAGCCGCGAAAACGGAATCTTTCTGGCCTTCAACGCGGGTTCGATTCGGTCCAGAAGCGAAGTCCATTGGGAGAAGACCAGAGCGCGATGTCCCGCGCCAATGGACTGTTCGAGTGACTCGAGAAGGAGTTCGATCTTCGACGAAGGCGCCCTGGCAAGCTCGGGGGGATGCCCCGGGACCAGGGCTGGATCGCAGCAAGCCTGTCTTAAGCGAAGCAGCGCTTCGAGTGCCGCAAAAACGTTTCCTTTATCTCGAAGTTCGAGCCTCTTCAGAACGTCCGCGCGTGTCGCGGCCAGAATTGAATCATAAAAGGTTCGTTCTGTTTCGCTGAACTCACACTCGAGAACCGTCTCTATTCTCGGCGGAAGTTCGAGCGCTACATCACGCTTCAGGCGACGGAGGATGAAGGGTTTGACACGCTTATTCAGGTGCCGTGTTTCGGCCTCAGCGAATGTTTTCCGTTCGCCCAGATAGCCGGGAGCGAGGAATTCGAATTGGCTCCAAAGATCCTCAAGTCGGTTCTCGATAGGGGTACCCGTCAAGGCTATGCGAAAATCCGCGCGAATGGCATGAGCGGCCTTCGCGACCTGGCTATCGGGGTTCTTGATCGTTTGTGACTCGTCGAGCACGGCCGTATCCCAGGCCGTGGAGGTGAGCACTTCACGGTCCGAGCGGAGCAGACCATAGGTGGTCAGGACGACCTGTGTTTCAGGGGCCAGTTGTCGAGCCGCTCCGTGATAAACCTGAAAACGGAGAGTCGGACGAAATGTCTCGATCTGCCGGGCCCAGGCATGGAGCACGCTCGTCGGTGTGATGATCAACGTGCGGCCGCGAATTGCGCAAAGAGCCTGGAGAGTCTTGCCCAAGCCCATGTCGTCGGCAAGAAGGGCCGAGAGCCCGGCGTCCCTGAGAAAGCAGAGCCAGTTGATTCCGCTTCGTTGATACGAACGCAGGTCGGCTTTCAGGTCGGCCGGAAGGGGGGCTTCGGGAATCCGCGTGAAATTTTCGAGCCGCTCCTTCAGCAGCTTCAAACCGTCAAGTTGATCTTCGCCAGCGAGGTTTCCTTGCTTCGCGATTTCAGAACAGAAATCGGCGAATTCGGGAAGAAAATGCGACGAAACGGGGTGACCCATCCGGCGGCCTGACTTTGCCAGAAGCAGGCGCTCGACTTGTTCGCCATGGCGTGCGAGCCAATCTTTCGGGAGTTTTGCCCAGCCGCCGTTCAGGAGCGGCACGAGGGGGGAGTTTTCGCGCCAGGCTTTCAGAACCACTCGGGCATCGGCTCGCAGGTTCTCTCGTGTGAAGTGGAGTTCAAAGTCATGGTCCAAGAGCCGAAGCTCGGGAACGAGCGCTTCGTGAATTTCAAACCGATCGAGGGATGATCCCTTGATTTTCCAAGCTGAGTTTCTGAGATCCCCGAGAACCTGGGCTGCTTCGCTACCGCTGAATCGGGTGACTTGGTCCACGGCGAGGTGATAATCGAATTGTAGCTTTCGCGCGAGACTTCTCTCGGCCTCCTCGTCCCTGATTGCGTACGGCGAGTCATATTGGAGGCGGGGAATCACCAGGAGTTCATCAGTACCGCCCTCAATTTCAAGAACGATGGCAGGGGGATTGCGCACGGCAGTCGGGAAATTTGGGATATCGATCTGAACGGCGATTCGCGATTCGAGACGGGGAATGACTTCGGTCACCAGGCGTGCCAGGTCAGCTTCGGGATAGAAGCGACCGCGTCCACGAAGCTCGTCCTGTTCGGATGGCGCGATTCTGACCGGCTCAACCGGTCGTAACGTCTTGCGAACGAGCACGACCATGTTCGAGAAAACCTCATCGGGCGATTCGTTCTCGATGAGCGTCAGTCGATAACCCTTGTGTTCAGATTTCAGAAGAATCCGCGAGCGGACCGGCTGAGCGGAAGTCTGAACCGGGTCGCCGTCGAGAAAGACGCGGGTTGATGGCGAAAGAGCTTTTAACAACGTCGCAAGCTGGTCGGCATCCAATAGCCCCGAATTTCTCGCAAGTTGTGAAAACGAAGACAAAACTGCGTCGACGGCAAAATCATCCTGGGTCGCGGCAAGCGGTGGCGCGGCAATCCGGCCTGAGGTGATCCCTCCCGAGAGGCTGACCAAAGATTCGTTCAGAGGCGTTGAGGTTTCGCCTTCGCTCTCGCGCGCGTGGAAGACGAGATGCCTTTGAAATTGAAGCTCTCCACCAGTCTTCCTGAAAAACAGATATCGAACCTCGCAAAACGTGCGGGCTGTCTCGGACTTCAGGGTTCCGGGGTGTCGGCCGCTCTTCAGAATAAGGGAAGCAGCAGCGACGTGAACGCAGATATCGTTTCTCTCGTTGCACGTGCAAAACCAATCCTCGTCCTCGGGCCAGAGACTGACGCGAATGCTGACGGGGCGATCGGGAAGTTGCACCCGGTAAAGCACCTCGTCGGGACTGAATTGATCTTCAATAAAGATATCTGTCCGGCTGAGGATGATCGCTTTTGACCATACTCCGGGCAGGCACTGCTTCTGAATCGTGGAACAATACTGGTCGAAGTTGTTCATTGGCTGACCGCGAGAATACAGACTTTTTTTCTGAATTGCCACCCGGACATTCGGGTCACGCCGGTCCGGCACGGGGCAGCGCGGGCCGGGTAGTTGCAAATGATTATTCTATGAAGAATGAGCCGGCGATCGGTCTCGAAATCGGAGCCGAATTCGACCTTGGCAGGCGAGCACTTTCGGCAAGTCTCGGGCAGATTACCTTGCTTTTCATCTTTATCTACGCCACCCGGTTTCAGGATATTGAACCCTGGCATTCCGAGTTGATTTTGGGCGGCTTGATATTTTTGTTCAACATGGCGCGATTTCATCTGGCCTACTCGCAAGCGCGTTATTACCCGGAACACAGGCGGTGCTGGAAAAGGCTGTTTTCGATCACGGTGATAGTTCCAGCCGCCTCCTGGGGCAGTCTTCTCGCTCTGGCCATTCACAGACACGGGTTCGCGGATTACCAGGTTGCGATATTGATCCTGATTGCCAGCGGGATTTCCGCGGCGGTGACCACGTCGGTCGCCCCTTGGCAGAGTCTTGGTCGCATCTTTGCGGGACTTGTTCTCGGGATCCCCTTCGTCAAGTTGCTGCTGATGATGAATCGCGAATCCCTTTCGTGTGCTTTGATTTTCCTCAGCTATTACGGTTTTTTGTGGTTTCAGTTGAAGATTCAAAGCGGGGTTTACTGGAACGGGCTTCACTACCAGAGGCATCTCCGGGACGAGAAACAACGGCTTCAGGCTGTGCTTGATTCGATTCCGGGGCCGGTGCTCTGGATCAACCGTGACCTCGTCTGCCGCGGTGTGAACAAGAATTACGCCGCTAACTTCGGCGCGCAGCCGGACGATTTGGCTGGCGAGAAGCTGGATGTACGCAATGGTGACCGCGACCTCTTAGGAGTCATCCGGGAATTCATGGCATCTGACGTCGAGACGACTTCTCGAGAGATACCGATCATGCTTTGCGGTATGCGCCGTCGACATTTTCTTGTCATGCGCAAGGTGAACTCGGATTGTTACATCGTAGGAATCGACATACAGGATCTGAAGGAAGCACAATGGGAACTCGAGCAGCAGAGAATCAAGAGCGAGATGACGGGCAAACTGGCGGCGATCGGTGAGTTCACGGCCGGCATAGCGCATGAAATCAAAAACCCGATCACCGTTGTCAAAACAGCTCTTGATTTAATGAACAAGAACTTGGGTTGCAACGAGGCGCGCCTCGCGGACGAGAAGACTCGGACGCTCCTCGATCGCGCCGCAGCTTCGTGTGCTCGTATCGACAAAATCGTGCAGGGGCTTACCAAATTTTCGCGCAAGACAGCCGACGAGCCCCTTACGCAGGTGAGATTGGCGGAAGTCATCGATGATTCCCTGAATTTAATCCAGCCCGCGCTCCGGAGCAATGGAGTGCAGATGAAGCTCGAACCGATTGATAATTCGATCGTGATCCGATGTCGGCCCATAGAAATTTCGCAGGTCCTCGTTAACCTTTTGGGTAATGCCGTCGAAGCTGCGAAAAATCAGAACGAGAAATGGGTCAAATTGGGTGTCCGGTCGTCGGGTGAGCAAATCCAGGTTGAGATCACGGACAGTGGTCCCGGTGTTCCAGAGGAACTCCGCGAAAAAATCTTCGAACCGTTCTTCACGACGAAACCTCCCGGGGCCGGAACCGGTCTTGGGCTCAGCATTTCGAGAAGGATCATAGAACGCTACGGGGGGCGAATCGACATCGATCATGCAGAAGGTCACACGACGTTCGTTATCCGTCTGCCTGTCTGGGCGAAGCAGGCCGATGCGGCTTAAGATTATCTCGTCCTGGGTGCGAGTTCCGTCACGCTAATGCCGACTAAAGACCCGGCGGCAAGCGACCTGGCGCCGGGAGATTAACCTATCTATTTAGTCTGGTCCGTGTTACCGTGCCGGCTGAGTAAGTTTCCGTCTACAGAGTCTGCGGGCAATCGGGCCCATATCCTCTTTAGCGGCTCCCAGCCTTAAAGGAGGTATTTATGGGTAAAAAATTGTATATTGGTAATCTTCCGTTTTCCGCGACCGAACAGGTGCTCACCGACACTTTCACGCAATGCGGAAAAGTGGAATCGGTAAAGATCATCACTGATCGTGATTCGGGCCGTAGCAAAGGTTTTGGATTCGTCGAAATGTCGAGCGAAGCCGAAGCTCAGGACGCGATCAAGAAATTCAACGGAGCGGACTACGAAGGCCGCCCGATGACCGTCAACGAAGCGAAGCCGATGGTTCCGCGCGAAACCCGCGGCGGATTCGGTGGCGGCAGGTCGAACGCCGGATTCGGCGGCGGCGGTCGTAACCGTTACTAATTCATCTTGAGTGAGGGGATGGTTCCGAGCGGATCATCCCCCTCATCATAAGGAGATCGATATTTCACAGCCATTTTCTTACATGAGCAAGAATCCGCCAACCACAAAGCCGCGCTCGGGGCAGTTCAAGTGTTTCCGCTGTCGTGAGCTTTTTCCCTCAAAGGAAGGCGATTGGCATTCCTGGCAGACAATGGAAGTCCACCTTTGCCGGAAGTGCGAAAAAGACACTCAAAACACTCCCGAGCGCAAGGGCCGTTGATCGGCTAATTCCGCTGAATCCAGCTTGAAAAGTACTGAAAAATTTTTTTGCAGAGGAGTCGGGATCGGATAACGAAACCCGAATTTGGCTTTCCGGAAAAAGTTCACGGTTGCTTCATCCAGGCGTGAGTAACCACTTGATCCTGACAACGTTACCTCGGTAGCCGTTCCATCCTTTCCGATCAGAACTGAAACAGTGACGCGGCCTTCTTCCTCTCGTCGTCGCGAAATCTCGGGATACTCAGGCCGCGGGGGGCCTATCATCCAAACGTCTGCCGTTGTGCCCGCTCCGGATAGCATTTGCTCGGAAGCGGGCGGAGATTCGGCTCGCTTTCTTTGTCTCGAGGTCAAGCGGGATCGCTGTTTGGCGTGCGAGCTGACGAGCGGCAGAAAAACCTCCATTTCAGAAGCGTCATTGAAGTGCCGTGAATGCGCTGACTTTGTCGTGTGCGCGATGAAATCCGAGTCTTTGATCGTAAGTAGCAGCGAAATTGCAATGAAACCGAGATGCGACACGAGAGAAAGACCGACAGAGCTGATGAGCGGCAGGGGGCCTTTCATCAAAACTCCTGCTGAAAAGAAATGAAGAGAGTTCGACCCGGAGTGGAGTAGCCGTCGACTTCCTGGTACTCGCGATCGAAGATATTCTCGATTCTTGATGACAGCCGGGACTTGACGCCGACCGCATAGGACAAGCTCAGGTTTGCGACAGCATAACCTGGCGTCGATTTTCGTGACCAGGTCTGTGCATCGAGGTCCAGGCGGCGGCTGATCATCCGGATCGCTGTATCAAAGCTCCAGGCGCGTCCAAGGTGGCTCGAAAGGGTGAACGCCGCCTGATGTCGGGGGCGTCGCAGGAGTTCGAGGCCGGAGTTTTCATCCATCGCGCGCATCACTGTGTATTCCAAGGTCGCGCGAAGAGTCGAAAGTAGATCGGAACTGATTTCAGTTTCCAAGCCCTGACTCTCCGATTTTCCCACATTCTGATAACCCGGTTTCGAATTTTCAAAAACAATGAGGTCGTTCAACTTGGTTTTGAAATAGCTCATACGGACGAGCGCGGCTCCGTCCGCGAACCGCTGTTCGAGACCGAGATCGAAGGTCGTGCTCAGTTCGGGACGTAAAGCGGGATCTCCGAAAGCCGAATAGAGCTGGTAAAGAGAGGGTGCTTTGAATCCGGTGCCATATGAACTCCGAAGCGTCATTGAGTGGCTGAGCGCGACTCCAGGGGCAATCCGGTAAGTCGCGTAGGGGCCGAAGCGGTCGTGAACGTCACGACGAACTCCGGCGGTATAAAAGAATGTGGGTGAGAGGTGTTGGTACTGAACGAAGAGGCCGACAGTGGTCGAGGACTGCCGTAAACCCTCCGCGAGGCCCGTGCCCAGATCCTCACGAGAGAGTCCCGTTTCCCTCTCGGCTTCGATTCCGAGGCTGATCGTGCCCGCGCCGCCGACGAAAAAATTATTCTGCAGATCGATTTTGGAGCGAGCGCTGTCATGTCGGGTGTGAACAGCTTCAGGATGACTTGAGTTCGGGGTCTTGTCCGCCGTTCGCACCATGTTCAAATACGATAAGCCCAGAAGGGGCTCCCAGTCCTGACTGCGCGTTGCACGAGCCTGGAGCCTGCCTGAGAAAGTCTGCTCGGTGCTGAGAAAATCCGGATCATCGCCTCCCGGCCCGCCGGAAAAGTCATTGTCGTTTCGCGCTTTTGAGTATCGGATGTCGAAGGTGAAGGGGGTCTCTTCAGCCGCCTGGAACCCCGCGTGCCCGGAAAAACTTGCCGAGGTTCTTCCGTCAGCTTCGGCTCCCGTCAGCTCCCGACCGGTGTTCGAGAAACCCCTTGATGTTTCAAGTTGCGCGTTCAAGGCATAGTCAGCTTCGGCTTCTCCACCTTTCACACTCGTCCAGGTCTCGAAGGTCCGGTAGGTACCGTATCCAAAACCGAGAACACGGGAGGGAGTGCGTCCGCCCCTCTTCGTGATGATGTGGACGATTCCACCGATTGCGTCGGAGCCGTAAAGAACACTCTCGGAGCCCCTGATGATTTCGATCCGCTCGATTCCCTCGATCGGGAGATTTCCAAAATCAAAACTTCGGGTCGGACTGAGGGGGTCATTCACCTTTACCCCGTCGATCAGGACCAGCGTATGTTCCGAATTCGCGCCTCGAATGGAAAGTGATGTCGCCGATCCCGGGCCACCTGCACGATTGACCGTTAGACCGGTTCGGGTTCGCAGAAGATCCGCGACTTTTTCACCCGGGCGCCGGCTAAGCTCTTCTTTGCTGATGATCGTGGCGGAAGAGCCCGTTTGTTCAGCCGGTGTCTCGAGGCGCGTCGCGGTTACGATGATGTCAACCCCCGAGGCTGCGGTAACGGAGGTGATCTGCGATGTGAAAAGGAAGAATATAAAAAGAGTCATTTCGTTCACCCCTCCTTCGGGGGTTGGCGGGGGTTGGCCGGGGGTTGGCGTTCTCCGGCGAAAAAAAGTTGCCGGCGCCGTTGCGTCTTGCGCATCGAATCTCGCGGGGCGTTCGGACTGATGAGCGAAGTCGCTCAATTACCGTTGCGGGACAGTGCCGGAATTTCACCGGGCTTCAGCTCTCCGTGATTCGTGGCGCGATGCTATGGTCTCGCGGCACGAATGTCAACTCTCTAAAGATTCTCTCAGTTGCGAAGGGCCTGGTGCGCCAGCACGACCGTTGCATTCTGAGTTTAGGTTTTCATCAACTCACATGGAGCAATCAAACGTATGGCATCGAAATTTTTTGAATCACGGGGTCAGTCTCTCGAAAAGCAGCAGTTCACCTGGAGGGAGATCGTCCAGCAGCCGTTCAGTAAATTAAACGATGATGCATTTTCGCGGGTTCGAAGCATTCTCATGAACGGGATTGAGTTCGAGTCCGTCATGTTCCAGCACATGCTGGCCCGGGCCAGTCGTGACCTTCGGCCTCATCTCGCGCGAGTCAGGCAAGTTGAGCAGCATCAGCAGAAAGCGGTCAATTGGATGCTGCCGCCTGATCAATCGCCGCTTGAAACGACGATCGGATATGAGCAGGTCGCGGTGGAGGTCACGGCCTCGATCGCTCAGAACGAACCCGATCCCTACCTTGCGCAGGTTTACCGGTTCGGCCTCCTCGAGGATTTCGACCATCTCTACCGATATTCGGCGCTACTGGACCGACTCGAGGGAAAAGACGCGAACAATATTCTTCAGAGCTACACCGACATTTTACCGGGACGTCCAACGATTGAGGAGCATCGGGCCGCTTTGGACAATCTTCGCAGGCCGTATGACAGAAGAAAGGCCGCCCCGATCAGCAAAATCAATGTCTGCCTGATCACGGCCGCCGAGCAGCAGACCGAGAATTACTATTTGAATGTCGGGCCATTGTTCTCCGACCCCGTGGCCCGCCAGCTCTACGCCGAGATCGCGTCGATCGAAGAACAGCATGTCACGCAATATGAGTCCCTGATGGACCCGGACGAAACCGTTCTCGAAAAATGGCTGCTTCACGAGGCTACCGAGGTTTACACTTATCGAAGTTGTCTTGAGTCGGAATCAGATCCTCGCCTGAAGAAGATCTGGGAGAGGTTTCATGAATATGAATTGGGCCACTTGCATTATGTCATGGAACTTTTCAAAACGATCGAAAAGCGTGATCCCGAGGAAGTGCTTCCTGAAAAACTTCCTGAGCTCCTGACCTTCGCCAATCATCGTTCGTATATCCGCTCCGTTCTGGACGCCGAAGCCGATCTTCGGACAAATGGAATGGATATCGTAAAGCGCGAAGACGAGAGCTCGGAATCGATCGCATACCGAAATCAGGTCAACAGGGAAGGCTCGCCCAGTCAGGCCGTCGCGGCGGGGTATCGCTGGATTCCCGGAACTGAACTTAATCAAAAAATCGCTTAGGACGCAAAGGAGCCTTCAAATGAAAAAATTGACTGAAATGGGTTTGAACCGCACGGGCGTTGACTCTTCACCCATCGACAGCAAGGATATCATCGGAGCGGCCCTGAATTCTACTCCCACATCCCTGGACGGTGACGAGGAGATCGGGAAGATTCGCGCGAGTTACATCATGAATGCGAAACCGCTCGGCACTCTCCCGGTTCCCGGCACGATTAAAGGTGGGGTGAGCACCATTCTGGAGAAGTTGGCGGGGAACCGGCCTGAATTGCTGATCGACAAACTCGGCGAGAGGCTCGCCTTCGAGCGTACGGGGACGAGGCTGTACGAAGCGATTGTTCAGAAGTGCCGGGTATTGGACAGCGATCGAGCCGGAATTCCGGTCGCGACTCTGGAGCGTTTTCGAGATCAGGAGCTTCGGCATTTCGGGCTCGTTCGCGATGCGTTGATGTCCCTGGGAGCCGATCCGACGGCGCAGACTCCGGCAGCCGACGCAGCAGCGGTCGCTTCGGGTGGCATCCTAAAAGTCGTCAGTGATCCGAGGACTTCGGTTTTGCAAAGCTTCGAAGCGATTCTTATCGCTGAGCTCGCGGATTTCGAAAGTTGGGACATGCTGATTCGTGTAGCCGAGGAGATGGAACTCAAGGAAATCGCCGCTTCGTTTCGCGGCGCTTATGATGAGGAAAAGGTACACCTCGAAACCATCCGCTCTTGGTTGAGCGATTTGATGCTCACGAAGAAGACTGCGGTCAAAGAATCGGCGGCGTAGGCCAGCGATATCGCTAACATAACGCCGCGCGCATATCGGGCTTTCGCGAAGGGCTGCCCGCTTGACTTCCCGGAGCCGCTTGAATACCCCTTTGAGACATAACGTCGATACGGGGTATTATGAAAAAGAGTATTGTATTCGCTTTCGCGGTTCTATTTTTGGGATGTGACCCGTCCACCGGGACGAAGCCTTCCGTCGTCGACGAAATGATCACCGCTTTCGAAAGTGGCTGCAGCACCGGAGACTGGTCTCGCGTTGCGCTGGAGCGTTCGGCCCGCTTGACCGGGATTTTTAGATCTCTCAACGACAAGGCGAGTTGCAGGGACCCTAAAACAGACAGTGTGAACGGCAATCTTGAACAGGCTTTGAGCGGGAGCGCTGCGCTTCAAAACGCGCTGGACGAGGCGCTCGCCCGCGAAGGTTACTACCGCGGTGAGAGGGTCGCCGAAGAGAATACGAACGATCTTTTTCTCATTTTGGATGATCCGAACCTGACGCCGGGACTTCGGGATCAGTTGCTTTCGCTTTACGCGAATGAACGGTATCAGCTCTCGTACAATCGCACTCAGCTGAACTACGTTGATCACGCGAGCTACGCCTCAAGGTCCACCTCGGGATTGGTACGGTTCAGCGGTTATGCGAGTTCGGTTCTTTCGAGTACGGCTCAACTGAGCGGCTGTCTGACCGATAACCCTGCCAAGGCTTTTGATATCGCGGCGAACGTCGGGCTCATTGCCGGATCTTTCGCGACTCCGATGGTGGGGTTGGCGGTGGCGGCGGTTTCTGAACTCCTCAAGGTCGGGGTGCAGGCCGCCACTTCGATCCCATCCGCGCGCCAACTTTACAAGTCCCGCAAAGATCGGATGCCACTCGCGCTTTCCTGCGGGCTTGAGGCTTTGACCCGGGATTACTGCAGGGCGCGGGACTCCCACATTCTGGTCGATCTCGCTCATCGGAATCAGAGCGACGGAGAACCGATTCCGTTTTTCTACGGAATTGAACTTGCTGATCGCGATCTGCCTGTTTTGTATCGCTGGCTCGATCAGGTCGTCGGCGGTTCGAATTCAGCGAACCGCCAGCAATCAGACAATTCTAATTACCAGTTCTCACGCCTGAATCGGGTTTTGCAGATGAAACGAAACTGCGAAGGCATTCTGAACGAACTCGAGCGTGACCTGAAAAACCCGAAGTTCACGCCTGAAGATCGTGTCCGGAAAGTGAAGGACGGCCTTGCGGACATCATGTTGGGAGCGCTCTATATGGATCAGGGGAACGGCATTCCGTACCCCTATAGCGACGGCCCGTTTAAGAACGACAGTGCTTACGTGATTGTCTCGCAAATCGCGGGACTACCGGTTCCTGAAAAGGTGGAGCCCGGTACGAGCATTCGAGAGTTCATTGGTAATTTCAAGCTGGCTTATTCCACTGAGCTCGTGAGCGGAATCAACGACCGGGTCGGCTCACTTCTGCGCGAACGGCACCAGGGCGTGCTGAACGAATTTCTCGAGAAAGTGAACCTGAATCCGCCGGGCATCGTTCGTGAGGCTTCGTCTGAAACCGCGGGCGGGCTTTCGGCTGTTTTGGCGCTGGACCGCTTGGATCATTTTTTTGACATTTTCGCGTTCTCTCCCCCGCCTTATCGAGAGCAGGATGAAACCCTGATCAATCAGGTGCGCACGGACTTACGTGCCGTGAATTCTGACCTGAAGCGCATGGACGCGACTCAGATGGATCGCGCTGTGAAGATTCTCAACGAGGTTCATACGAAATTCAAACTCGAGAATACGAACGTCTTCCTGCCGGCGCATTTGCAAATGCTGATTCGGAATGATCTCACCACGCGCTATCGCCGCGGCGAAGGTCCCAAATCCGTGGAGGACATTCTTTTGATGGCCGGCCGTGACGTCGATTTACTACTCCAAAAATCGAAACTTGGCCCCGAAGAAGTGCGTTCTGATCTCGACCGCGCCCAGGCGTTGACCGGGACGACGCTCAGCAGGTTTCGCGACTTTTTTTCCGATAGCTTGGCGAAGGCGATGGAGGATCTCAAGGAAAGCGCCGACAGGAATCTCGAACCACCGGTTGCCGTGGGGTCGCGCAGTCCGAACCGGCATACGCTGTCACGGCTTTGCATCATGACTTTGATCTCGGGAATGGAGTGGCCGAAAGCCGTGGATGTCTCGATCTGCAAGGGGGCGAAGATCTTTTCGCCGGATGCGAAGCTGGAACTTTCTTTTGATGCCCTCCAGAAGAGCCTGGAAAGAAAATCGTTGGATGATCGGCTTTGCATTCATCAGGATTTTCTCAGGATCGACCGCCTTGCAAGCCAGAATTTGTCCGCGCCCGGAGGCCACGATGTCGGACGACGGGGCCTTTTCGAAGCAGCGGAGAGCGCTCACTGGCAGGAACTCCTGGACCAAAAGGTGGCCGGGTTCTGACCGCCGTCCGGCTTCAGTAGTCGAGCGCGGCTCCTTGGTAGATGTTTTTTTCCAATACCTCCGCGTCGATCCAGTAATCCCCGCGATCGCAGGTTCGGCCCGGTTCATCGCGGGAACATTTTTCGCCGTAGGAGTTACGAATGAGATATTCGCAGCGGGAGGAGTTTCCGCTCCCGATTGTTCTCCGGCCGATCACGAGGATCGCGTGTTTTTCACATTTCCGTTTGTACAACTCGATGTCGCTCGACTGGCGAATGGACTGTTTCTCGTTGTATTGAAGCACTGCGAAGCAGGTCGTCAGGGCGACTGGAACGGGCTTGGGTTGGCTCAAATGTTCTTTCAAAAATTCGCCTATTTCATAGAGAAAGGGTTCTGTCGTGCATTTCGGGAGTTTGTGAAGGGAGAGCCGGTTTTCAGGTTTTTTGCAGGCGGATAGCATGGGGTTCGAGTGGAGGGCCATTTTCATGGTGAATTCCTGCGAGTCGAGTTCAT
This sequence comes from Bdellovibrionales bacterium RIFOXYD1_FULL_55_31, assembly GCA_001770175.1. Taxonomy (GTDB): domain Bacteria; phylum Bdellovibrionota; class UBA1018; order UBA1018; family UBA1018; genus XYD1-FULL-55-31. The sequence continues at coordinate 26,764 of MEQK01000154.1, read as the reverse complement.
GAAGATGGTGAAGAACGGCTTCGGTGGCTTTTTTAATTTCGGGCGGTATTCGGGTTTCGATCGAGTTGGAAATCACGCACTTCGGGCAGAGGCGGTGCAGGACCTCTTGCTTGCGTTTTTGGAAGACCTCGACTTCATCATATCGCACCTGTTCGGCCGAAAGGATCTCAGCGAGAGTTCTGGCCGCCGCTTTATATTCCTCGCTCGCTTGAAAAGTATTCATAAACCATTTGACGGTCGCCTCGTCGTCGGGGCTTCGGCCTGTATCTCCCAGAAAAGGGTCTGAAAACGGCATTTTGCTGCTGTCGCAAGCGCCATGTGATCTGAGGTGGTCCATGGCATCGCAGGTAAATCCCGACCCTTGTGTAAAATAGGGATTTAGTTCGTGACGGTATAGCGAATTAAAGGTTGCCATCTCAGCCAATGCCGCGCTTGCTGAAATTCGTTGGCGAGGATCGCCGTTCAACCGCGCCCGGCGGGCGGCTTCGGCGATTTGGACGGCGGCGACGAGATAGCAGACGCCATTTCCAAGGCCGCGTTGGTCGAAGATGGGCATCCCGTGCATCGACTGCCCGGGCTCGCGTAAATCGAGCGGAATATCGCAGTCCGGGAATTTCTGTTTGGATTGGGCGCATTCGGATCTTGGGCAGAACAGGGCGAATGAAATAACAACCGGCATGAAAAAGATGGTGAACGCCCGATAATTCATCATCTTAATTGTAGCGCAGCCGAACGGGGTCGGCACGTTTTGATGCCAGCACTCTTTCTAAATGCGTAAGTGAGCGTTTTGCCCAGTGATTTGTGAATAAAGAGGACCCCTTTTAATTGCGCCGCCGGATTTATGAGTTAGAATCGAAGCTTCGGAGACCCGCTCATGAAATCCTTGACCTATCTCACGCTTACCCTGACGACAGCTCTGATCTTTTCCTCTTGCGCGACGAATCGCACGCGGATGCGCGAAGGCGACAATACCGGCCAGGAGGCCGCGCTTACGCCGGCCGAAGAAGCCAAAATGACCCAGGAAGTCCTCCCTCAGATGATGAAGGAATACCCTCCGGTTCAAAACCCCGAGCTTCAGGCTTATGTCCGAAAAATAGGCACTCAGCTCGTCGAGGCGAATCACCTGGAGGGGAAGCCGTATCATTATACTTTCGCCGTCGTTGACGTGGATTACGTGAATGCATTTGCCCTTCCGGCTGGAACGATCTTCGTGACAGCGCCACTCATTGCGATGGCGGATTCGGAAGCCGAACTTGCCGGAGTGATCGGTCATGAGATCGGCCATGTCGTGGCCCGCCATACGGCCGAACGGATGTATCAGGCGAAAAAGGAGGAATCGAAGTCGCTGCTCTATGGCGTGGGCGGCGGTCTTCTCGGGGCGGCTGCGGGATTCGGAATCGGGAAGCTCGCGTGTAAAGGTGATTCGGCGTGCCTCGCGAAGGCAGCCGCGCTCGGCGCGGGCGCGGGGGCCGCGGGCGGCCTGCTTGTTCAGAAGTTCGCTTTCATGGCGAACTCCCGGGAAGATGAAATGGAAGCGGACCGGATCGGCTTCAATGTCGCGGTCCAGGGAGGTTATTCGAAGGATCACGTCGGGCTTTTTTACAGCAAGCTTTACAAACTTGAGCAAGCTCGCGGCAAGGCGGGCGGGCCGATTTCAGCGCTTACGGACGCGCTGAGCACTCATCCGCCTTCGCGGGAGCGAGTCGCGCAAATGGATGAAATGGCCCGGACGGGGACCCCGCGAAAAGCTGAGGTTTCCGGCGCTGAATTCGCGAAAATGAGAAATCTCGCTCAACGGTTAGCGCGGCGGGCGCGCTGATTATGAATCACATTGAATGGCTTCATCAGGAACTTCGGGATCTCGAACGCGAGGGATTTCTGCAGCGGGAGCAGGTCGAGAAGCTTCGCGCGCGCTACCCTGTCCCCGAAAGCGTCGATTGGGGGCGGCTTGTTTTCATCGGAATCGGCGCGATTCTCCTTGGTCTTGGGGTGATTCTGTTCTTCGCATATAATTGGGAAAATTTAGATCGATTCGTCAAGCTCGCGATTGTGATCGGCTCGGTGCTGGCCACGCATCTCGGGGCGATTTTCTTCAGGAGAGAGCGTCCTCAGCTCGCTGAAGGACTTCATCTTTTCGGGACGATGCTCTTTGGCGCGGGGGTCTGGCTGGTTGCCCAGATCTACCATATCAACGACCACTACCCGAACGGGTTCATGATCTGGGCATTGGGAGCGCTCTTTCTGGCTTGGGCCTTGCCCTCGGCCGTGCAAGGAATGGTCGTTTGCATCCTGACGGTTCTCTGGACCGGTTCCGAAGCCATTGGTTTCGGCAACCATTTGCTCTGGGCGCCGCTCCTGATTGCCGGCGTTTTCCCGGTAATGAAGAAGTTCAGTTCGCGTGTTCTGGGCGATCTCATTCCAATCTCCCTGCTTCTGGTGTTTTGGTCGGGAAGCTTTGTTCCGTATGGCATCGCGTATTCAGCGATGCTTCTGCTTTCCGGGGGTCTGATCGGCTTGGGTATTCTACTCGAACACTGGGGTAGGATGCGGGAATCGGGGAGGTCCTTCTGGGTTTGGAGCCAGTTCGCTTTTCTGCTCACGGCCTTTATTCTGAGCTTCGCCGGGCATGATCACTCGAGCGATGCGCAGCTGGCCCAGGCAGAGCAACTCCGTTCGCATTCCTACTTTATTGCCGGAGCAATCGGTTTCCTCATGATGTGGGGACTCGTTCTCTACTTTGCGATCCGTGATCGAAAAACGCGCGAGATCAGGCCGGATCTTTGGGTTGTTTTGCCGGTCGGCCTTTTTTATCTCTTGCAGAGCCTGGGATGGACGCAGTTGCGCGGCTGGGAATCGGCGGTTCTGTATAATCTTGCCATTCTCGCGCAATCCGTGCTGCTGATCCGGCTGGGGTGTCGTGAGGTTCGGTTTTCGGCGGTCTTTCAGGGCTGCATTGTCTTTGGACTTCTGGTGGCCGTCAGGTACACGGATTTATTCGGTAGTCTTCTCGTGCGATCTTTGGTGTTCCTGCTGGCCGGCGCGGGCTTCTTCATAACCGGTTCAGTCTATTCGAGTCGGAAAAAAGCGGTCTCTGAGGTGACGAAATGAAAAAACTCTGGATTGCGCTTGCGGTCGGATTTCAAATCGTGGTCCTTCTCGGCATGGCTGCGGAGCGGGAATATATTCGGGAGACGGGGAGGATCGTTTTTCTTCAGACCTTGCCCGTTGACCCGCGGGACTATTTTCGTGGCGACTACGTCAGGCTCGGTTACGAGATCTCGCAGCTGAACAAGGAATCCGCCCAAAAAGCCTTCGGATCAGAACCCGTGAAAAAGGGTACCCGGGTATATACCGTTCTTGAGCAGAATCCGGAGGGCGTCGCTGAATTCGTCAAGATGGCCAGGAAGAAGCCGGAGAGCGGCCTCTTTATTGCGGGACGAGTGAACCATCCGTCGGGTTTGCGACACGGTTTTAACGAGATGAACGTCTTCTATGGAATCGAGTCTTACTATGTTCAGCAGGGCCGCGGAAAAGCAATCGAGGAGAAGATGTCCCCCGGCCCGATCAGGCATTCTCTTGAAGTTGAAGTCGCGATCGGGAAAAACGGGACCGCGGTGCTTCGTGGACATCGTTGGGGTCCGTTTGCCACGGAACTCAAGATCCTGGAAGGTGCCGCACCCGTTGCGCCGGGGCGACCGGCCGAAAGCAACGTGGTTCCTTCAGGAAGGCTGAGCCCGAAACTCAGATTTTCCATCATCAATGCCGGCAGCGAACCGCGGACGCTCGTCATTCCGCCGGATCTTTGTTCGCTCCAACTCGTGGCTATTCGCTACGATGGCGAAAAATCACTCGGCCCGCCGGGCGAATGCAAGGCCGGCCCCGAGGATGTTCATCTGTTGGCGCCATCCGAGCGAAAGGACATCGACATCGATCTCGCGGAGTCCCGCTGGCATGTTCCGGGAGCCGGTGGTCAGAAAGCCGAGATCGGAGCAGGCGATCGGCTGCAAAGATACCGAATCGTATATCGGCCACCCATCGGATCCGTTTGGCAGGGAAAGCTTTCGTCTCGGCCCTTTATGTCCGCCACGCTCGTCGATTAGCCTGACCGCGATCTCCTGCGCCCGCACTTCTCCTATACCGCGTAGGCCAGTGTCCGGCGAAATCGAGTCAGTAACTCGGCTTTTTGGAGGATGTGGCCCGTCATCAGCTTCGATAACTCCTCCCACGACATTCCCGGTCTGAGATCATTGAGCGCCTGGTCGAGCGCGTAAAGCCGGAATGAGTAGTGATGCCAGCCGACATCGTAGGGAGGATTCGGTCCCACGTAGCCGAGCGTTCCGGCGGAGTTCCGGCCCTGGAGAGCGCCCAGCACTTGGGGAATTTCATCGCCGCCCGTGATGCCCGCCGGGAGTCCGCGCGAGTTCGCCGGGATCCGATAAACAAGCCAATGAATGTAGGGGGTGTTTTCAGAATCCAGATCGATACAGAGCAAGACGAGTTCCTCGGTATAGGGCGGGATGCCACTCCAGGAGAGGGGAGGCGAATGATTCGCGCCGTCGGCCGTATGCTTTGTCGGCAGTTCCCGATGCGAACCGAGGGAAACCGAGTCCAATGAAAGCCGTGGAGAATTGGCGATCTGTTCGGGTCGGGATCGATCGTTTCGTCCAATCGAGAAATCCCGAGCCTCCGGCACTCCGGTGGCGTTCTCTTCAGTCGGAACGCCTGCCGAGGCGTTACGATTGCGCGCCATGGTTTCGTGAGTGCCGGCATCGAAGGCTTCCTGGTTTTCATCCGAGTCGAGCGTGTCATGGGAATCATAAAGGCGGGAGCTCTGGTTTCTTTTCCGCGTCTTTCCCCCCTTTTTGTTGCTTGCCGTAGCCGCTCTATTCACCCGTGTCGCCATGCTAACCCGCCTTTCGCAGTAGGGGAGCGCGTTCGAGTTCTCTCAGGTATTCCTGAAGATGTGCCGGAATTTCATGTTCGTTCACATAGTTGAAATCCCGGGAAACGGTTTTCGCGATTCGATTGAGAATGGGTTTCTTCAGTTCCTTTTTCAAGAGGCCATGCATACGCGAGTTCGCGACGATAACGAGCCAATCGTAGCGGTCTTCTGATCTTCCGTGGTCGAGAACCGCGGCGACTTCGCTCATGAACTGTCGAGCTTTGTGGTCTACGGCATTGATCGCATTATCGTAGGCGTGTCGTCTGATCATACTCGGGCCGAAGGACCTCCCCGGTTTGTCGCTATCGATTTCGTGCCGCTTCAGGCGGCCTTCGGGGTGTTCTATCCGCTCGATGAGCCTTATTGCTTTACCGGCCGAGTACTTCTGATAAACGAGCGCTAATGATCTATTGACGAGAACAATCCAGAACCTGCGGTCAAGATCAGGTGTCATGCCGCTTTGGAATGCAAATCTCGTGAAACGAAGCGATCGGCGAATATATTCGAGGGGCGGCGGCGGAATAAACCGCCGCCGCCGAAGTTCACGGCGTTACATCAACTATTCATGTCCCATTGCTTCCGCCAGGAGAAAATCCGGTCGGCTGTTCAATCGGAGGAACCGGAGCCGTGGGTATCACCGGCGAACCCGTCGGAACCTTCGTCGGACCGTTGCGAGTTCGATTCGGTTGATGCCGGCGTTGGCTGCTCACCCACTGCCCGAAATTCCGGTATCCCGGAACGGGTTCTGTTCGGAATACCTTGGCTTCGTTTGAAACGATTTTTCCAAAATTGTCGGGTTTAGACCCGCCTTTCGCCGCGAGTGCGGAGAGGGACGCACCTATTCCGAGACATATGGAAAGCATGAAGATCAGAGTTCTCATGAACACCTCATTGTTTGGTTTTCAAAAGCAACGTTTCAGCAGGATAGCGTTCATTTCTCCTTTCCCGTTCTCAAGTTTGGCGGAACCGCAATCCGAGGCGGAGAACGAGAGCGTCTCGGTTCCAGAGCGACTGCCGGAGAGTGTGGTTGTGATCGTTCCCGACTGCGGCAGACAGCAATCGGCCGAGGAGTAGACGACGTTTTCGAATACAGCGGTGCCGGTGTATTTCTCGACATTGTGCTGTACCTTTACAGTTCCATTCACGGTTCGGACGCCGTTATTCAAGCGAACATCCAAAGGATTGTCGGGGACGGTACTCAGTGTGTGATCTGCTTCGGTTTCGACCCGATCAGTATTGCCATTCCCCCGGAATATTTTCTGCGAGAGAACATGCACGCCCTTGATCTCGAGTTTCTTACCGTTGGCGTCATAGGTAATGAGGGAGCCTCCGGAAACGGGGGTCTCATATCCGCTCGGATTCGTCGTATCGATTGCCGAGACATGAACGCTGTTGCCCACGGTGCGGGTAGTCCCCGGCCCGAAAGTCCGTGCCAAGGTCGTCCCTGGAGTTTCTGAAGGAAATTGACCGCATGAAACGGCGGCGCTCGAGGCGAGAATTTCTGTTCCGTTCCAGACCGCAGAGTTATTTCCGAAGTTGCAGGAATTGTAAGCGAGCGTCATCGTCTTTCCCGTGCCGTCGACCGAGCAGTCGAGGCCATCCACCGCGGTGCTTGGCCTCGGACAAGAGTGTGCCGCATACGCCGTGTTGATAGGGAACCACCAATCGAGCAGAATGCCGTCCCTCAGATTCAAGGACAATGTACCGACGGAACCGGAGTTTACGTTTCCGGATACGGTAGCTACCGCCATTTCCGACATCGTGATCACTTCGTCATTCGACTTTCCACAGCCGGAAAGGGCCCACGCGATGGTAACGACTGCGACAAGCGCGGTAGAAATCAATTTCATTCGATTATTCCTCCATTCATTGTTTTCGTAGTATCCATCTTTATAGTGCCGACCACGATACTCCTCCCGCCGTCATCCAGGCCTGGGTCAGGCCGTCGGTCACTTCAGATATGCCAATATGGAACTTGAGATCGGGGCGGTTGGACCAATTCACGCGTGTTCCGAACCCGGAGCTGTTCTCCTGCAGAAAATCATCGCTCGAACCCCTCAATACGGCGACATTGGCGTATAGCTCGACTTCCCATCGGGGGCTGATCCGCATGATAGCGTGCGCTTCCGGACCGAGCTGATTCGTTGAGGAGGTGACGCTTCGTCGCGTGACGATACCGAGCTGCCATTGCGGGTTCCTTCGGGTAGCGCTCCAGTAAACTCGGAGCTCGTGGTGGGTGCCCAGCCAGTCCTCGAACTCGTCTGAAAGCGGAATCCACTGTTCCCGCGAATATTGAACTCCGTAACTGTTTGCTTCGTTCGCGTATTCTAGTCCGAGTCGCGCGCCCGGCCAGGCGAGTCTGGAGCTGAAATCGTTCGCCTCGTAGCCGATGTACGGCTCAGCTGAAATGAGCCAGTTATCTTTGCCCCTGTAAAAGCACGCGGTGGCTGAATAGATCTGCGAGGTTCCGGATCGAGCGACAAAACCAGCGGCGAAAGAGGCGTTCAAGAGAATGTCGAGGCCCTGCTGCTCGCTTTTTAGTATGTCCCCCCGCAACCGAGTGGAAAGTTCCAGGCCCGGCGCTTCGAGATATCCGGCACTCGTATCCAGGAGCAGTTCCGTTTCGGCGGCAGCCCCCGTTGCGAGAAGAGTTATCCCGAGACTCATGGGCCGAAATGTTTGAAAGTTCATCCAGCACTCGATCAGAGCAAGACGTGTACCGTCGAATTGCCCAAGGCATGTAGCGATTTTGGTACATTCCGGCTTGCTCAGTACGTACAGGTGTTCTGAATTCAGTACGCGAAATGAGTACACACAGGCGCGATGAGGCGAACCGTGGGTTGATGCACTCTCTCCGCCTTTTCGAAATTCAGCTGTTTTCTGGGCCAGATCCTTACATTTGATTGTTCGAATCTGCAGTGGCACGCAGGTTGCTCTAAGCTTCCTTGTTCGGATCAATCAATTCTACGCAACTCAAGACAACTCAAGGAGGAGGAAGAATGAGACAGGTAAATAGGACCAGCATGGGTTCGATCTGCAATCTGTGCTTGAGCAAATATCGCAGAAAATCGATTTATACCCGCTATTGTGACCGGTGCCGAAGAAAAGATCTTTACCGCTTCGCGGAGTGCTTTGCCTCGGCAGCGGGAGCACACGATGAATCCGCGGATGATATGGATTCGTTCGTTATCGCCGATTTCGGCGTGATCGCATAGCCGGGGTGGAGCGAGATTGATGAAAAAAGTTTTAGCTCGGATTCTTGGCTTCAGAACTTGGTCGTTGATTGCGATCGCGGTCGTGATCTTCGTCGCAAACTTGGTTTTGAACATGGTCAATATGGTCGATAGGTCCAATGGTGAGCGAAAAGACCCCACAGCGGCGGATGCGGAAAAAGCCGCGGTTCAGGATCAGGATTCGGAGCCGCAGGTTCCGGCCGCGGGCGTCCCCATCCTGGTGGAGAACAGTACTTCGGAGTCGGAACCTCAGGCATTGACGAAGACTCCCGGAGCGTCGCTCAACGAAGGCTCGGTTCCGAGGTCGGGATGCGTGGTGGCGCGTTTTCAACATAAGGCACTGCCGGGACATCGCGATCGGGAGAATTGCGGAAAACATCGCAATTTCGTCGAGCTCGGGACGGCGAAGGACCTCGCTCATATCAATTGGAAGTCCGTGTGTTTGCGCGTGGACGGCGTGCCGACGCACTTCGAGCGCGGTTCGAAAGGCATCGTGTTCGGTCCGCTCGCGGGGCCGGAATCTTCGATCAGCGTCCGGTACTGCCTCGGAAAGGCTTCCTGTAACAACGACTGTACTCCGCCCCGCGATGGCTTTCTGGATGCGATCGGTGCTTCGCTGAAGCGCGAGAAGGTGATTCCTCAGGCGCTTGCAAAATGGGATCCGAGTGATCCTTCCGAAGATCCTGATCCGACCGCTGGTTTTGAAGCCGAGTTAGGGGAGCAGATCAGCATTCAACATGGTTTGGTGCTCTTTAAGGATTGGCAAAACACTTCCCGCAGTCAGGGTTGCGGCGCGACCGTCGCGAGCACGACTTTGCTGGCAAGTTCCCGATGAGAGAAAGGGGAATGAAGATGGACCGGATTTCCTGGACGATACTCATGAGCTGCGTCCTCTGGTCGTGGGGCTGCACGCAGCAGAGACCCAATTCCTTTCGTCTGACCCAGCAGCTCGAGAGTTTTGCAGTGGCACGTGAGATCAACACCAAGGTCGATCTGCTGTATGTCGTCGACAACTCAGCAAGCATGGACGTCTCGCAGGATAGGTTGCGACGAGGGTTCGCATCTTTCGCGGAGAAGTACCTGAGGCCGAATTGGGACATTCGAGTCGCCGTGATCACGACGGACAGCTATATGGCGCACCCGGCTTTTCGCGATTATTTGAAGACGGCCATCGACGGGACCACGAATTGGACTTCGCCCTATGTGCTGTCGCGCTTGAGTACCTTCGTGAATCCGCCGTGGGATCCGAATCTGGTCAACCTCGAATCCGGAGAATTTAAGCGAGGTATTACCTGGGGCGCGCAAGTGCCCGCGTGGGGCCCCAATTACGCGCGACTTCTGCCCGGAGTTCACGACGGCCCGATCGCGGCTTTGTGCACTGAACAGCATCCGTATTTCTTTCACGGAACCGCCCAATGCCGAATTCGAGACGATCAGACCCGGTACACGGGGCCGTTGGGGTGCCTGAATCCAGGCGTGGGAGAGTCCGCGATCACACAGTGCGTGAATACTGTCGAAAACGATACGGTTCATTCGGGCAAGCCGATCCTTTCCACGCAGGGTTCGTCGCGGACCCTCGTTCCAGACTTCATGATCAACGCGAGCGTGGGAACGTCGGGAGCCGGGTCTGAGCGGGGACTTCAGTCACTTTTACAGTTCCTCACGGACAACGAGAGATCAAATACGGCCTTTTTCCGCCCGGGATCGCAACGCGTTCTGATCTTCCTGACGGACGAGGATGATCAGAGCCTGCGGATTCCGAGCACGCTCCCGAAGGGGTTCTCTCCATATACGGGTTTCTCCTCGAACTGCCCGGTCAAGAATGTTGATGGCTACACCTATAAGCTCTCGACTTGCCCCGATTCCGAAGATTTGATCTCGGTCGAGGGAGTGAAGGCCGAACTTGAAGGGTTTTTCACGAAACTCGATCGTTTCATGGAAAAAAAGTCGAATTACCTCGTGATTCCGATCGTTCCCCTGACGGGAACGGCTCTTCAGGAATTGCAAGCGATGCGGGCACCCGGAGACAAAGCGGCGGGGAACGCCGGTGATGTCGCGGTCGATCGCGGTGATCGGTATCTTGAGCTGGCCGATCTCGTCGGCAATGGCTCATTCGCCTTGAATGTCGCCGAAGACGACTATGGGTCTATTCTCGATCAGGTTGGACGAGCGATCGTTCAACGCAAGAGCGAATTCGCGCTCTCCCGCGAGCCGACCAGCACCGAAGACATGATCGTGACGATCATTCATGCGGACACAACCCGCACGATCGTCCCCTCGGAGAGCTATTCGATTTCCGGGAACACGCTTTACATCAATGACATGGATTTTGTTCTCAGCCTGTCATCAACGGACCAGATCATGGTCAATTACCAACCGAAAACGGTTTACTGAAAAGGAAGGAAGCTCAATGGGCAACTTTTTTGAATTCGTCAGGACGAACTGGTGGCACGTATCGCCGATCATCGCCGCGGGAGCCTTCGCGGCCGTGATCATCATCGAACGATCGAGAGCATTGCTGAAGTACTATCCGATGCAAAATTCGGAAGTCTTCTTCTCCCGGGTAAGTGATCTCGTGCTTACCGGCAAGATCGCCGAAGCGGTTGCGATCTGTGATCGATTCGAGGGAAAACCGGCTGCCGAGGTGACGAAGCAGGCGCTCCTTCGCGCACATCAGCCCGAGAACCTGATTGAGAGCGGCCTTGGAATCGTTGTGGGAAAAGCCACGGAGGCGATCCAGGGGCGGACATCATTTCTTGCCACGATCGCGAACGTCGCGACTTTGCTTGGGTTGTTCGGGACCATCGCGGGGTTGATCCATTCTTTCGGAGCCGTCGGGTACGCTGATCCGCAGCAGAAGTCCGCGCTTCTTGCAGCCGGAATTTCGACCGCGATGAATGCGACGATGATGGGGCTCGGAGTCGCGATTCCGAGCATGGTGGCGTTCAGCTTCCTGATTAATCGAAGCAACAAGATCGTTGCTGAGGTCGATCGTGCTGCGATGAGAGCGCTCGATCTGCTGAAACAGCGTTTCTATATTCTCGAGAACGAGACCGTGAGCGTTCTGGAGCGCGGCGTATGAGCACGATCGACGGATCGGGGGACCCGCTTGCCCGGTTAGGGAGCAGGTCCCCTCTGAGCCAGGATTTTGATCTGAATCTTGCGCCCATCATCGATTGTTTCGTGGTGCTGATCGCGTTCGTCATGATTTCAACCGCCTTTGCCTCGATCGGAATCCTCGAGGCGACGATGGCAGCCGGCGGGCGGACACCGACCGGAGCCGCAAGTGGAGATGTGCGGTTGAGGGTTGACTTGTCGGCAGACGGCGCGATCGGCATTGAGTTGAGCGGAAAGGAGTCGGGAGGGTTCATTGTTCCCGCGCTTCCTGGCGGACGGCGAGACGACGTTACGCTTTCGCGAAAGCTGGGTGAGGTCAAAAAGAATTGGCCGGGACTTAAGCAGGCCCGCTTAGTCGCTGAGAACACGGTTGCCTACAAAGACGTTGTCAGCTCGATCGAGGTGATCCGCAGAACCGTTCCCGGTGTCGCGCTGGATGGCTTTTAAGGAATAGGAGACCCTATGCGCAAGTCCTTCGTAAAAAGACCGTTACTGAATACGCAAATGACTCTGCAGATTACGTCGATGGCTGACATCTTCATGATCATTCTCGTGTTCCTTCTCAAAACTTACGGAAGCGGCGCGATCGATGTTACCCCGTCTCCGGGACTCATCATTCCGCGCGCATTGACGGGATCGGCGCCGGTGGAGGGTTTGAAACTGGAAATCGGTGAAAAGACCGTTCGTATCGATGGTGAGATCGCGATTGCCGGGATCCGGGATTACAAGTTCAAGTCCGACGATCTGAGCGCGAATGGAGCGTCGAAAGCGCTGGTCTCGTCTCTTCAACGCAAGAAGCAGGAAAAGTCTGGTTCTCAGGTGATCGTCGTCGCTGACCAGCGGGCACCCTATTCCACGATTAAGGCGGTCCTGGCATCGGCGGCGGTGACCGGTTACACGGATTTCAAGCTCGCAGTCGTTAACCCGAACTAGCCCAAGGAAAGGTATCCCTTGCTCAAATATCATTGGATCATAGTGTTTACCGTTAGCGGCATGCTGATGACCTGTTTGCCCACGGGCGCCGCGTCGGCTCCGAAAAGGACTGTAGAAACGGACGATACTGACCCGAAGTTCTCGGCGATCGAGGTTCACGAAAGGCGGGTGGATCAGGCCGCGCTTGACTCCCAGATCAACGCCATTCAGAAGCTTCAGCGGCTGCTTCGTAAACATCGTTCGACGGACCGTGAACCGCTGTTGCTTTTCAGGTTAGGTGAAGCTCAGCGGCAGGCGGGGTCGATGGATTTCAGGATCGCCTTTGGCGTCGCCAAAAAGCGAAAAGAGGCGAAACGAGGGAAGGGAACTTATCGAAAGCATTACGCCGATTCAAGTCGGACCCTGACCGAGCTGATCCAGAGATTTCCGAGACATCCGGATATCCCCCGTGCTTACTATCTGCGCGCGAGGTCCAATGCGGAGTCCGGAAATGTCGAAGCAGCGAGCGCGGATTATCTCCACTTGGTACGTTCCTATCCGAAGTCAGACGATGTGATCCCGGCATATATGGCACTCGCCGAAATCGCGATGAACAAGAGCAATTGGCGGGGCGCTTCGGAATACCTCAAACCTCTTGAGCGTCATCCCGAGGATCCTCGGTACCCGCATGCGCTTTATCGTCAGGCGTGGTGTCAGTACAACCTGAAGGATGTGCCGAGGGCGTTGTCTTACATCGAGAAGAATATCCGGCATTATTCGGAGAGCAAGCAGTCCCGGTCGGATGAAGCACTTCGAGAAAACGCGGTTCACGATGCGGCCCTCTTTTTTATGGCGGGCTATGAGCAGAAGTTGGCCAATTTCGGCGTTACTGACGCTTATTCCTATCTGAGGCGGCTCGGCCCGGGAGAACTCTTCGGCAAAATCATGGTGCGCTACGCGAAACTGCTACGCGCCCATGGACATGCCGAGGAACTCGCGGAATGGAAAAACCTTCTGCTGCGCGAAGAAGGCAAGCGACCCGAGAGTTTTGAAGTCGTCGTGATTACCTACGAGGACCAGCTGAACAAGCGGCAGTATCCGGGCCTTGTTCAGACCGCCAAGGATCTGGTCGCCTATCGAAGTCGAAAAACGGCTCCTGAGGTCGTCGCCCGGGCGGAAAGACTCATCTTGGAAGCCGCACATCAGTTGCAAGTCCTGATTACTCGGAACAAGGACGCTGACGGCGTTGCCGTGCTGACGAAGGCTCTCGCCGGGGTCTACGATTCCTTCGTGCAAATCGTCGATGAGAAGGACCCCCGGATTCCGAAAGTTCATTACAACCTCGCCGAAAGCTATTTTGAGATCGGACAGTTCGAACAGGCTACCACCCACTACCGGTGGGTCGTGGAGCATGGTGCCTGGCGGGCGCCCAATCCGAAAGATCCGGTCAATGTTCAAGCCGCGAGCTTGCGCGCGATCGCGAGCCGCTACGAACTTCTGCGGAAGCGCAACCTCGTTCCCGGTGATCTGAAAGCCAAATCCATTAAGGAAGTTGACGCGAAGGAACTCGATAGCAAACTTTCGGAATGGATTGGCTGGATCGCGACCCATATCGAAAAGACCGGAAAAAGTGCCGAGGCCATCGATAGTTTCTACTTCGAGGCTAACCGCTGTATCTACGCGCACGGGGATCTGCGGGTAGCGTTGCAGCGGCTTCACGACTTCGCGCTGAGGTATCCTAAGTCAAAATATGCTTCCCCTTCCGCCACGCTCGTCGTTGATACGTATGTTGCGAGCGCCGAGTGGGAAAAACTCCACGAACTCGCGAGCGAATTCCTGGCGGTAAAGGAGTGGAAGGGTTCTCCGTTCGCCATTCGGCTGTACGAGCTTGCGTCAAACGCGAGATTCAAATCGCTTGAGTCCAGCTACAAGGCGGGAGAATATGCCTCGGCCATCGAAAAAGCGGAGCAGTTCCTTTCCGAATACCCGGAAAGTAAGCGGAAGGCCGATTGCCTGGCCATCGCGGGGCACGCGGCGCTTTCCGCGAAAGACCGTCCAAAGGCTCTGGGCTATTTCGGCCAGCTCATGCGCTCGGCTCCCGGAACCGAGGCTGCGGCTTCAGCATTACTGGCCGAGGGCTCGATTCATGAAGAACAGTTGAACTATGCCGCCGCCGGCAGGACCTATCGCCAGTACCTCTCACAAAAACCGGAGTTGGTTAAGATCGGCGGGGGACCGCGCAAAGCGCTTCGGCGGAAGGTCGTCACCTTTGCCTGGATGTCGGGTGATCAGGGCCAGCTTCGGTCGGTTTTGAACGATCAAAACGTCTGCGCCGATGATCTTTCAATGGAATGCGAGCGTTATCGGACCTTGGATCTATTCCAGAGGGCTTCGAAAGGACCGGAGTTCACGGCGAAGGCTTTCGCCCGCGCTCGAAGAGGACCGGTTGAGCTGCGCGCGATTTGGGCCGCCCTGGCGCTGGAAGGGGCCCGGCATCTCGCGTTCAGGGATCGACACGTCGCGATCCGGATTCTCACCCGCCATCTTCAGGATCTCGATGCGCTGACGAGAACCCAGATCCTTCCATCAGTAATCGTGAGCATTCCTCGGGCGATTGCGCTCAATCGTCAGAATATCAGGTCGGTTGCGCCGCTCCACGCGCGGGAGGCCTATATCGTGCGTCGGCTGGAAGCGCTCCGGGAAATCGAGAACGCCGCGATGGAAGCGGCCAAACTGCCCTGGATTCGAATCCGCGCCACGGTGACCAACGAGCTTGCCGATATTTACGCCGATTCGGCGCGAAGCCTGAACTCGCTTCGGGGGGCGAATCCGGCGATTGCCGAACCGTTCGCGAAAAAGGCCGATCTGTTGAGAGGTAAAGCCTTTCAGCTGGCTTCCGCGGGTGCGATCGAGGCGGAGGCGTTCGACGCGATTGCCCAGCCGTATCTGCACGCCGATCCCAAGAGATTGGCGACTCTCCTGCCAAAGACTCCGATTCCCCCTCCTGAACCGCTCGATCCGAGCCGTCTCGATTCCGTCAACCCCGATGGGGAATGGTCCGCCAAGGAGACGGATTGTGATGACCTGGCGAAATGCGTGCAAGCGGGGTGGTACCGTTCCGCGCGGCAGAAACGCTGGGCCGAAGCGACCTATCTTCTTCAGTACGCCAGGGAGAAGAAAGTTCTCCAGCCCGGGACCCTTGGCTTGCTCCGCGCGTACACCCTGGCGGGACTCGGCGCTCAGGCCGAAGCCTTGGCCGAGTTGGCAAGTATCCGTGACGAAATGAGCGACCGGACTCGCAAGAACGTTAACCGGCTGCTGCTCGGACATTACCAGAGCAGCCTGGCACGGGAGCGAGCCGACAAGCTCATCGAGGAATTACGCAAAGACGGGGAGTCCGTCGCGAATGTCGGCTGGCCAAACGGATCAGCCACCGAATCGGCCACCCGAGGGGCCACACGAGGAGCCACAGGAGGAGCCACATGAGGAGCCACATGAGGAGCCACATGAGGAGAAGGATGAACGACATGAAATCCACATTCCTTATAGTCCTCATTTTAATGGAGCTTCTGGTCACGACGACAGCCTTCGGAGTTCCGCGGAGAAGCAAAGTGATCGAATTTGACGACGAGCTTGTGGAGGGAATCAATGGACGCCCGCTCGATCACCTCACTGAAATCGCTGAAAAGGAGCGTCGCCGGAACCGAGCTCACCTTTATCGAAGTCGGACGGGCTTCAGACAAGAAACAAAACAAACCCTTCGTGAAATGAGGTATTCGCCATGAATCCGAAAACCCAGAAATCGATTATCTTGACGATCTCCACTCGAAGCGGCATCCGACAGAAAATTTGGGCCGGCAATAAGCCGTTGTTGCTCGGACGTGGTCGCAATTGGAAGCTGGAGCGTTCTGAGGAGGGAGTTCGGCTTCGTCAGCTGACCGGAAATCGGGAATACCTTTTCAAGAAAGCGGAGCTCGAAGCTGGAGCCCGGCTCGATATTGAGGGTGCCTCAGTCGTGCTCCGAAATCGGCATTCCGTTCGTCCAGCCTATGTTTCCGGATCAAGCGGAACATCGGGAGCACTCCGCATCTATGAGCGATCACGGGGCTGGACGTTCAACTCGACCCGGCTGGGAGCGGCGTATGTTGGAAATATCGACGATATCCCGGTGTTTTCGTTAAAGTCAGCTGACGGAGGTTACCGGCTGACCGCCCTCGCGTCCGAATCGATCCGGCTGTGTACTTCCAGAGCCGTTCACGAATTGAAACCGCTCGAAACGATCGTGGTGAACTTCGAGGAGCTGCTTCATGTCACCGTCCGGGTCGGTGCCTACGACTGGAGTTTCAATTCTCCGGAAGAAGTTCCTCTCGCGGTTTCTGAAAAGAGCGATCCGGACTGGACGGAATTCAAGCGAAGCTTTCGTGCGGTCGGTTCTTTCGTAGCGGTCTTCCTGTTTGTCAGCATTCTTTGGCCACGGAGCGAAGTTCCGATGCCGGAGGAACCGATGCCCGTTCAGGATGTCGCGCTCAGTAATCCGATTCGGTTCAGGGTCGCCGCGGCCTCGAGCGGGGCCGGATCCCCCAAAAAGGCGCCGTCAGCAAAACAGCCCACGGCCGTCGCGTCCGCGTTTGAAGGCGATAAACTTCAGAACGCGATGAAAGGACTCTTTCGCGGCGGGATGACGCAGCTCCTCGCCAAATCGGAGTACGGCCCCGGCGTCGATAAATCCGCGAGCGCGCGCAGGCTTTTCAATTCGAGTTCGCCGGCAATTCACTCGGTCGCGCCGATCACCGGCCCCGGTACGGGGCGCGGCACGCATATCGGAGCCCTCGGCGGTGGCGGTCAGGGTGACGGCAAAGGCGTGGGCTACGGTCGTGGAGAGCACGTGGGCATTCAAGGACAGGGCCGTTCACTGGTCGCGATGGATACCACGGGGTCTTCGGTCGAGGAGGGTCTGACGAAGGATGAGGTCGGCAAGGTGATCCACCGCCATCTGAATGAAATTCGCTACTGTTACGAATCCTCGATCATCCATGATCCCGACCTCGAGGGAAAGCTGGTTCTCGGCTTCACGATCAATGGCTCCGGCCGCGTGAAAACGGCGGCTGTTCGTAATTCGACTGTAACCGGCTCGAATCTCGATGATTGCATCGTGAGACGGCTTGTAGCCTGGAGATTTCCGCAGACGAAGGGCGGGATCGACGTCGGCGTAACATATCCGTTCATCTTCAAAACTTTGGGAGGCTGATTTGAGAACTATCAATCTGTGTTTCTTTGCGCTCTTCGCCCTGACGCTCCTCGCGACGGTCTCTCCGGCGGCCGCTGGCTCCAAGTCCGATGACAACGAACGCGTGCAGGTCGATGCCATCAAGGAGAAGTATTGGGCCCGAGGTGATGATTCGGAGTTGGGGGTCGTCCAAAACCGGCTTTACACGAAAGTCGGCAAAGTCGAGGCGGGGGGCTACTTCGGGTTGATCGGCTCCGATCCCTTTCTGAGCGTTCAAAGTACCGGAGGCTCTCTCGGATATCACTTCTCGGAGTTCCTGGGCGTTCGGGTCTTTGGCTGGAAGGCACGCGTCGCGCCCTCACAGGCTTTGCTGACGTTCGAAGCCACCCGCGGCGCGACCGCGAATACGAATGAGCCCCGCTCCTTTCTCGGCGGCGAGGCCTCCGCGAGCATCATGTACGGGAAGCTTAGCCTGCTCGGCAAGAAGATCCTCTACTACGATTTCCATCTTCTCGGGGGAGGTGGTGCGACCAACACGGAAACGGGGACCTACTTCACTCCTTTCTTCGGCCTGGGGCAGCAGATCTATCTTTCGAAATCCGTGTCGTTCGTCATCGATTATCGGCTCATGGCTTACCACGAGAACATTGTGGAAAAAGTCATTCCGACAAAGCTCGGACAAATCGTCGATGAACGGACGAACTGGACTAATGCCCTCACGCTGGGAGTGTCAGTTCTTTTCGGTGGAGGCGAGCAATGAAGCGACGGTGGTTTGGCGCACTGCTGATTTGCCTTTGGACGGTGCCGGCTTTCGCCGGAGGCGGGCTCTCCGTCGGCAATCCGTGTGAGCGGACCGAACGTTGGAACTTTGATGCTTCCATTCCGTCAGATGTTCAGAAGGAATTCAACTCCTTTTTGGCCGGTCGCGCCTCAGCCGCGCGCAGTCTGGCCGAAGCCATCGCGTACCGGCGCGATACTCCGCCTGGCGATCTCAGAAGCTTTTCGGAATATTGGATCGCGAGGACGCTCCTGGCCGCGGGCTTGAATCATTCCGCGCAGGCGGGCTTTGCTGCGTTGCTGACGGCGAGAGCGAGGCGCTTCGATTCGGTCGGCGTGTCGATGGCGGCTCTGGGGTGTCTCAATCGGCTCGTCTCTCGCTATCCCGCGATGGAACTTCCGGATGAGCTGGCCGCGGTTCTGTCGGATCACCTCGCGTCCGCCGAAAGCGAAAGCGGGCGTCGCCTGCTTCGGAATGTCGCAACGCTGCTCCTGAAACAGCAGATTCAGCAGGAAAAACCAAGAGACGTCATCCATCGGACCGTGGCGTTGCTCCGGGGTGGAGGGGCTTACGAGAGCTTCGCGCTTGGACTTTGGGCGGCGCTCAACGGCGATCACCAGGGAACGGCGGGCGAAATGGAACGGTTTATCTCGGCGCAATCCTCTCTCGTGTCAAAGCAGCGTCCGCTTGAAAGGCATTTGGATCAGGCGCATTTGCTCGCGGGCAGGGCTCATTTCGCGCTCCGCAAGTATGATTCAGCCGCGCGCCATTTTAAATTGGTGCGCAAGAACTCGAATGAACTCCCGGCGGCGCTCTCGGAACTCGCGTGGAGCTCCCTCGCCTCGCGCTCGTATGAAGCCGCGATTGGCGCGACCCTAAACCTTCAGGCCGGGGGAATGCGCCGGGTTTTCGCGCCCGAAAGTCTCATGGTCCTTTCGATTGCCATGAATGAACTTTGTCAATTTCCGGAAGCCCTGCGCGCTTTGCAGCAATTCCACAGAGGCTATGAGCCGTCCTACCGCTGGCTTTCGGACTGGACTAAAAAGAAACGCTTCGAGGAGCTGTATCCGCTCGCCGTCGGTTTTTTGAAAAGGAAGAAGCTTTTGGTCCCGGATCGCGTCGCCAGCGAATGGGTGCGTTCGCCGTATTTCATCGCCTCGCAGGAACAGCTCAATCTCCTGAGTGAAGAGAATGCCGGAATACCACGACTCAGCCGATCGGCATCGCTCGAACAGAAACGAATGGGAAACAGGCTCAGGACCGTTGCTGCCCGGCTGCTTCCCCGTATCAAAAAAGAACGCGCCCGCGGCTTATCGGACGGGCTTCGCGCGGAACTCAGCAGGTTCGTGACCGATGTGATTCATTATCGCCGGTTCCGGTCCGCGAGTCCGGTCTGGCGCACGCTCGTGGCCAATCAGGAAGCCTTTTCAGCGGAGACGAGGCGCGAAGCGCGGGCAAGGATTGAGAAGGACCTCGTCGCCCGAAATCGATGGATGTTGGGAATACTCGACGAAGTGGCTGAAAACATCAAAATGGTCGAAGTCGAGATTTTCGACGGTGCAAGTCAGGACATCGTCTGGCAGAATGCGCATCCCGATTACAAGCAGCTCGTTAAAAACCTTTCGCAGGAGCGCAAGGAACCCGCGGGCAAGGTCTGGAATTGGGGGCGCGCGCCGATTACTTCCGAGGTTTGGACTGAAGTTTGGGAAGACGAACTCGGATCCTACAAGTCGAGCCTGTTTGACAATTGTTCGAATAAGAAAAAGTATCTGGTGATAAAAAAGGAAGGCGTCTCGCGAAGCAGAAAAATGAGGAGTTAGGTGGGCGGGCTGCTTTGGAATTCGCTTTGTAAAGGCAATGCTTGATGTAGAATTTTTGTGAATGCGTTTTTCGTTGTACTCTCCGCCGTATCCCCCCGGTCTCAAGATCAACGCGATGCTGATTTCCGTATCCCTCATTGCGTTGACCGTAATTTTGGGCGTTCGAGCCTATTCGGTCGCGCGGGTACACCTCGTTGAAAGCAAGGCGTTGGTTGAGCGGGACGTGCCGCTTCAGGATCTCTTGTTCGCGCTTGACTCGGCGTTGAATGCAAAGCAGCTTGCCGAGAAGAAGTGGGCGATCACGCGAGATCCGGTCTATGCGAAGCTGATCGCCAAATATCGGGACACGATCCTCAAGGAGGCGAAGGCGATCAATCTCCTGCGACCGGGCTTGATCCCGGCCGTGAGGGCGAAAACCTCCGTCTTCGAGTTGCGCGAAACAGTGAAGCACGCGCAGGAAGTCTTAAGTCAGGAGCGTGAAACAAACGTGAGGCACGCAAGCGATGCCGCGGCGGGGCTCCTTCGGCTGATCCTTGTCGCTGTCGTTCTTTCAATCGTCATCACGGCATGGATGATGGTTCTTTTCTATCACGGTCTGATCAGGCCGCTTCGTCACCTCCGTGATGCGACCACGCGAATCCGGGAAGGCGACCTTTCCTGTCGCATGAGGGCGGAAGGCCTGACGGAGCTTCGCGAGATCGCCCAGGATTTCAATTCGATGGCCGCGCGTCTCGAATCCCTTGATCAAGCGAAGAACGAATTTCTGGCCACGATCTCGCACGAGATCCGGAACCCGATGGCCGCCTTGAAGGAAGGTCTTAGCTTGCTCTCTTCGGAGGAGAGGAAGCTTTCAATTGAGTCGCAGAAGAAGTGCCTTTCAGCTTGTCTGATCGCCTCGAAAAGGCTTGAGTTCATGATCAACAATCTTTTGAATCTTTCGAAGACGGGTTCAGGAATTTTCGAGGCCGATTTCTCGAATCGAAATCTTTCCTCCGCGATTCAGACGGCGGTCGATGAAGTCAGACCTCTCGCGGAGAAGAAAACGATCGCACTGCGGTTGGTCGCGCCGGAAACCGTCCTCGCGTTCTTTCACTGGGACGGAGTCGTTCAGGCATTCGTCAATCTGCTCCTGAACGCGATCAAGTACGGGCTTGAGGGATCTTTGATTGAGGTTTCGGTGGGGGTTTCGGACTGGCCGAGTGCCGGCGTTCAGGTGGATGTTACAAATTCCGGAGTCGATATCGCCAAGGACGAGTTAAGCAAAATTTTTGACCGCTTCTATCGCGGCGCCAATTCAGTAAAGCAGCAGGGGATGGGCATCGGTCTGCACGTGGTAAAGAAGGTCGTCGAAGCTCATCGGGGAGATGTGAACGTGAGTTCAGAATCCGGCAAAACGAGATTTCGTGTCCGTCTTCCCGTGAAGATAGTTCAACAAAGGTCGATCGTAGTATCAGAGGTTCAGTTATGAAGCCGAGCATTTGGGTCCTTGTTTCTCTCATCGCGTTCGCATATTTGGCGGGCTGCGCGACTCTGCCGCCGCCACCTCCGCTTCCGCCCAAGCCTCCGGAGGAGCCGGTTGCCCGGAGCGCTCCACCTGCTCTTCCAAAACCCGTACTGGTTCCCGCTCACGGAGCAAATCAAAGAGCGAAAGCGTTTCTTTCCGTCGAACGCGCGCTCAGGAGGGCGAAAGGAAAGAGAGTCGTGCTCAGTCGAAAGCTGCTGGCCGAGATCCTCAGGGCTGAACAGCTTTACGAAGCAAAATGCGCGCGGCTCAATGGACAGCTCGAAGCGTTGAAGAATATCGATACCGAGGAATCCAAGAGAACGGTTCAATGACCGAGAAGAGCGCTCCCGATCATATTCTGATTATCGATGATGACGAACAGGTCAGTGATGTCATCAGCCTGCTTCTCGAAAACGAGGGTTTTGCCATTCACGCGTGTACGACGCCTGCCGCCGCTTTGGCCGCGCTCTCGCGGCAGGAGTTCATGGCGGTGTTGCTGGACATCCGATTGGGGGAGTTTGACGGGGTGGACTTGCTGCGCAGGATCCGGGAAATCGACCATGAGATTCCGATATTCATGATTACGGCGCATGGTGAGTTGGATTCAGCCGTCAAGGCCTTTACCTTCGGCGCGACTGGCTATCTGCGAAAGCCTTTTCAGGGTGGTGAACTCAGGTCGCAGCTCGTCCATGCGGTCGAGAATTATCGGCTCAAGCAGGAGCTTCGGGCCATCAAGCAGCACACCAATGCCGAGGACATCAGAAGCATTTTTAAAACCCGCGATCCCGCGCTCGATCCTCTCCTGAAACAGATCGCGATCGCGGCAAGCGTGACCAGCAATGTTTTGATTCAAGGCGAGACCGGGACCGGAAAGGAGGTGGTTGCCCGGGCGCTTCATCAGTGCGGTCCGCGAGCCAAAGCGCCTTTTATCGCATTTAATTGCGCCGCAGTTCCCGATAACCTGATCGAGGCCGAGTTGTTCGGGTTCGTGCGCGGGGCGTTCACGGACGCCCGTGAAAACAAGCAGGGCCTGTTTGTTCGCGCGAACGAGGGGACTCTGTTCATTGACGAGATTGGAGACGCTTCGGCGAGCATTCAGGCGAAACTTCTTCGTGTGTTGCAGGAAAAGGAGGTTATCCCGCTCGGAGGCGTTCATCCGATTCCGGTGAATGTTCGCCTCGTCTCGGCCACTCATCGCAAGCTTGAAGACGAACTGGTGAAAGGTCGTTTTCGACAGGACCTTTTTTACCGTCTTCATGTCATTCCGCTGATGATCCCCCCGCTCAGGGATAGGCGCAGGGATATCCTGTTTCTGGCTTCTCTCTTCGGGAGGCGCTACGCTGAGCAGTTGAAGATCCGCTTCGACGGATTCTCGCCGTCAGCACAGGAAGCGCTTGTCCATCATTCGTGGCCCGGAAATGTCCGAGAGCTCCAAAATCGCATCGAGCGCGCTTTGGTTCTGGGGCACGGCGCCACCTTGACCGCGGGCGATCTGTTTTCGCCTGAAGTGGAAGCGGAATCGGCCCCTCCCGAGGCCATGCGTGACGCCGAAACGACGGACCCCGCGGAACCGTTGCCTAGTTTCGGGGAGGCAAAAAGCCAGTTCGAGCGCGGGTATCTGGAAAGAGTTTTGGAAGCGGCGAGAGGGAACATCGCTGAAGCAGCGAGGTTGGCCTCGAAGTCGCGAACCGAAGTTTACGGACTGATCCGAAAACATCGGATCAATCCAGACAGATTCAGGAAAGCGGGACCTTTCGAAGGCTAAGGCGGGAACGTGCTTTGCAGACCTATCTGACGACGGACTGCCATGTCTTTCTCGACGATCTTCATTATCATTGCTCTTTCCATCGGGTCAGCCGTTTTCCTGGCCGGGCCCCGTTTTGCGACGAATCTCGCGCAGGTCGCCGATGGGGCCAGAGATTCCTGCATATTCGTTGAGAATGGTTTCGGCCCCTCGGGCACGGTGTCGATCCGGGCGGAAGTCGTCGTGAACGGCCTCGAGGTGCCCTGGGCGCTCGCGTTCCTCCCGAGTGGCGACTGGCTCGTGACGGAGCGGCCGGGCCGTGTGCGCCTGATCCGGAACGGCGTGCTACAAGGTGCCCCCGTCCTTGAGCTCGCGCTCGAAGAGATCGGAGAAGGCGGTCTTCTCGGATTGGCGATTCATCCGCGTTTCGCGGAGAATTCATTTTTTTACGTTTACCACACGATTGCAAATAGCGGAGGCGATGCGATCAATCGCGTCAGCCGCTATCGCCTTTCGATGAATCATCGAGCCGCGACATTGGATCGCGTGGTTCTGGACGGGATTCCGGCTTCTCCCGTTCACGACGGAGGACGTCTCCGGTTTGGCCCGGACGGAATGCTGTACGTCAGCACCGGAGATGCCGGCGTACCTAACCGGGCACAGAGCAGCGAGAGCCTCTCCGGGAAGATCCTGCGCATCACGCCAGAGGGAGGTGTTCCGAGCGACAATCCGATGCCCGGAAGCCCCGTATATATTTCCGGGATCCGGAATTCGCAGGCGTTTGACTGGTTGGATCGATCGACTTTGATTGTGGCAGATCACGGCCCTTCGGGGGATCTCGGGCAAACGGGACGTGACGAAGTGAATTTCGCGATGGCCGGGAACAACCTGGGCTGGCCGACGGTGACGGGCTGTCAGACCAGTGCCGGAAAGGTGCGACCCGCGATTTCGTGGAAATCGGCAGTGCCTCCAGGGGGAGGGGCCATGTATCGCGGCGATAAGATTCCCGAGTGGCGTGGCAATTTCATTATGGGCACGCTTGGCTCCACACACCTTCACCGCCTTGTGATTCGATCCGGATCACTCGGGTTTTCGTCCCACGAGGTCTATCTTTCCGGGGAGCGTCCGTCCGGATACGGACGCCTCAGGGACGTGCAGCAGGGTCCCGATGGTTACCTCTACGTTACCACGAGCAATTGCGACTCGAGAGCGGATTGTCCTCCCGAAAAAGACGTCATCATCAGAATTTCGAAACAGTAGGATCGTTCAGCTACGCTTCGAAAACGAAATTTTCGCGGCCCAGACGAAGTCGCGGCCCGAATCTGACGTCATCGGGAGCGCGTTTTCCGGCAGTGATGACCATCACAATCACGGCGTCCCGCGGCAGCTTGAGCATACGTTTTATTCTTGTGGGGTCAAACCCATCCAGGGCGCAGGTGTCGTAGCCGTGAGCGCGAAGAGCCAACATGAAATTCTGGCAAGCGAGACTGGTCGATTTGATTGCCCAAGCCCGCATCTCAGATCGGTTTTTCGGGGTGTGTGACATGGGTCTGAAAACCCGAATGGCCCAAAAAAGAAACTCTCGAAGGTATCCGAGGATGCTCAAAGGGCCGAGCGTGTAAGAGATGGGGACGATCTTGTGATAGTAAATATCAAAAGGTTTCGGGAGGTCGAGCTGGGCCTCTTCCATCTGCTGAATGATCAGTTTTGCGTACTTACGCCAAAGGCCGGTCCTACCGACGCAGACCACGAATTCAGCCGCGGTATTCGCTGCCTCCTGACGCATGCAGAGGTCCCGCATCTCTTCGCGATTTTTATCAGACTTCACCCAGTAAAACTGCCAGGGCTGCAGATTTGAGACGCTGGGGGCGAGAATGGCCATGTCGAAACAGTCCTGCATGACATCGCTCGGGATACGTTCGGGCAAAAATGAACGAACGCTGCGGCGCTCATTCACGAGCTGGCGAAAAGACATATCGGCGGTGGCGGGGGGCGGGGTGAGGGTGTTTTGGGTTTCCATGACAGAAAGAATAAATGACCTTCTGCAGAGTTCAAGAGGAATTTTCCGCGGTGGAACTTCAGGATTCCCTGGTGGTTCGCAAAGCCTGAAGCATGAGCAATAAGAACGCACTGTAAAGAAGCGAGGTGATGAATAACTCGGGCCTTGGCCAGATGCGATAAAGTTCCAGAATTCCCCAGCGTTTTGGCCAGACCGCCGCTAAAAGGCAATCGTAATAGATGCCGATATTTTCATGAATGTCGGCGCAAACCGCTGCGTGCCCTTCGATGACCTTCGCGATCATAGGTCTGTTGGTCAGGATAGCGAATTGGGGGAAGCTCGCGGCTACGATGAGCGTACCGGCAATCCAAAACCGTCCGGCGTTCTGGCCCAGCCTCGCAAGCCCCGCCTGAAATTCATCCGCATAGGTAAAGAGCAGAAGAAAAGCACTGACTGGCAACCAGGGAAGGAGAAGCCGCGGGCCCCAGGCCGCCCAGCCGAATGGCGACCACCAGCGCGCGAAACCGAACGATAGCAGGGCGAGCAGAGCGCCGATTCCGGCCAGAACGATGCCGTTTTTCAAGCAATTCCGGAAATTCCGGGAATTTCGGCGAATCAGCCAGAGAGTGACAGGAAACAGGAGAAAAAAAGACGGCCAAAAGAAGGCGACGCCTCCGCTCGGCGAGAACCAAAGTCCGAAGAATAGGCTGACTTGAAGAGACAGGGTGGGGACAATGAAAGCCGGATCGAGATAGAGCAAGTTATAGGGTTTTCCGAAGCGAAAGTAGTTGAAACCGACGATAGCCGCGATCGCGAGAACCGAACTCAGCGTCGCGCAAAGGAGGAGCAGGCCTTTTTCCCGCATCGAATGCTTTCCAACCCAGAGCCCCAGACCCACGATTACCCATAAAAAGGGGAGAGCTGTTTCTTTCGTCAGGGCCGAAACGAATAGAAGCAGAGAAGAAAGCAGTATCTTTTTACCCGCGGGAAACGGCACGACGAGAACGAACGCCAAAGCCAGGATAAAGAAGGCCGAGCCCATTTCGGCAAACGAGGAGTTCGCATACCAGAGGTCATAACCGCTCAAGAGAACGAAAAGTCCTAAAATCGCGACCGAACGGCTGCGCACGCGTAAGCCACGGTACATCAGATAGAGTGAAAGAAAGAACCCGGAAAAGCTTAAATAAGCGAGGACGTGCATCACGGCCGACTTGCTCAAGCCGAGCGCGGTGAGAAGAAAAGCCGGCAAGAACTGAAAAAGCCCGAACTGGCCCGCTTCGGAGCAATTGGACCATTGGCCTTCGCGTACGCAGGCCAAAGCCCCCTGTACATTGTCGAGCATGACGTGGGTATCGCCTTCGAGACCTCGCCGGGCGATCAAATGAATGGTCAGGCCCAGGAGGAACAGGCCAAAGAAGCGGTGGAGAGGTTTTCTCAACATTTCGCGATTATACAGCAGAAAGGCTGGAAATGGTTCTCTTTTGCTTT